>CAMDBU010000095.1 GCA_945889495.1 Syntrophobacter sp. SbD2 | reverse complement strand
TAGCCTCGTTCCCCGTCGTTTTGCCACATCTTCACTCTCGGATTAGGAGTTTGGATGTCCTTGCTGGCCTCTCCCTAGCTTCTTACACCAAAGCGCTCTAGCTGCTCGAACCGAAACATGTTGTAGGTCAGGTTGATCAATCCGATAATCCCCGCCGCTCTTATCGTTCCGATCGATCGGATAAACGATCCGCCCAGACTGTTCTCGATGAAACCAAACACATGCTCGACCCGTACCCGCACTTTGGATTTCTCCCGATTGTCTTGTTTCTCTTCATCGGTGAGCGGTTTATTGCGGTACGCACGTTGGTGAATCTTATTGTCAATCCCTTTGTCTTCAAGTGCCTTGGCAATCGGCTCTCCCGCGTAGGCGCTATCCCCATAAAGCGGTTTGCCTGTGTCGCGGTCATCGATCAACGATTCAGTTTCTTGCGAATCATGAACGCTGGCATCGGTGACCGTGTACTCGGTAATGATCTTGCTCTTCTCATCGACTTTGACGTGATCCTTGTAGCCAAAATGACTCTCGCCGTTTTTCTTGGTCCACCGCGCCTCGGTATCTTTTTGTGCGATCTTGGGAGCGTTCTGTTCGCTCTGCCAGTCCTGCGGTATCCCGCCCGCTTTAATCGTCTGGTTTTCCTCCCGGCTATTGCGCTGGCGCGGCACGTCGACAAAACTGGCGTCGAGGATCGAGCCCTGGTTAAGAATCAATCCATGTTCTCTCAGATGATCCCTAAACGCGTTGAACAAGGTCTCCACCACGCCGGCTTGAGAGAGCGTGTTGCGAAACGCCCAGATCGTCTTTTCGTCGGGCACATCGTCGGCCAGCGTGATGCCAAGAAAGTTCTGCACCGATAGGCGATCTTTGATCCAAAACTCGACATCGGCATCCGATATATTATAGGTCCGCTGGACGATCAGTACCTTGAACATGAAGACCAGATCGAACGGTGGCCGGCCGCCGGGACCTTTGGCGGGCTTGTCGAAACACTTTTCAAGGATCGGCCGAAACAACTCCCATGGCATCACCGCGTTAAGCCGCTTGAGGGGGTCGGGATGTTTGGCCAGCTCGGCCCGTCGGTATTCTTCGTCGAAAAAACCCTTCTCCTTCTTTCGTCTCGTCGGTTTGCTCATGCGGCTCCTCGCTCTGCGATCGTGCTGTCGTCTCCACTATCAAAAGCCTAATCGCAATCTTGTCAAGTCTGCCGCCCAAAATTAGCTGGAGTTTCTAGAGGTGCCCTAAAGTTGAGTGTTATGTTGGACTGTCGATTCAACTGATGGCAACGATTAGCGAAAATGAGTAACCCGCGTTGGCGTTATTGACCTCATAGACCTTATAAGTCTATAGTTCGTTCGCGTCGAGAGGAACTTCGTGGCAAATATTTCATCAGAACAAATCATTGAAGCTTTACGTAACGTCCAGGATCCCGAACTGCACCGTGACATCGTCAGTCTTGGCATGGTCAAGGAGCTGAGCGTCGATAACGGCAAAGTACGTTTTACCGTCGAACTCACCACCCCGGCCTGTCCGCTGCGCGAGACCATCGAAACCGACTGCAAGAAGGCTTTGAGCGCGCTCTCCGGCATCACCGGTCTGGAGATCAACTTCGGCGCTCAGGTGCGCGGCAGTAAGGCCGGCGCTGGGCAGACCGATCTGTTGCCGACGGTGAAGAATGTCGTGCTGGTCGCCGCCGGTAAAGGTGGCGTCGGCAAATCGACGGTGGCGGCCAATCTGGCCGTGGCCCTGCAAATGTTGGGCGCCAAGACTGGATTGCTCGACGCCGATATCTACGGCCCGTCGGTGCCGATCATCATGGGCGTCAAAGGCGAGCCGACTAAAATCGACGTCGGCGGCGTGCAAAAGATCGCCCCGACCATGGCCCATGGCGTGCCGGTGATGTCCATCGGTTTTTTCCTCGACGCCGATCAAGCGGTGATCTGGCGCGGCCCGATGCTCGGCAAGGCGCTCCATCAATTGATGGGCGACGTGCACTGGGGCGAGTTGGATTATCTGGTGGTCGACATGCCGCCGGGCACCGGCGATGTGCAGATCACTTTTTCCCAGCAATTGAAGGTCAGCGGTGCGGTCTTGGTCGCGACGCCGCAGCTGGTCGCGCTGGCCGACGTCGTGCGCGCGAAATCGATGTTCGACAAAGTCATGATCCCGATCGTCGGTCTGATCGAGAACATGAGCTATTTCATCTGCGACGGCTGCAACAAAGAGCATGACATCTTTTCCCGCGGCGGCGCCAAAGCGGCGGCGGAGCGCTTTAAGATTCCGTTCTTGGGCGAGATTCCGATCACCCCGGCGTTGCGCCTGGGCGGCGACGAAGGGGTGCCGATTTTAATTCAGGATCCCAATTCACCGGTGAGCAAGAGTTTCTTGGAAATCGCCCGCAAGTTGGCAGGACAGTTATCTATCGCCGCCGAGCGCGGCAACAAAGGGCAGGGGCCGACGATCATCACAACGCATTAACGCGCCATGGCGCCGAGGAGACGATGATGGTTACCAAAGAACAAGTTTACGAAGCGCTGCATGAATGTTTCGACCCGGAGATTCCGGTCAATATCGTCGATCTCGGTTTGGTTTACGATGTCGAAGTCGAGGGCGACAAAGTCGCGGTCAAGATGACCCTCACCGCGCCCGGCTGCGGCATGGGCGGCATGATCGCCGCCGACGCCAAGGAAAAGATCATGGCCCTCGAAGGGGTCAGTGACGCGACGGTGGACTTGGTCTGGGAGCCGGCGTGGAATCCGAGCATGATCGCCGAGGAAGCCAAACAGCGGCTCGGCATCGTTTAATCCGCCGGGCTTAGCTCGCCTGCATAGCTGAATTCCGCCATGGACGACAATCCGCGAGTTCGCGCCATCGAAGCTTTTCCGGTCCAGCAGGACGGTAAAACTCTCATCTATCTTAAAGACCCGCTCAACTTCGCCACGCCCCTGGGAGTTTCCCCAGTGGGCTATTTTCTTTTGGCCCATTTCGATGGCCGGCATGGCTACGATGATTTACGCGAAGTTTTTGAAGAGCGCTTCCGCGCGCCGCTGGCGCGCAAAGAGTTCGACCAGTTCGTCGCCATGCTCGATGAGCACTATTATTTGAAGAGCGCGCGCTTTGAGAGCTACCAGCAAGCGGTGATCGACGAATTCCGCGCCCGGCCGAGCCGCGCGCCGGCCCATATGGGCGGCGGTTACAAAAACGACCCAGTGGAACTGACCGCGCAGCTCGACAGCTATTTCACCGCGGCGAAGGGACCTGGGCATCCGTCAGCCGCGCATAGTGGCGCGACGCCCAAGGCGATTGTCGCGCCGCACATCGATTTTCACCGCGGCGGGCCGGCCTATGCGTGGGCTTACAAGTCGCTGGCCGAAAGCGCCGGCGCCGATCTTTATATCATTCTCGGAACGTCGCACTGCGGCGGCCAGACGCCGTACATTCTCACCGAGAAAAGTTTTGAAACGCCGCTGGGGTTGGTCGAAACTGATCGTGATTTCGTCGCGCGGTTGCAAGCGCAGAGCGCCGAGGATTGTTTCACCGACGAGTATCTCCATCGCGGCGAGCACTCCATCGAATTTCAGGTACTGTTTCTAAAATACAGCGCCCAGAAGCGCGCCGCGTTGACGGGCCAGCCGGAAAGACCGTTTAAAATCGTGCCGATCTTGGTGTCGTCGTTTCATTCCATGATGGTCAGCCAGACCTTGCCGGAACAGACCGAAGCGGTGGGCAGTTTCTTAAAGACGCTACGAGAACTGGCGCGCGAGGATTCCCGCCAAGTCTGTTTTGTCGCCGGCGTCGATCTCGCCCATGTCGGCAAACAGTTCGGCGACCAAGAGCCGGTCGACGAGCAATTTCTCAAATGGTGCGAAACCGAAGACCGCCAGCTGGTCGACCGCTTAGTCGATTTGGACGCGCCGGGCTTTTTCAATGAGATCGCCAAGGACGAGGACAAGCGCAAGATCTGTGGCTTCGCGCCGCTTTACTCACTGATCCATCTGCTCGACGGCGCCCGCGGTAATCATCTGCACTACGGCCAGGCGTTCACGCCGGAGACCGGCTCGGCGGTGACGTTTACGAGTTTGATCTTCGAGTGATGCATTCTTCGCGAGAATAGCCCGCGGGCGTTCAACCCGCGGCCGATCAGACGCGGACAGGAATGTCCGCGCTCCTTTATTCGATTAAATCAATCATTGCAGCATCGTAGGATTGGCGCATCGTAGGATGGGTAGAGGCGCCGCGCCGAAACCCATCGATGTGAGATTCGTTTTATTGACTCTGGTAGCTTCGGCGCCGGCGCGGGTTACGAAAGATGGGTTTCGCTGCGCTCTACCCATCCGACGATTTTGATCTCAACTCTGTGTCCGTAAGTGCCTATTGATGGCGCCGTCGATGATGAATGGCCGGTTGTGAGAACGCTGTCGTCGGAGACGAGGAAGATCACGGTGCTGGTTAAGTCTTGAGGATATGGATCGCGCTGGATCGCGCTGGAGGGCGCGGATGAGGCTTTACTATGTGGCCATGTCGTTTGTATAATGACGCTACATGGAGGGCCGCATGATCACCGTCGGCGTTAGAGAACTAAAAAACAAACTCAGCCATTATCTTCGCGGCGTCAAAGCGGGACGGCTGGTGGAGATCACGGAAAGGGGTGAATCGATCGCGATGCTAGTCCCGCCCAAGCAAAGTTCAGCGGCCCAAATCGCCGAGGTCTTGAGTCGCAAAGGGGTCGGATCGTGGAAGGGTGGCAAGCCAAAGGGCGCCTCGCGGCGCGTGACCGTAAGGGGTAAACCGGTTTCTCAAGTCGTCATTGAGGAGCGTCGGTGACTGTTTATTTGGATACCAGTGCCTTGGTGAAGCTGTATATCCCCGAAACCGATAGCGCCAAGGTCGCCCAACTGGTCGAAACTGCCGAAATGTCGGCAACCTCGCGTATCGCCTATGCCGAAGCGCGCGGCGCTTTCGCCCGCAAGCGCCGCGAGCGCGCTGTGTCTCTGCGAGATTACCGAACCATTGTTCAGGACTTCGACAATGACTGGGACAGCTTTTTCATCGTCGATGTTTCGGACGCTCTGATAAAACGAGCGGGCCAATTAGCCGAGACCTTTGCACTCAGAGGTTACGATGCGGTGCATCTCGCCTCCGCGGCGATTGTTGGCGAGCAGGGGAGTGAAACGGTGACCTTCGCTTGTTTCGATGAAAGGCTAGCCCGGGCAGCGCGGCGGCACGGTTTGACGGTGTTGTCGTAGCCCATTGGGTTCCCGGAATTCCTTAAACCGGTAAAGTCAGCATCGTCGGATGGGTAGAGGCGCCGTGCCGCAACCGGTGCGAGATTCCTGTCATAGGTTTACGTAGATTGGCGCTAGCGCGAGGTTGAGAAAGATGGGTTTCGCTGCGCTCTACCCATCCGACGGGATCTTTGAATCTCTATATATCGAGTCTCTATCCCCTCAATGCATATGTTGGCCGCCGTCGACGCCGATGGCTTGGCCGGTCATGAAGTCGCTGTCGTCGGAGGCGAGAAAGATCACGGTGCCGACTAGGTCCGCGGGATATTGATCGCGCTGTAGAGCGCGGCTCTTTCTTCGATCGGCTAGTTGTTCGGCGCTGGTGACACCTTCTTGATTGGGGCCGGAGATGGTGAGACCGGGCATGATCGAGTTGACGCAGATGTTGTCGCCGCCGACTTCCCGCGCCAGCGCGCGGGTGAACGAAATCACCGCGCCCTTCGATGAGACGTAGTGGAGGAAGTTGGGCGTGCCGCCTTGAGTGGTGCCCGACGAGATGTTGATGATCTTGCCTTTATGCTGCTGTTTCATGGCTGGGTAGACCGCTTTGACGCAGTGCCAGAGACCTTTGACGTTGACCGCCATGACCCGATCCCATTCGTCGGGATCGATATCCATGAAAGGTTTTTTCTTGAGCGCCGAATAGAGCCCGGCGTTGTTGACTAAAATGTCGATACGGCCGTAGGCCTTGAGCGCGGCGGCGGCCATGGCTTGGGTTTTTTCCGGCGAGGTGACGTCGACGGCCACGGCGATGGCTTCGCCGCCCGCGGCTTTGATATCGGCGGCGACTTTTTGTGCTTCGGTGTCTTGGATGTCGGCGACGACCACTTTGGCGCCTTCCTTGGCGAGGCCATGGGCGTAGGCTTTGCCGATCCCGACTCCGCCGCCGGTGACGATGGCTACTTTATCTTTCAATCGCATGGTGTGCCTCCGTAGAATTCGTTAAGAAATGTCTCTCGCAAAGGCGCAAAGACGCCAAGTTCGGAATCCGATTTTCTTACCTTAGCGTCTTTGCGCCTTTGCGAGAGGAATTCTTCCACTCTTCAAATCTTTAGCCGGTAAAAATCCACCGGGTTGTCATGCAGGATCGCTTTCTTGTGCGCATCGCTCACATCGTCGCGTTCGAGAAATTCCGGGATGTCGCGCTTGAACATGTCGGGCAACCGTTCGTGCGGGTAGTCCGACGGCCACATCAAACACTTCGGATTGAATTGTTGGATCACGAAGGGCAGGGCCTTTTCTTCGACCTCGCAGGTGGTCCAGATCTGGCCGTTGCGGATCAGCTCGCTCGGTTTCTTTTTCAATAGCGGCGCCTGGACGCGGTAAGGTTTTTCCATTTCCTCGTCCATGCGGTCCATCATGTAGGGTAGCCAGCCGCAGCCGGCTTCGAGAAAGGCCACGCGCAGTTTGGGGAAGCGCACGAACACGCCTTCGAAAACCATGTTGGTGAACTGGATCAGAATCGCGAAGGGATGTTCGAGGGTGTGGACCTGTAAAAATTTATTGAAAAAGTCGAAGCCCATGCCGCGGCTCGGCGCGCCATGGACGGTCAGCGGCATGTCTAAGCGTTCCGCAGCTTCATAGATCGGATCGAAGTCGCGGTGACCGTAGCCTTTGTGCAGCGAAGTCACCGCCGGCAGCAGGCCGGCGACATGGCCCAAAGCTTTGGCCCGTTCCAATTCCTTCGCCGCTTCGACCGGTTCATGCACCGGCAGGAGCGCCACCCCTTTGAGGCGCGGGCTCACTTTGATGAAGCGATCGGCGAGCCAGGAGTTGTAGGCGCCGGCGAGGACGCAGGACCATTCGGGATTTTGCACCAAGCCCAATCCCAAACCGCCGGTGGGATAGAGCACGGTAGTGTGAACGCCCAACTCGTCGAGAAATTGCAACCAGCGCGATGCCGGGGTTTCCGGATCTTTGCCCGGCACGCCGGTGCCGCGGTTCCAGCCGTCGAGGGACGGAAAGTAGCCGTAGGTTTCAAAGCGCGGCGCCGCGCTGTAGCGGCCGCCGAGGTAATCGTGCAGCTCGCGGTCTTTCTCCAGCACATGGCCGTCGGCGTCGATGATCGGGTAATCAAGACTCATAAAAATTCCGTTCCAATTGTTCCAGTCGTTCCAAAGGTTCCAATCGTGGGTCGGTCACAAGAACGATATGCCGCCGTCGACGTTTACCGTCTGGCCGGTCATGAAGTCGCTCAGCGGCGAGGCGAGAAACAGCATGGCGCCGACCACGTCTTGGGGCACTTGGACGCGCTTCAAGGCGCGCAGGCCGGCGGAGGATTCGCGCAGGCGAATGGTTTCCGCGCTCGGATTCTCTTCCGACAGCGTGTTGCCGGGCGCCAGGCAGTTGACGTTGATGTTGTCGCCGCCGACTTCGCGGGCGAGCGTGCGGGTGAAGCCGATGGTGGCGGTCTTCGAGGTCACGTAGTGAATCCGGCCAGGGCTGCCGGCGAAGACTGTTCCAGAGGCGATGTTGATGATCTTGCCGGACTGCTGTGTGCGCATGGTCGGCAAGACCGCGCGGCAGCAGAAAAATAGGCCGCGCAGATTTACCGCCATGAGTTTGTCCCATTCCGCCGGATCGATGGTTTCAATCCGGCCGCGGTTCATCGGCACGACCGAGAAAACCGCGGCGTTGTTGATCAGCGCGTCAATGCGGGCGAATTTTTCCAGCACCTGCGCGGCCATGTTTTTGGTCGACTCTTCGTTGGATACGTCGACGTGCAGGGCTAGGATGGGCGAAAGATTTTTCGCCCCTACGTCGGCAGCAATCTCGCTGGCCGCCGCTTCGGCGCCGGGCTGATCGATATCGGCGATGACGACGCGCGCCCCGGCATCGGCGAAGCCTTTACAGTAGGCTTTGCCGATGCCATGGGCGCCGCCGGTGACGATGACGACTTTGTCTTTGAGTCCGTCGATCATGGCAGGTTGTTGGGCGAAAGATTTTTCGCCCCTACGCATATTAAATACGCTTACCCGATCGCCGGGTTGATCAACGCCTTGGTCGGGAAAGTGCCGGGCACTTCGCCGCCGATGGAGCGGATGCAGTGCTCGATATCTTTCAACGGAAAGACATGGCTGACCATCTGTTCCACCGGGAACTTGGTCTCTTCGATGATCCGCAGCGCCGCGTCGGTGGCGTCGTTGTCGGCGGTGAAGCAGCCTTGCAGTTTGATCTCGTTCCATACCAGCTTGTCCATCAGCATCGGCGTCACCGTGGTGTCGCCGGTCAAGCCGCCCAACACCATGGTCGATTGGCGGTGCAGACAGTCCACCGATTTCAAAATTGCGTTGGGGTTGCCCGACACGTCGATGACGACATCGCAGAGCTGGCCGTTGGTTTCCTTGCGCACCACTTCGACGACATCTTCTTGCTCGACGTTGATGATCCGCGTCGCGCCGAATTTTTTCGCCAATTCCAATCGCGGCATATCGCGGCCGATGCCGCTGACGAAGATTTTCGCCGCGCCGGCATGTTTGGATGCGAAAGTGCAGGACAGCCCTTGCTGGCCGGGTCCTTGGATCAAGACATAATCACCCATCTTGACCCCGCCGCGGCGGATCGCCCATTGAAAACCGTTGGCCATCACCGAGCCGACCAAGGCAGCGGCTTCGGCGGACAGCGACTCGCTGACTTTGGTGCACAACACGTCCGGCGCCAGGTACAGATAGTCGGCGAAGCCGCCAAACAGATGCGGCGGCGTGTCGCACTTCGTCCGTCCACCGTAATTCGTCCGCTGACGGCAGAAGCGCTGGTTGTTGCGCCGGCAATCGTCGCAGCGGCCGCAGCCGAGCGCGCCTTTGAGAATGACGCGGTCGCCTTCCTTCACATGGTGAATCGCCGCGGCATTCTTGCCGAGCTTTTCGATACGGCCAAGAATCTCATGGCCGAGGATTATCGGATAGTCGACTTTGAGTTTGCCGTGGAGATATTTGACGTCGGTGCCGCACACCCCGCCCATTTCCACTTTGAGCAGTCCGCCATCGGCGGGAATATCCGGAATCGGATATTCCCGCAGTTCGAGTTTATCGGGGCCGAGTAAGGTCGCGCCTCTTGAGGTTGCCATGGTTAATCCTCCTTGGTTTGTTGGCGTCTATTCTATCGAACGAGATCCCTCGCTTTGGCTCGGGATGACTTGACCGCTGATTTTATCAGCGGTCAAGTCACTTTACCTTGTAGTCACGGGTTAGTTTGTCGATGAAGCCGCTGTCGTCGAGCTCTTTGACAAATGACATGTCGACGAAGCGGTCGGGATTTTCCTTAAGGACTTTCGGGTCGCGCTTGCCGACTTCTTGCATCGGTAAGTCGAAATATTCCTTGGTTGGGTAAGGCTTCAGGGGGAAATCATAGGCGCGAAAGTTCTCTTCTAATATTTCGCGGTCCTGCACCTTCATGTATTTCGCCAATACTTTTAGACTGAACTCATGATTCGCCTTATAGTAGTGCACGCCTTCGATCATCGCCTTGGTAAAGTTGATCATGTCGGTGCGGCTTTTGGCTAGATAGGCGCGGCGGGCGACGAACATGAGGCTTGAGTAGGGGATGCCGAGCTTGCTGCCGTCGATGAGCACGCCCATCCCCAGTTTGCGCGCTTGCAGCGTCATCGGCGCGGTGAGAATGCAGGCGTCGGCGTTGTTGGTTTCCACCGCGGCGATGCGGTTGGCCTGATTGCCGAATTGCAGCATCGCCACATCGGTATCCGGCCGCAGCCCTTCGCGCTGCAACAAAAAGCGCGCGATGAAGTCGGCGTTACTACCGAAGCGGCTCACCGCCAAGCGCTTTACTTCTTTGATGCTCTTGATGCCCTTCTTGCCGTAGATGACGTTCTCAATGGTGTTGCCAAGGCGGCCAAACATGGCGAAATCCAAGCCCCGCTGCGTGCCTTCAATGACCACCTGGGGCGAAAACATGCCGACATGGGTGTCGCCGTTGATCAACGCCATGGCGGCGGAGCTGGCGCCCTGAATGAAGATCAGCTGGACGTTGTTGCCGTGCTTTTCAAATATCTTGGCTTCTTTAGTGACCCAAAGGGGGGCGAAGTTGCCGACCTCGCTAGTCCAAACGACGTTGATGTTGGCGGCCGATGCCGCCGCGCTGGGCAAGATCGCTAGAGCGAACAAACTCAATCTCAAGATTCGACGCACCATGGGAATTCACTTCTCCTTGGGCAGGGTCAGATCAGTTGACCTTGCTTCTCGCTTACCCCTATACTTCCAAACCGACCTTGGAATCAAGTTAGTGGAGGACAAATGATTCGAACTCTTCTCGTTCTGTTGGCGCTGCTTAGCGCTGGCGGCTCGGCGACGGCGCAAGCTCCCGTGCGCGTCATGACCGGTTACAGCGCGACGTCGGGTCCGCACGCGGTCTTGTGGATGGCACGGGAGGCGGGTTTGTTCGAGAAAAATGGCCTGCGCGCCGATGTCGCCTACATTCGCAGCGGCTCGACCATGGCGCAGACTTTGGTCTCCGGTGAAATTCAGCTATCGCAGCTGGGCGGGCCGGCGATGCTATCCGCCGGCGTTGCCGGCATGGATGTCACCTTTGTCGCCGTGGCGCTTAACACCACGCCGATCGTGATCATGGGCAACGTGTCGAAGATGGAAGAGCTCAAGGGCAAATCCATCGGCGTCACGCGCTACGGCTCCAACACCGATACCTCGGCGCGCTACGCGATTCGCAAGGCCGGCTTGCAGCCGGAAAAAGATGTCGCGCTGATTCAATTGGAAGAATACGGCAACATTCTTAGCAGCATTCAAACCGGCCGGGTGGCCGCCGGCGCGCTCGCCGATCCGTTCACCTACGCGGCAAAGAAGTTGGGCCTCAAGGAGATCGCCGACATCGCCGCCATGGGTTTGGAGTTTCCCTTCGTCGGTATCGCCGCCAAGAAATCTTATATCAAAGACAACATGGATACGGTGCAGCGTTTCGTGCGCGCCTACAGCGAAGCGATCGCGCTGTACAAGAATAACCGCGAGCTGGCGATCAAGGTGACCAGTAAGTACACCGGCATGAAAGACGCCGCCACCCTCGGTGCGACCGTGGACTTCTACGCGCCGAAATTGCAGCGGGTACCCCACGCCACCCTGGGCGGGCTGAGATTCGTCCTCGACGAAGTGGCGGTGCGCGACCCGCGGGCGAAAAACTACACGCCAGAGAGCTTCATGGACACTCGTTTCGTCAAGCAGTTGGAGGACAGCGGCTTTATCAAGTCGCTTTATCCGAAGGGCTGAGGCGCCGGCGGCCGGCGCATTACAGATTTCAAATTCCAGATTTCAGATTAGCTTTTTGCCAGGGCCAGGCCGAGCAGCACCGCCACCGGCCCCAGGCCGGCGTTGAGCTTGAGGAGCAGGAACCAACGGCTCCAGTCGCTCACTAGGGCTTCGGGCCAGTCGGTCGCGGACTCTTTGACCGCGGCGCTCTGTTGGGCGATGCGCGGGGCATATTTGAAGACTTGCAAACAATGATGCACGGTCATGGCGAGAAAAACGAAAAATTTGCCGCCGAGGAGAACCATATAAGTGCCGCCGGGCAGGCCGGCGGCGGGATTGCGTAGGGCCAGATTGGCGATGCCGGTGACGAGCAGAAGGCCAATACCGATCCAGGAAATTGACTCGAGGCCCATGCGACCGCGGTTCATGGTGCGCACGGCGATGGTCGGCGCCATTTCCTGCACCGCCGGCCCCATGACGATCAAAAAGAACACCATGGCGCCGATCCACAGCGCCAAGGCGAGCAGATGCAAAAATAAACTGACGGTGTGCCAAGTAGTCATGCGGGATCTGTGAAGCAGCGCGACATTGTCACTATCATCGGCGCCAAACCATTGCAAATCTTGGGTAATTCTTCTTGAATTGGCGCCAACGCTATGTTAGCTAGGGGCTAACTTTTTTCTTACAACTTCCACAAAAAATAAGGATGGTTGGATAAATGCTGCGTTGGTTGCCGGAAGATGTGTCCACCTATGGTCATGAGATCGATTCGTTATTCTATTTGATCTACTACATTACGGCAGCGACCTTCGTGCTGGTCACTGTTTTGATGATTTGGTTTTTGATCAAGTATCGTGAGCAGCCCGGCCGCCGGGCGATCTACAATCACGGCAATACCACCCTGGAAATCATCTGGACGGTGATCCCGGCGGCGATCTTGATCGTCTTGTCGTTCATGAGCGTGAGCACCTGGGCGAAGATTAAGCGCACCGTGCCGCCCACCGATTTTGAAATTCAGGTTACCGCCAAGCAATTCAATTGGGATATTGCTTATCCCGGCGCCGACGGCAAGCTCGGCACCGACGACGATGTCAAGTTCGACAACGATGTTCACGTGCCGATCAATAAAGTGGTGCGGGTGCATCTTAAGTCGACCGACGTCATTCACAGCTTTTTCATTCCCAACCTGCGGTTCAAGCAGGACGCCGTGCCCGGCCGTACCATCATGGCCTGGTTCGAAGCCAAGAAGCCGGGCAAGTACGAGCTGCCCTGCGCCGAGCTTTGCGGTTTCGGCCATTCCGGCATGAAGGGCTGGCTCCATGTTCACTCGGTCGAAGACTATCAAAAATGGGCGGCGGAAAATTTAGCGCCCAAGGCACAATAGCCGGTTCGGCCCCGATTTACCCGATGATCACTACGGAGGTTCTCAAGCGATGAGCGAGTCAGCAGTGGCGCATGGAGCGCATGGACAGCACGCCAAGCCGAGTTTTATCAGCCATTACATTTTCTCCCTCGATCATAAGATGATCGGCCGGCAATTCCTCTTTGTCGGCCTGCTGATGCTGATGATCGGCGGCATTCTCGCCATGCTGGTGCGCTGGCAATTGGCCTGGCCGGAAAGCCCGGTGCCGGGACTCGGCTTCATCTCCGAACCTTATATTTATCCCGGTCCCAACGGTGGCGGTATCATCCCACCGCAGACCTATAATGCGCTGTTCACCATGCATGCGACGATCATGATTTTCTTCGTGGTCATGCCGATCATGGTCGGCACCTTCGGCAATTTTCTCATTCCACTGATGATTGGCGCCGGCGACATGGCTTTTCCCAAACTTAACATGTTGTCGTTTTGGGTCGGTGCGATCTCCGGTGTCGTGATGCTGTCAAGTTTCTTCGTCCCTGGCGGCCCGGCGGCCGGCGGTTGGACCGGTTACGCGACGCTTTCGGCGAAAGCGCAGTACACCGGCGTCGAATGGGGCCAGCATCTGTGGATTATCGCCTTAATGCTCAACGGCGTTTCATCGTTGATGGGCGCGATCAACTATATTACCACGGTCGTCAATATGCGCGCGCCGGGCATGGGTTATTTCCGCATGCCGTTGACCGTCTGGTCGTTATTTATCACCGCGATCTTATTGTTGCTGGCGCTGCCGGTGCTGACCGCGGCCTTGGCGATGTTGTTGTTCGATCGCATGGCGGGCACCAGCTTTTTTCTCCCCGAGGGCGGCGGTGAGCCGCTGCTCTGGCAGCATATGTTCTGGTTCTTCGGCCATCCGGAAGTTTATATCTTGGTCTTGCCGGCCATGGGCATCACTTCCGATCTATTGTCGACGTTCTCGCGCAAGCCGATCTTCGGCTATCATGCCATGGCCTTTTCGATGATCGCCATCGCCGGGCTGTCGTGGATCGTCTGGGGCCATCATATGTTCATCAGCGGTATGAATCCTTTGCTCGGCACCGCCTTCATGATGACGACGATGGTGATTGCGGTGCCCTCCGCGATCAAAGTGTTTAATTGGCTCGGTACGCTTTGGGGCGGTTCGATTCGCCTGACCGTGCCGATGCTGTTCGCATTAGGATTTGTCTCGAACTTTCTCATCGGCGGCTTGAGCGGCATTTTCATGGCATCGACGCCGGTGGATATCTTCATCCACGATACCTACTTCATCGTCGCCCACTTTCATTACGTCGTCGCCGGCATCATCTTCGCGCTGTTCGCCGCGGTGTATTATTGGTTCCCGAAAATGTTTTACCGGAACATGAACCAAACCTTGGGCAAGGTTCATTTCGTGCTCACCTATATTTTCTTTAACGGGGCGTTTTTTCCGATGCATTTCTTGGGCGTCGGCGGCCATATGCGGCGGATTTACAACCCGCTGCAGTATGAATTCATCACGCCGATGCATGACTGGAATATTTTCATCACCTGGAGCGCGCTGATCCTCGGCGCGTCGCAGCTCTTCTTCCTGGGAAACTTTTTCTGGAGTCTGTTCGCCGGCAAAAAAGCCGAGCAAAATCCCTGGCAAGCCAACACTCTCGAATGGTCGGCGCCGACGCCGGCGCCGCATGGCAATTTTTTGACTACGCCGACGGTCTACCGCGGCCCCTATGAATATAGTTCGCCGGAAGTGACGGAAGATTGGCTGCCGCAGGATAAGGATATTGGCGCTAGCACTGCGGCGAAAGCGCATTAGCGGAACTATCATGAACGGTGAAGCAAGAAGGATGGGGGCAGATGCTGCCCGCCATCCTTCGTCTTTTTCGCCCTTGCCGCACCGCCTGGCGGTGACGCTCGCTAGCGCGACCTTTCCGCTGCTGTTCATCGGCGGTCTGGTTACCAGCCTGGGCGTGGGGCTGGCGGTGCCCGATTGGCCGACCACCTTCGGCTACAATATGTTTCTCTACCCCTGGTCGAAGATGATCGGCGGGATTTTTTACGAGCATAGCCATCGTCTGGTAGCGTCCTGCGTCGGAATATTGACCATCGCACTGGCGCTGACGTTGTGGTTCAAAGAAGAGCGAACTTGGCTGCGTTGGCTCGGCGTTGGGGCGTTGGGCTTGGTAATCTTTCAAGGCGTGCTCGGCGGTCTGCGGGTGGTACTGCTCAAGCAGACCTTGGCCATCGTTCATGCTTGTTTCGCCCAGGCGTTTTTCGCTGTGACCGTTAGTTTGGCGCTGTTCACCTCGCGCCAATGGCGCGAGCCGCCACAGGCGCCGCTCATCGCCGACGGCGGGCGACTGCGCCGGCTGGCGCTGATCACCACCGCACTGATCTATTTGCAGATCGTTTTTGGCGCGTTGCTCAGACATACCGGCGAGTGGTTCGAAGGCCATCTATTGTTTGCCGCGCTAGTGGCGCTCCATGTGGTTCTCTTGTTACTGCGGATCACCCGCCAGCATGGCGCCGAGACGGCGCTTGCGCGGCCGGCGTTCTGGTTGGGCGGGCTCTTGCTGATGCAATTGATCCTCGGCGCGGCATCTTATTTCGCCAAGTTTACCGCGCTGATGCCTTTGCCGGCGGGCGGGCTGGTCTTGACCACCACGACCCATTTGATAATCGGTGCTGCCATGCTGGTGACTAGCTTGACGATCGCTTTGCGGGCTTTTCGCTTTTCGACCGCAGCCAGTGCGCCACGGCAACAACCGGTATTAACCGAACAATATTCAGTATGAATTCCAACACGGCTACTCTGAGTGGCGCCAGCGCGCTGCGCCGATTGGGCGATTTCTTCGAACTCGCCAAGCCGCGCGTGGTGCTGATGGTGTTGATCACCACCTTCGTCGGATTCTATCTAGGCTCGGAGCGGGTGCCCCAATATCTGATTCTCGTCCAAACCTTGATCGGCACCGCCCTGGCGGCGGGCGGCACCCTGGCGCTCAATCAATACATGGAACGCGACACCGACGCGGTGATGCAGCGCACCCAGCGCCGGCCGCTGCCAGACGGCCGCTTGCAACCGCGCGAAGCGATGTGGTTCGGACTGGCGGTTTGCCTACTGGGGCTCGGCTATCTGGCGCTGACGGTCAATCTGTTGAGTGCCGCCGTGACCGGCTTTATCACCATCAGTTATTTACTGTTCTATACGCCGCTCAAACGGCGCAGCTCGCTGTGCATGCTGGTGGGCGCCGTGCCCGGTGCCTTACCGCCGGTGATCGGCTGGGTGGCGACGCGCAATTCCTTGGACATTGACGCCTGGGTTTTGTTCGCCATCATGTTTCTCTGGCAGGTGCCCCATACTCTCGCAATCGCCCGGTTGTACCGGGAAGACTACGCCAAGGCCGGCATTATGTTTTTGCCGGTGATCGAGCCCGAAGGCGGCAGCACCCATCGCCAGATCATCAGCCATAGCGCCGCGCTGTTGGCGGTCAGTCTGCTACCGACTTTGTTGGGTCTCGCCGGTGCGATCTATTTCGCCATCGCGTTTGTTTTGGGTGTCGGCTTCATTGCTAGCGGCATCGCCCTGGCGCTTAATTCCACGTTGGCGAACGCACGCCGCTTGTTGTTCGTGTCGCTAGTTTACTTGCCGGTATTGTTGTTGGTGATGGCATTGGATCGAGTGCCGCTATGAATCAAACTATGACTGAATTAGGTCAATCCAATCGTGCGAAGGTGGGGCGCTTCGGCCTGCTCCTGGCGGCCGCGGTGGTGCTCTATATCGTCGCGATCATGGCGTTCATCGTCGTTTATTAATTGAAAGTTATGGCAACCAGCTCGGTCGCACACAAGCTTGATGACGTGCCGCCGCCTGCGCCCCGACCCGAGTTGGTCGGCGGCGGGCCGCCGGTGCGGCCCAACATGCCGCTGCTCAACAACGCCCGGCTCGGCGTGATCATGATGCTCGGCGCCGAATTGATGTTCTTTGCCGGTTTGATCGGCGCGTTTTTAGTTTTTCGCCTGAGCGCCCAGGTTTGGCCGCCGCCGTTTCAGCCGCGCTTGCCCTTGGGCGTCACCGGCGTCAATACGGTGATTTTACTTTTTAGCGCATTAACCGTGCACTGGGCGGTGGGCGCGGCGCGCGTCGGCCAAACCGCGGTTCTCGTGCGCCAGTTGGGCTTCACCGCCGCGTTGGGCGCTTTGTTTTTGGCGATCCAAGGTTACGAATGGGCGCGCATGATTCATTTCGGTCTGACGACCTCGAGCAGCGTCTATGGCGGACTGTTTTACACCCTCATCGGCGCCCATGGCGTGCATGTTATCGGCGGTTTGATTTGGTTGGCGGTGGTCTATTGGCAGGCCCGGCGCGGCCGCTTTAGCAAGAAAGATTTTGTCGGTGTCCAGACCACGCGCATGTACTGGACTTTCGTCGTGGCGTTGTGGCCGGTGCTCTACGGTTTGGTTTATCTTTACTAGCGCAGTTTAGTTGACAGGACGGAGCGGTTAAGATATTTTATTGCCTGTTTATGTCTATGAAAACCGAAATTGCACTTGCACTTGCGCTTGTCATGGCCGCCGCCAACATTCCCGCGGTGGCGCAGGCTTGCTCGGTGTGCTTTTCCGGCGACGGTGACGCATTGACCCACGCTTTCAATTGGAGTGTCGGCTTTTTGCTCGCCGCACCCTATGTAGTCGCCGGCACCATTGCTGGATGTTTAGTGCTGGCCTATCGCCGAGCGGAGGCGAAGCGGGCGGTTGAAGAGCAGGACGCGCAGGTGGCGCTCGATGCGCTGATTTGGACCCAGGAGGAAAACGCGAAATGAGTGACGCGGTAGCGGTGCATGGTGCGGTGGAGCCCGCCGAAACGCCCTTGACCCCGGAGAGCTGGGGCAAGCTCGGCATGTGGTTATTTCTCGCCGGCGACGCCATGTCGTTCGGCGGTTTGATTGTCGCTTACGGCGCCTTGCGTTACCACGCCAAGAGCTGGCCGGTGCCGGCCGAGGTGTTGGGTATCAACCTGACGGCGTTGATGACCTTCCTGCTGATCCTCAGCAGCGTCACCATGGTGTTGGGCTTGGCGGCGCTGCAAGACGGTGACAAGCCGCGGTTCAAAAAATTCATGGGTCTGACGATTTTGGGCGGCGCGATCTTTCTCGGTCTGCAAGCCTATGAGTGGACCCATCTGATCGGCCATACGCTGCCGCATTACAAATTGGCCTTTAGCACCGATTTGTTCGCGACCACCTTCTTCGTGCTCACCGGCTTTCACGGTATGCATGTCAGCGGCGGGGTGATTTACAACGCCTGTGTACTGGCGGCGGTCAATCGCGGCCGCTATCAAGCCAAGCATGTCGAGATCGCCGGCCTGTACTGGCACTTCGTCGATCTGGTGTGGATCTTGATCTTTACCTTTGTCTATCTACTATAGCCGCATAGCCGAGGATCTTTCATGTCAACCAACGCTCATTCCCATCCCAACTATATCAAGATTTTCGTTATTCTCTCGGTGCTCACCGCGGTCGAGATCGCCGTGACTTTTCTCGGTCTGCCGCGTAAGGTGCTGGTCACTTTGCTGGTCGGACTGGCGGTGTGGAAAGCGGTGCTGGTGGCGCTCCACTTCATGCATCTCAAGCTGGAGAAGACCACCTTGAGCATCATCGCCGTGATACCATTTATCTTGTGCGTGTTCTTGAGCCTGATGCTGTTGCCGGACATCTACCCGCGGTGATCGCCTTTAACGAGCTTCCGACTTTAAACGCGGCGCTGAATTCCCTCAGCGCCGTTTTTCTTTGCGCCGGCTATTATTTCATTCGCCGGCACAACCGTGACGCGCACCGGCGCTGCATGGTGGCGGCGTTGGCCTGTTCGACGCTATTCCTGATTTCCTATTTGATCTACCATTTCGAGGTGGGCTCGGTGGGCTTCAAGGGCCAGGGCTGGGTGCGCCCGGTTTACTTCGCGATCCTGATCAGCCACACGATACTGGCCGCGGCGGTGCCGCCGCTGGCGCTGATTACTTTGGTGCGTGCGCTGCGTGAGCGCTTTGACGCGCACCGGCGCATCGCCCGCTGGACATTACCCATCTGGCTGTACGTATCGGTGACCGGCGTGGTGATTTATTTGATGCTTTACGGCATCTAGAGCGCGCCGTCTCGCGTAGCGCTCAGGTGGCGTCGGGAATCAGCGGCAACTGGCTTGGCAGCGGCGCTCGGTTGGCCGGCGGCACCAGTAGAATTTGTTCGTTGTTGTCGAGTTTGAATTTACGCCCGGTCTTCAAGCAAAACGCTCTATGTCCCTGCAACGATGAGGCCTGGGGCGGCATGGTGCGGCCGACAAAGAACTCGGCGAGACTTTGCTTGCGATCGGGGCCTGGGTTCAGGTGGATCTTAGTGTGGATCGTATGTTCGCGCTGGCAGTCGCCGCAGCGGAAGTAGATCTCGTAGGCCGGCATGAATGTCATGTACCACTGTGCGACCGGTTTGCCAACATCGCTGGCGACTATCTTTGCGCGGCGCGGCGATGGGACTTTTCAACTTGGCTAGGGTTGTCGTCAGAAGGGTTGCGCCGGCGTCGATTGACAGGGCGAATCGCTTCACGCTAGATGGATTATTCGATGAAAAAAAGGTGGCGGTAATCAATCATGGCGATAAAATCTATCGGTATTGTCGGCTGCGGGGCGATTGGCAAAGCGCTGGTGCGC
Source organism: Syntrophobacter sp. SbD2 (assembly GCA_945889495.1). GTDB lineage: Bacteria > Desulfobacterota > Binatia > UBA9968 > UBA9968 > DP-20. Next base: position 3,835 of record CAMDBU010000095.1, on the reverse strand, counting down.
GCGGTTGAGGACGGCAAACTGGCGGTGCGCATCGCTGGCATGACCAGCCGCACTGAGAACAGCGCGCGGGAATTTTTGGCGCACTTTAAAAATCCACCGGCCTATCTTTCCTTGGACGACCTGGTCGCCGCCTCCGACTTGCTGGTCGAAGCCGCCGGCGGCCATGTGGTGGCGGAGTTGGCGCGCAAGGCGTTCGTGGCGGGCAAGGACTTGATGGTCATCAGCGTCGGCGCGCTCCTCGATCATCCCGAAGTGATGGCCGAGTCGCGCCGCACCGGTTGCCATCTTTACGTTCCGTCCGGCGCCATCGCCGGTTTGGACGGGATCAAATCGGCTTGTGTTGGACGGATCGATCATGTTACCCACACCACGCGAAAGCCGCCGCTGGGACTCGAAGGCGCGCCCTACTTAGTCGAGCGCGGCATTTCTTTGATCGGCTTGCAGGAAGAGCGGGAAGTTTTTTCCGGCTCGGCGCGGGAGGCCTGCCGCGGCTTTCCCGCCAACGTCAACGTTACCGGCGCCGTCAGTTTGGCCGGCATCGGCCCGGATAAAACCCAGGTGCGTATCCTCGCCGTGCCCGGCCTGCCGCGCAACTGCCACGACATCGACATTGAAGGCGAATTCGGCAAACTCCATGTCCATATCGAAAATGTCCCGAGCGAAAACCCCAAAACCGGCAAGCTGACGGCGCTGTCGATCGTGCGCGCGGTGCAGGATGTCGTCGACCCGGTGAGGATCGGAAATTGATAATGGATAATGGAGAATTGATAATTCCCCTCCGCCTCGTCCCCTCGCTTCAATTATAATCTTGATGAATAACAGCGATCTTATCGTGCGCATGCTTGAAGCGGCTGGGGTGCGTTGGGTGTTTGGGATTCCTAGCGGGCCGGTGTTGCCGTTGATCGAGGCGCTGCGCCAGAGTTCGGTGCGGTTCACCCTGACGGCGACGGAAACTTCGGCGGCGTTCATGGCTGCCGCGGTCGGTTATCTTACCGGCGTTCCCGGCGTCTGCGTGTCGACGGTGGGGCCCGGCGCGACCAATTTGACCACCGGCGTTGGCTGTGCCTGGCTGGACCGCGCGCCGCTGTTGGCGATCACCTGCAACGTCGCCACGCCCTGGCTCCAGCGGCGCATTCAGATGCGCATCGATCACCATCAACTGTTCGCGCCGCTGACTAAAGCGTCGTTCCCTTGCCGCGATGGTAATGTCGGCGAACAGTTCGCCCAAGCGTTGGCGCTCGCTTGCCAAGAACCGCCCGGACCGGTGCATCTCGATCTGCCCGAGGATGTCGCACAGGCGGCTGCCGGCGCTCCCGGCGCGCATGCTTCGGCGTCAACGTCGCTGCCGGACATGTCGATCGATGCGGCGACGGCGGTTCTTTCGGCGTTACAAAAATTTCGCCGGCCGCTGCTGGTGACGGGTCTGAGTTATACGCGCGCTGCCGCCGGCAATGAATTATTGAAATTCATCGAGCAGCAAAAACTGCCCTTCGTTACCACTCTCCATGGCAAAGGGTTTCTTCCCGAGAGCCATGAGAATTTCGCCGGCGTCATCGGCCGGGCGCGGCGCACCGATGTGAAAAAATTCACCGACCAGGCGGACCTGATTGTCGCCGTGGGCTACGATCCCATCGAGATCAACTACGAAGAGTGGACGCGCGCTGGGGTCGCCATCGTGCACATTGACAGCGAGGCGGCGGAAGCCGGGACGAACTTGAATCTAGTGTGGAACAAGCCCTGCGACTTGGACCGCGCGATCGCGGCGTTGGCGAAAATTCCGCCAGTTGCCAATGATTGGTCGAGCGAACAGATAGTTGCGCATTGCGCCGCCTTCGACCGGGCGCTCCGCCCAGCGAGCAAAAACTTCGTCGCGCACCAGGCGCTGGACATTTTGCGCGAACTACTGCCCGCCGACGCCATCCTGGCCTACGATGTCGGCGCCCATACCCACCAGATCGCTTCCCAATGGCGCACCGATGCGCCGCGGACTTTACTCGCCACCAACGGTTGGTCGTCCATGGGTTACGGTATGCCGGCAGCATTCGCGGCTAAGTTAGTTCACCCCGAGCGCGCGGTGGCCTGCGTGGTTGGCGACGGTGGCTTTCAGATGACCGTCGGCGAGTTGGCGCTGGCGCGCCGGTTAAAACTCGCTGTGCCGGTGATCGTGCTTAACGACGGCTGGCTGGGCTTGATGAAAGTCAAACAGGAAAAGCGCCACTATCCGCTCGCCGGCGTCGATCTCGGCGCGCCGCCGCCGTCGCCGGCGCATTATTTCGGCGTGCCCTGCCGGGCTGCGAAAAATCCCGGCGAGTTTCGCGAGGCGCTCGCCTGGGCACTTTCGCTCGGCGGCCCAAGCGTCATCGAGGCCTTCATCGACGCCGAAGGTTACAGCCCCACGGTGTTCGATTAATCCCGTCCGATCAATTCATGGTAGTTGCCTCGACGAAGCGGGATCCATCCCGCTGGAAGATTCTCGCGCTGATCAGCGTGTCGCATATCATCGGCGCCGCGGCGCAGTATGGCATCACCACCCTGGCGCCGTTCTACAAGGACGAGCTCGGCCTGTCGCGCGCCCAAGTGGGCTTGTTTTTTTCATCCTTCTATCTCGCCATGACCGGCGCCTCCTTTGGCACAGGCTGGCTGGCCGACCGCCTGGGTGTGCGCCGGACCACCTTGCAGGGCCATGCGGTATTGGGGCTATGCATGATCGCGGCGGCGTTCGCGCCGTCTTTCGAGTTCGGCTGCGCGAGTTTTTTCCTCGCCGGCTTCGGCTACAGCTTTCTCAATCCGGCCTCGACCATCGGCGTGATGTCGTGGTTTCACCGCGACGAGCGCGCCACCGCCATGGGCGCCAAGCAGACCGGCGTACCCACTGGCGGCTTACTGGCGGCCATCGTCGCGCCGTCCTTGGTGCTACTCATCGGCTGGCGCGGTTCGCTGGCGGTGCTGGGCGCGGCTAATTTGCTGTTCGGTTTTCTCTTTTCCTGGCTGTGGCGCGAGCCGGCGGCGGAAAACGCCGCGGTGGTCGAAACCATCCAAGATGCCGAGAGCACCGACGGTCCCCTCGATGTTTGGGGGCTGTTGCCGATCAGCTGCGCCACGGCGATTTATTTGATCGGCCAGATGGCGCTGATCACCTATGTGCCGCTGTATTTGAAAGACACCATGGGATTTACCCCCTACTGGGCGAGCCAGGCGCTGGCGCTCACCCAAGCGGGGGCGATGATCGGCCGGGTCGGCTGGGGCGTGGTGAGCGACCGGATCTTCGGTGGGCGGCGCAAGATCGTTTTGATTTTAATTGGCGTCTTCTCGGTAATTCTATTCATGGCGCTGAGTTCGATGGGGCGGGATTCTTCCTACGTCTTGCTCATGACGATCTTGTTTTTATCCGGTGTCTGCATCGTCGGCTACCAGGGGGTTTCTTACGCGCTCATTGGTGAAATCGCCGGCAAGGCCAAGACCGGCGCCGGCCTGGGCATGATGATCACCATCAACGCCGCCGCCGCGACGATCGGCACACCGGTATTCGGTTATATCGTCGACCGCACCGGTTCCTATCCGCTCGCCTGGCAAATCCTCGCTGCCGCCATCGCCGTCGGCATGCTCGCCATGGCGACCTTGCTCAAGGAGACCGTGCGTGGGCGGTAGAATTCTGCTGGTTAACCTTCGCTGTCATCCCGAGCAGCGCGCTGATCGTTACCCGTAACTCCCCTTGCTGGGAAAAGGTCGAGAGGATGACGCAGCCGGTTGTTGAGCGGAATAAAATTCTTGGGCAAGCGAGAAACCGGTGACAATATCATGAAGGCGTTGCAAGCCACGTCCGAGGGTGATCGAG
>CAMDBU010000094.1 GCA_945889495.1 Syntrophobacter sp. SbD2 | reverse complement strand
AAATTCCTTCCTTCCCCAGCACATTCGCAAAAAACTCCCTTTCCAACTCCACTTATTGCCATTCTTCGTGCCCTCAAAGCCCGCTTAACCCCGTGCCGTTACGGCGATGCAGAGACTGAGATTGGGGTTTCCGGTCAGGCACTAATTAACAATGACGATTTCATCGCGGTCATATCTATCGTCTGCATCGTTCGATCCTCGCCATGCGTCGGTGGAGCTTTGAGCTAAGTAAGCTATCGGTAGAACTACATAGGACTTAAGTGCGCACTGGACACCTTCAAACAACACCCCAAGCGTCAGTCTGGCCGGCATGACCAAGGAGCCGACAGGAAGGCGCACAATGGCACTAAGAACGCGGCAAAAACGGGGCACCAGCGAACGCTGGCAATTGCACGAACGACCGCAAGGAAATGGAATCTATGACACGCCGGCTAGTTGCCGGTTAGGGAATCGAGCTCGCCGAACAGTTTGGCGAGCTTGGCGAGCGCCGCTTGGGGCAGCGGCGGTTTAGTGATCGCGGCGATGTTTTCTTTCAGGTGATCGGCATTGCCGGTGCCGGTGAGGACGACATCGACGCCGTTTTCGTGCCGGCAAAAGCGATAAGCCGCTTCGGGCAACGTCTTGGCGTCGGTTTCTTTGAGAAGAAAACCAAGCGGGTCATCGACGTCAATCGCATCTTTGGCCAGCGCGCCCTTGGCGACCAACTCAGCGCACATTTCTTGCAGCCGTTTGGGCTGGCTGAGCGCGCGCCGCACGGCGAACATGTCGAGCACGCCGACGCCAGTTGGCCGCGTCAGTGGAAAGATATTTTTCCGCGCCGACGGATTGAGCAAACTGAAGCCGACCATGACCACGTCCCAGAGATTTTTCTTGAGGCTGTCCTCAAGCATGGTGTGGGCGGTGTCGACGACGAAGCCTTCGGTGACGCCGATGAAGCGAATCTTACCCTGCTCCTTTAACCGGCGCATCGGTTCGATCAAGTGGCTTTGGGCGAACTCATAGTCTTTGGGCTCAACGCCGTGCAAGTGATAGATGTCGATGTAATCGGTGCCGAGTAACTTCAGACTCTTCTCTACGCCGGCAAAAATCGCCGCCGCCGGATCGGCATCGGCGGGCTTCGGCAAAGTAATCTTGGTGGAAATCACCACCTGATCGCGCGGCCGCCCAGCAATCGCTTTGCCGACCACCCCTTCGGTGCCGTAGTTCTGCGCCGTGTCGAGAAAGTTGACGCCCAGATCGAGGGCTTGCTTGATCAGACCAACCGCATGATCCTCCGCGCCGGCATCGCCGCGCATGCCAAGCCTGCTCGGTCCGCCGCAGCCCAAGCCGGCGACGCTGACACGCAAACCGGTACGACCTAAAGTTGTGTATTCCATAAGCTAGACACATTGGAGTAATGGAGTGTTGGATTACTGGCCGGATCGACCCTGTCTTCCCCATTACTCCACTACTCCATCACTCCGATCGAGATTTTTTCAGCTCCACTGCACCCTCACCCCCAGCACGGTTCCCGTGGCGCGAACCATGCCGGCGGCGCTGAGCGTGCAATCGACCCAGGCCTTGCGCCCATCCGGTTGACGAATGCGCGCGCGCAGCTCGATAGTTTCGCGCAACGGCGTCGGCTTCAAGTAGGTGATATTCAAGTTCGCCGTCACGTAGCCGATGCGCGGCGCGCTGCCGATGGCGCGCCCCTCGGCGCGGTAGGCGTGGGCGATGGCGAGATTGAGACTATGGCAGTCGATCAACGACGCGATGATGCCACCGTTTAGATTTTCTTGGGTGCCGCCGCAGTGATACGCTTGGGCTTGCCAATGCGCGATCGCCTCGTCGCCGTCCCAATAACTCTTCAGCCGCAGCCCTTTTTCATTGGCCGCGCCGCAGCCATGGCAGTGATGCACCGAGCCTTGGTCCTGAAACGCGACGACGTCCACGCTATTTATCTTTTTCGAACTTGAGCGACGCCGAGTTGATGCAGTAACGCTGGTTAGTCGGCCTGGGGCCGTCGTCGAAAACATGGCCCAGGTGGGCGTCGCACTTGCTGCACAGCGCTTCGACTCGGCGCATGCCATAGCTGTTGTCGGTCTCGGTCGCGACGTTCTCCGCCGCCACCGGAGCGTAGAAGCTCGGCCAGCCGGTGCCGGAGTCGAACTTGGTCTCCGAGGTGAACAGCTCATTGCCGCAGCACACGCAGCGATAGCTGCCCTTCTCATGATTATCCCAATAGGTGCCGGTGAAGGCGCGCTCGGTGCCCTTCTTGCGCGCCACCTCGAACTGCTCGTCGTTTAGTTGCTTTTTCCACTCGTCGTCGCTCTTTTTAATTTTTTCCATAGGAATTCTCCGACCTCTGTGATCTCTGTGCCCTCTGTGGTGAAAAGTCTTTTCTGTCTCAGCGGCTCTGCATGTTGACGAACTGCAGCGGGATCGGAATATCGCCGCCGCGCAGCAGTTGGATCACCGTCTGCAATTCGTCGATGCTTTTGCCGGTCACGCGCACTTGGTTGTCTTGCATGGCGGCTTGGACTTTTAATTTTTTGTCTTTGATCAGTTTGACGATGGCGCGGGCGTTGTCCGAATCGACACCGTCCTTGATGGCGATCTCGCGCTTGATCAAACCGTAGGCCGCCGGCTCGGATTTTTTCGGGTCGAGGCAGCGGCGGTCGACTTTGCGCTTGACCAGATTCTCGATCAAGGTGTCCTGAATGGCGCGCATTTTCATGTCGTCTTCGGTGGTCACCTGGACTTTTTTCTCTTTCTTGTCGAGGGAGATTTCAGTCTTGGAGCCACGAAAGTCGTAGCGTGTCAAAATCGTTTTGGTGGTAATATTGACCGCGTTGTCAACCTCCTGCATGTCGATGCGGCTGACGATGTCGAATGACGGCATAACGGTTCTCCCCTTGGATGACTGCGGCGGCGCGCGGAATGCGATTACCTGGGTTTCTTTTTACCCCGAACCGACGGTGCTTTTCTAGCCAAGCGCTTGCGCGTGGGGCCACCGGCCAGCACGTAATCGAGAATATCGCTGCGCGTGATGATGCCGACCAAAGATTTATTTTTCACCACCGGCAAGGAGCCGATGCGATGCTTGCGCAACAAAGCCACCGCGGTCGCCAGCGCCGTTTCCGGCCGGACGATCAATAGATCGTGGGTCATGACCTCTTCGACAGTGACTTTCTCGGCGAAACTATCGATCGCCTGGGTCTGGTCGATCATCATGCTGGTCGGATAGGCGTCGCGAATATCCCGGTCGGTGACCATGCCGACGAGCAGATCGTTGTCGAGCACCGGCAGTTGGTTGACCCGGTGTTTGGCCATGATCTGGCGCGCGATGGCGATACTATCGAAAGTCTCCACCGCCAACACGTTCTCCGACATCCAGTCGGCCACCCGGATCGCTTTGAGTTGATCGATTTGTCCTGCCATCTACATCTGCTCCAGTTTGTAGCCGCGCGCTTTGAGTAACTCGATGACGCCGGCCGGGCCGACCAGGTGCGCCGTGCCGACCACCACCAGGACATTTTGGTTTTGTTTCAACAGCGCTTCGATCTGCGGCAGCCAGCGGCGGTTGCGCGCGTCGAGCACTTTATCCTTGAGCTCCGGGTAGGCGCGCATGCTTTCTAAGAATAATTTTTCGCCGCGCTCGACATCGCCGCTCTGCCACGCACCGACCATGTCGTCGACGGCCTGTTCCAACTGGTCCATTTCCAACAACGATTGGCGCAAAAACAAATCCTGCTGCGCCGCCGTCAGCTGGTTGAATATGTCCATCTGAAATTCGGCGGTTTCTAAACCCGACACCGGCTTGTTGGCTTGCTTGGCGCGCTGCGCCAGCTGATGATCGATGCCCAGACTGGGATCGTAGCCCAACTTTTGCAGCTGCATCACCACCATCGTCAACGCCACCACCCAGGGTTTGAACGGCGCCAAGAGTTTAATATCCAAGCCCATGGCAGCGGCTTTCTGCGCCACCATCTCGTAGGTCTCCGGCGTCAGTTGCTGCGCCAACATTTTCCCATCGGCATTGACGCCCTTCTGCGCCAGCAGCTGTTGAAACTTCTCCGGCCCTTCTTTGAGCAGGTCGATTTCAAACACTAACCGTTGGCTTTTGCCGAAGACCTCTTGAACCACGGGCTTCAACGCCGCGCTGCCGCGCTTGAGCAGATGGATGGAGCCGAGAATGTAAACTATGTTTTCGCCGCCCTGGACGCGCCAGAGAAAATTTTTCTCCTGGGCCCACAGCGGCGTCCTGGCGCCGGCCAATGTCAGCGCCAAGGCGATCGCCAGCAAGATCGATAGCCGACGCTGATATCCCATGGTCTGGTTAGAAGCTGGTGCCGAAACCATGCGTTGAATATGGCACGCGGCGCGCAAGCGAAGAAACTTCACCACTCCAGGCGAATACAAATTTCCTCGCCGCGCGCTTCGGTGGGCAACACGGTCAGCGGCACGCCGCCCTTGGGCAGCGTGCAGTCACCGGTCTTGATATCGAAACAGTAGCTGTGATTGTTGCAACGGATCATCTGCGTCCCATTGACGTTGACCAGCTGGCCGGCCTCTTTCAAATCGGCATCTTCATGGGGGCATTGGCGTGAGAACGCGAAATATTGGCCCTCGGTGAACGTCACCAGCACTTGGCGTCCACCGAGGTCGACTTCTTTCATGGCACCGGCGCTGAGTTCGCCGATGCGGGCAACCGGGATATAACTTACGCCCATATTACGCGGCCGCCTTATGTTGACGGTAGAGCGGCCCGCGCATCACCTGGCCGGGCAGGTCGCCAGTCATGCGGCCGTGATCGCAGATCACCGTGCCGTTGACGATGGTGTAGTGCATGCCAACCGACTTTTGCACCATGCGTTTGGTGTTGGCCGGGAAATCATTGGCCCAGGTCGGCTCCTCGGCGCTCACCGTGGCCGGATCGAAAATCGCGATGTCGGCGGCGTAGCCCTGGCGCAATAGACCGCGCCCCTGCAAGCCGAAGATCGATGCCGGATGGAACGTCAGCTTATGAATCGCCTGCTCCAGTGACATCACTTTGCGCTCGCGCACCCATAGACCTAGGAGAACCGTCCCGTAACCGAAATCGGCGCCAAACAGCACATGGGCGCCGGCGTCGGACGTGCCGACCAGCACGTAGGGGCTACGCAGGATCTCGCCCATGGCGTTCCAGTCGCCGCCGTTGTTGGCGTTCCAGAAAATCGTCTCCAAATTTTCGTCCAGAGCGAGATCGAGAAACGCATCAATGGGCTTTTGATTGCGCATGACCGCCATCTCGGCGATGGTCTTGCCGAGATATTTTTCGTTCTCGGCTTTGAAGACCTTTTCGACCTTGGGAATATCCCAGCGGCGGTGAAAATTAACGTTCTTCATGGTGTCGAGCTCGCCTTGCAGTTTGATCCGCGTGTCGGCATCGGCGAAGGCCTGCTTGCGCACTTCCACCGGCAGGAACATCAAATTTTTCCAGGTCGGGAACTCGTCGAAGATCTGGCAGTCTTTCAAAGTGAAATGGCGCACCAGCGGCACGGTCATTGACAGACCATAGGCCTGGTAACCGGCTTTGAAGATCGGCTCCACGGCGTCCAGCTGCTGGCGCCAGAGATTGGGTTCGGACCAGCGGTGTTGCAGGCTCTGCCAGAGAATCGGCCGTTGAGTACGCTTGGCCAATTCATGGTACCACGCGAAATGCTCGACCTTGTTGCGGCTGAGAATGGTTTCGATGACGCCGGCGTTGCGTTCGCCCAAAACGTCGCACAGCGCGAACAATTCGTCATCGTCGGCCAACCGGCTCGCTACCGGCTTGCCATCCTCGCGCATATGGCGGTCATTGCGGTTGGTCGACATGCCCAAGGCGCCGCCTTCCATCGCTTCCAGCACCGAACTCTTCATCTTTTGCACTTCGCTGCCGGTGGCTTTGCGCTCCACCGCATCCTCGCCCATGGCATGATGGCGCACGGCGATATGGCCGACCAGGCCGCCGACGTTGATACCGACCTTGCCTTCGAAGTTATCGAGATACTCGCCGTAGCTATGCCAGTTCCACTTGACGCCCTGCTCCAGCGCGATACGCGGGATCGCTTCGACGCGGACGAAGCTTTTAACGATGGCGTCTTCGATGCCCGAGCGCACCGGCGCCAGGGACAATCCGCAGTTGCCCATGACCACGGAGGTCACGCCATGCTGCGGCTCGCAAGTACCGTAGGGATCCCAAAGCATTTGCGCGTCCAGATGGGTATGATGATCGATGAAGCCCGGCGATACCGCGAGACCAGCCGCGTCGATGGTTTTCGCCGCGCTCTCCTTGATCTTGCCGATCTCGGCGACCTTGCCATTCTTGACGCCGACATCGGCGACATAGGACGGCAGCCCCGAACCATCGACCACCCGCCCGCCGCGAATCAATAGATCATAAGCCATGGAATCCTCCTGTTTGGATAACGACTGTAAAGTGGACTAGCGAATTGGCGCTAACGATACGACGAAGGGCGCGGCGCTGTCAAATCGGCGGAGCGAAAGCCGGCCAACCCCAACCGGCTACGAATCCGACGGAGAGCCCGAGCCGCGATAATAACTCTTATCATGCGCCGCGCGTTCGAACATGGCCGCGGTAATTTCCGCGTTGCTCGGCCACTGGCCGCGCCGTTGGCCGGCGTGGGTGCGGTAGCTGTCCAACCGGCGCGGATCGGGCTGGACGATCTCGACGCCTTGGAGAAACAACAGGCCAGCTTTTTCCGTGGGCATCTGCGAAACGAAAGCTTCAGCGTCGCTGAGAATATTCCGCAACTTAATCATGGTGGCGGCGGGGTCGATCGGCGGATCGCTGGCGACGCGCCGGAAATCTGCTGCGGTATAACGGGCGATTCGTCGAATCTCGTTAATGACTCCTTCCGGCGTAAACCCCACCGACTTGCCGACCGACGCCCACACAGCGGCCCCAAGCGGCAAGATGCGGTCATGAATCGTTAACAAGTCGATGACATCTCGTGGCTCACGGCGCCCATATGCCGCGGCGACCTTGTTGGTCGCAAGATCGACCGGATGAAGCACGTAACCGAATGTGTCATGTCGAAGTGTCGGGAAAAACCGAAAATCGCTATCGACCACCCATTCAAGCTTGGTGGATTCATCGCCACGTTGCACCAACACACTGTAAAAGGTCGACACCCGCCGCAGCCACTGCAATGTATAACCATGCTCGTGCAGTAATGCCGCATCCGCTTCAGCGGCCTGCGCCACCTGATCCTCACGGTCGTGAAAGACGTCGATATCGCCGGAATAACGAGGGGTATCTCGATTTAGTGGAGTGCTGCCGGCGACGTAGCTCTCTGGATCGCGGTGCGCGGCTAGAAGCTGGAGGATCTCGGTTTGAATTCTAGACAGCGGCATGGCAGGCCTGCTCGATCTGCTCCGCTAGCCGTCGGGCTTGCAGGTCACCTTCGACTCGTAAGCTATGCGTAATCGCCAGCGCGTCATCGGGGGTGGGATCGGCAACCGGCCGACTGCTCCACAACGCCGACGTACCGAACTGTTCAAACGCTCGACGGTATAGAGTTACGAAAGTTTCCGGCTTAGCAGTCTCACTGTTCATAGCAAGTCTGTTTTACCACGTCCAAGGGGGAGACGGCAAAAGCCGTGTCGTCGTTAGAACGCAGCCGAATGCGGCGCTAGTTCCACGGCATGCAGCTCGCAGTCCTGGCCGTCGATCAAGCGCGTCCGGCTCAATGCAGCTTCCGGCTCTCGGGATCGATCGCATAGCCTTCTTGAGCCAAGGCCAGCTCGATTTGCCGGCGCTCGGAAACATCGCGGAAGTTGACGACGATGCCGCCCACCGCCGAATCCTCCAAGCGATTATCGCCGAACATCTCGACCATACTCCACTGGCCGTCGCCGCGGCGCAGGCGGACCTCTACCATATGGGTTAGGCCCGAGCTGTAGGCGCAGCTGGCGAGGAACTGTTGTAACCGCCCGTTATCGTCGGCGTGGACGAGCTCGGTGAACGCGGTCCCGGTCAGTTCTTCGGGGCCATGGCCGACGATGCGGCGCACCGAATCGCTGATGAAGAGAATCGTCGGCGGCAGGGGTTTCACCACCGCGATCACTTCCGAGGCGTTTTGTACCAGGGAGCGAAAGCGCGCTTCGCTGCTGCGCAATGCACCCTGCGCCGCCAACAGCACCTGCTCGGCGCGCAGGGTGCGTTCGTAGCGTGAGAATAAACCGCCGATAAATAGCGCGGCCAACAGCAGCACCACGGTGGAGCCGATGTTGACCAGGTTGATCGTCCAGCGCGACGCCATCGCGTAGCGCACCTGCGCCATGCCGATCGCTTCGATCAACTGGTCGTAGGTCGGATCGACTTTCTCCTCGTCGACGCGCAGCGCCTCAGCGATCCGCTGGGATTCCAGCAAGCGAAATTCTTCGTCGATGGCGACGGTGTAAGCGCGGTAGATCTGGCGCATGGTCGACAGCTCGCCATCATCGATATGGCGGGCGAGCTCGTCGATGGTCCGGTCGAGCTCACGCCGAATCACCGGTTGGGTGCCTTTGAGCTCGGCGGTCAAACCGCGCCGCGCCATCGCCTCCCACTCCGTAGCACTCAAGCGATGGGCCAACGCTTCGAGCCGGCCCAGAAGCTCAACCGCCTGGTGACTGGCTTCGGACCAACGATGGAGCGTCAGAATACCGCCGATGGAACCCAAGGTGATCGCCAAGGCGATGCTCCACACCAGCCAGCGGTGGCCGGCGCGCTGAAATTTCTTGACATGCATCATGATGATTGAAATCGCTGTGACGGGCGCGCACGCTCAGGAGGCGCGCCCGTCAGTCGGAGACTGAGACATGAAGAATTTGAACAGAGAGCACCGTGGTTGGAGCGCTACGCCGCCTCTTCCATCTTCTTGGTGTAGCTACCGGTGCGCGCCGCGCTATTCATCTTAGCGCGATGGTAAAAAATCTTTTGCGCCGCGGCGACATTGCCAGGTTCGCCCTTCCAGGCTTTGAGCGCCGGATCTTGCAGCGCCCGGGCGTAGGAAAAACTAACCTGCCAGGGATGGGGGCCCAGCTGATTCATCTTGTTCAGATGCTCGGTGGCGCTCACCGCGCTTTGGCCGCCGGAGAGAAAGGCGATGCCCGGCACCGCGCCCGGCACCGTTCGCTTCAAGCAACGAATCGTCCGCTCGGCGACTTCGTCGACGCCGGCCTGGCGCGGGTTGGCTTTGCCCGACACCACCATGCTCGGCTTGAGAATGATCCCTTCAAGATGAACCCGCTGTTCGAGTAGCGCGGCAAACGTGATCCGCAAAGTCTCCTGGGTCACTTCCTCGCAGCGCTCGATAGTATGACCGCCGTCGAGCAACACTTCCGGCTCGACGATCGGCACGATGCCACCCTCTTGGCAGAGCGCCGCGTAGCGCGCCAGCGCATGGGCGTTGGCCTGCAAACAGGTGTAGGTCGGAATGCCGTCGCCGATGGTAATCACCGCGCGCCACTTGGCGAACTTGGCGCCCAGCTCTTTGTATTCCTTGACCCGTGCGCGTAGACCGTCGAGCCCTTCGGTGACGGTCTCGCCAGGAAATCCGGGGATCGCCACCGGTCCTTTGTCGACCTTGATGCCGGGCATGATGCCCTTGTTCGATAACACTTGGGAAAACTGCATGCCATCGCTCGCCGCGGTGCGCAGGGTTTCGTCGAACAAGATCACGCCGCTAACCGCTTCCTCAAGCCCCTTGGTGGTGAAAAGCATTTCACGGTAGGCGCGCCGGTTAGTTTCGTTGGAGTCGATCTTGATGCTATCGAAGCGATTCTTGATCGTGCCCATGCTCTCATCGGCGGCGAGGAGGCCTTTACCTGTGGCGACCATCGCTTGGGCGATGCTTTCCAGTTCCTGCTGTGACATGGCGTTCATGCCTCCTTATGCGACATTGAGAATGTGTCGCCATTTTACATTCTCGAATGCGTCTCGCAAGGGTAATCCGAGAATCTTCATTGAGATATCGACCAACCTTTACTATGCTCTGAGTCACTATGTGGAATTTATTGGTTCATTGGACCATCAGCGCCATCAGTTTGCTGGTCGTCGCCTACATCATTCCCGGCATTCGGGTCGACGGCCTCGGCCCGGCGTTGATCGCGCCGCTAGTCATCGGCCTGGTCAACGCCACCGTCGGCTTCATTCTGAAAATCGTCACCTTCCCGATCGCCATCCTGTCCCTCGGCATCTTTCTCCTGGTCATCAACGCGCTCATGCTGATGTTCGCCGCCTACTTGGTACCCGGCTTCGCCGTCGCCGGATTCTTGTCCGCCTTCTTCGGCGCCATAGTCATGAGCATCGTCAGCATGGTCCTGAGAAAACTGCTGACCTGACTTGGGGCGAAAAATCTTTCGCCCGATTCTCACGCCTCGTGCCTCACGCCTTCCCCGCGGTCGCCTGGCGCCAATAGCTGTCATCGTAAAAATGCGCCGGCGGATCGAAGGGCGGCTTATACACGCCCATCTCTTTTCGCAACTCGATGACCGTCTGGATCGCCGCCGGATTGATGCGCGCCCGCGGCACGACTTTGGAGTAGGCGATTTCGGCGGCTGGTCGATTGAGCTTTTCCTTGTCCATGGACAATTCTAAAGTTTCTTCGCGGTGCTCCGGTTCGAGCAGCCAAGCGGTGGCCGCCGCCCAGGCGCGGATAAAGCGCACGACCAACTCGCGATGCTCCAGCAGCCACGGCCGTAGCGTCCAGCCGCAGGTGAGCGGCCAGCCTGGCACGTAGTCGTCGCCGCTGGCGAGCAGAATGCCGCCGGAGGCCAGAGCTTTATCGGAGGCCGGCGGCGTCAACATGGCGGCGACCACACGGCGCTGCAGGAAGGCTTCCAAGCGCACCGGCGAGCTACCGATGATTTCAATCTGATACTGATTGTCGTCGATGCCGCGGGTGCGGAGGATTTTCTTGCGGATCAGATCGAGATTGGAGTCGCCTGGATCGCCGGCCAGCAGCTTGCCGCGCAGTTTGTCGAGAGAATCGTAACTCGGCTGGCCGATCAGATAGGCGCTCAACCCTTCCTCGGCCTGCATGAACAACAGGTAATCGGTGCCGTCGGTGGTCGTGCGCGCGATCATGGTGTCGGCGCTGCTGAGAGTAAAGTCCCACTTGCCCTCGGCCATGCCTCGGTTGTGATCTGGCGCGTAGGTGGTCTCGTGAAAGCGCACTTCGAGATTTTCCGCGGCGAAGAATCCTCTATAGAGCGCCACCAAATGCGGCGGCCGGCGGTTATAACCGGTGATACTAAGCACGTCCATGGCCTTCTCTCCTCTGTGCTCCTCTTCCTATCGCCTCACGCCTCGCGCCTCAAGCCTAACCTTGGTTTCGCCAGCGAAATACAGTTACTATGCGGCGAGTTTGTAACAATTGGCAGAAAAGGACGCCTAGATGAAACTGAAAGACAAAGTCGCGTTGATCACCGGCGCCGGCCGCGGCATCGGCAAGGCCATCGCCATGCACTACGGCCGCGAGGGCGCCAAGCTGGCGCTGTGCGCGCGTACTGCCGCGGAACTTGACCAAACCGTCAAAGAGCTGCGCGCCATGAACGTCGAGGCCGAAGGCTGGAGCTGCGACGTTTCCTTGGAAGAACCGGTGAAAAATTTCATCGCCAACGCGCAGAAAGAATTCGGCCGCATCGATATACTGGTCAACAACGCCGGAGTCATGACCCGGCCGGCGCCGATGATCGAGATGGATGTCAAAAAATGGGACTACACCATGGCGGTCAATTTGCGCGGGCCATTTTTAATCACTCAGGCGGTGCTGCCGATCATGATAAAGCAAAAGAGCGGCTCGATCATCAACGTTTCATCGATGATCGGCCGCGGCGCCTATGCGAACTTCCTCGCCTACGCGACTTCCAAGTGGGGCTTGGAAGGCTTTTCGCAGACCCTGGCCGCCGAAGTCCGCTCATCCAACATCCGGGTCAACTCCGTGGAGCCCGGCTACGTCGCCACCAAGTTAACCGGCTTCAGCGGCAGCAAACCCGAATCGGTCACCGATGTGTTCGTCTACCTGGCATCCGATGAATCGAAAAGCGTCACCGGCAAAATGCTCAGCTCGTCGGGCTGGCAGTCGCAAGTGAAATGAGCCAGGACCCGAGCACCAGCGCCGGCCAAGCCAACCGCTGGCTGCGCTGGTTTAGCCATCTGCGCATCTTCGAGGCGCTCCACTATCGCGAATACCGCTTGATCTGGTTCGGCCAGATCTTCGCCTCCATGGCCACCTGGATGGACCAGGTGGCGCGCGGCTGGCTGCTCTACGAGCTGACCAATTCGAGCTTGCAACTCGGTCTGGTGCGCGGCGTGCAGGCGATCCCGATCCTCTTGCTCTCGCCGATCGCCGGCAGCGCCGCCGATCGTTACTCGCGCAAAAATCAAATCCTGATTGCGCAAATCGTCGACGGCCTGCTTTACGTCGTGATCGCGCTATTGATTTTCACCGGGCGCATCGAGCCTTGGCATGTGTTCGTCACCGCCTTCGGCATGTCGGTGGTGCAGACCTTTCAGCAGCCGTCGCGCGCCGCCATGGTCGGCGACGCCGTGCCGACCGAGCATATCACCAACGCCATCGGCTTGAATTCGATTGTTTTCAATGTCGCCCGCAGCGCCGGCCCGGCCGTGGCCGGCTCGCTCATCGCCCTGGTCGGCACCGGTGGCGCCTACACGGCGCAAGCGCTCTGTTACTTCTTAGCCACCATCTGGACCTGGCAATTGCGCGGCCAGAGCTACGCGCCAGAGAAATCCTCTGGCGGCCATGGTCACGGCGAATCCTTCGCCAAGAGCATCGTCGAAGGCTGGAAATTTAGCTGGCACAACGAGGCGGTGTTCGCCAGTTTGCTGATCGTCATCTGCGCCTCGATCTTCATCATTCCGTTCATGACCCTGTTACCGGTGTTCGCCCGCGACGTGCTCCATGTCGGCGCCACCGGCCAGGGGCTGTTGCTCAGCGCCATGGGCGTCGGCGCGCTGTTTAGCTCGGTATTGATCGCGTCGTTCGGCGACCGCGTGCCGCGGGTCAACATCATGTTGATAGGCGTGACGATCTACGCCTGCATCATCGTCGCCTTCGCGCTCTCGCCCTGGTTCAAACTGTCCGTAGTATTGATGGGTCTGGTCGGCGTCGTCCATGTGACTTCCCACGCGCTGGCCCAGACCGTCATCCAAACCTACTCGCCCAAGGAATTTCGCGGCCGCACCATGGCGCTTTACCACATGACCCATGTGATCCTGCTCCTCGGCGGCATCCTGATCGGCGCCCTGGCCGCCTGGATCGGCGCCCAATGGGCCACCGCCCTCCTCAGCGCCGCCGGCGCGCTCAGCATGATCGGCATCTATCTAGCGCTGCCGCGGGCGCGGCTGATCCGCTAGGCGCTGAGCGGCAAAGCCAAGCTCAGCAATTCGCGCCGCCGGGTTTGAAGTTTCTTCTTTCGACAGCTATTTTTGAGCAACGACGTACATCAGCTCGGTGGTTCGCGCGAGAAATAATTTTACTCGCGCTTGTGCGCACGACCTTCATCTACCAAATAGCTTAACCCTCGATGAAAAAATCGCCTAGCCTGGGCAACGACAATCACTCCCGCGCCCCAGTCATTGACCGGAAACCGCTGTTGAATACCCCCTTAACGCCGCTGAGCACGGCGACGGAAACACAAATTGCCTTGCTATGGGCGGAAGTCTTGGAACTCGATCACGTCGGCATTCACGACAGCCTGTTCGATTTAGGCGGCCATTCAATATCGGCGGCGCAGATTCTGGCGCGGGTGATTCAAACTTTCAACGTCGAGTTGCCGATGCGCGCCGTGTTCGAAGCCGCGACCGTAGCCGAGATGGCGGCGTTGATCGATGGCTCAACCAAGCCGACGACCGATACCGAGCGCTTGGACCTGCTGCTGACTAACATTGAAAACATCTCCGAATCCGAAGCCGCGACACGGTTAGCCGCCAGGGCGACCAACAATCGTTTCAATGGCTAAGCGCGATCTTTCCCATCGACTCACTCGGTTGACGTAGCTTCGGCGACAGGATTGGCGAGATCCTGGATAGCGGTGCGATGCAAAAGGTCTTGCGCCGAATCGCGCCATTCCGTAATGTGCTTCGCAATAGCATCAACTAGCTCCGCTATATGGCAAGTCAGACTCTTCAACTATGCGGAACTTCAATTCCCAGTCACCGATCGGCGCACCGTCGGCCCCAAGGAGCAAGTCGGATATGAACGTCGCCTCTAACCGAGAACTCGCACTTCCTCCGGAGCAGCAAGCGATCCGGGATAAGTGTTTTCATCCATCGGGAACGTTCGTCGAGTTTCCCAGCGAAGATGTTGAGGCATCGATTCCGGCGCGCTTCGAGAAGATCGTGCGAATACATCCACGGCGACTGGCAATCAAGGACGGGGATCGATCCCTGTCCTACGAGGTAATGAACCGAACCGTAAATCGCATCGCTCGCAGTATCCTGGCGCTCAGGGGGAATGGTAGCGAATCGATCGCGTTGCTGTTTGAACATGGCTTTGACGTCATTGCCGCCCTTCTTGGGACGCTCAAAGCGGGCAAGCTGTATGTTGTACTGAGCCCATCGTTCCCGCCGGCAAGAAATCGCTTCATGTGTCACGACAGTCAAGCGCGCTTGATTCTCACCAATAGCGCCAATTTCGATGCCGCGGTAAAGCTAGCCGAGGAGCCCCTCCTGGTGCTCAATATCGACACCATCGATGAGGCATTGCCATCGGACAATCTCGGCGGTTATCCGCAGGCCGACGACCTGGCCACCATCCGTTACACATCTGGATCTACCGGCTATCCAAAAGGCATTGCGGAAAACCACCGGAAAATTCTTTTACAAGCCAGGTTAACGACCAATGACGAGAACCACATTTGCGCGGAAGATCGAGTGACCTTGCTTCATTCCGTCGCTTTCGGTTCTGCCTACCCGCACTTGTATGGGTCGCTGCTCAACGGCGCCTGCCTTTTACCCTTCGATGTAAAATCCAATAGCATCGAAAGTCTGGCGAGGTGGATCACGGCTGAACAAGTCACCATTTTCAAATCGCCGCCGCAAATCTTTCGCCAACTAGCCAAAACCCTAGCAGGTGCGCCAAAGTTGCCGGCGTTACGCCTGATCCATATCTCGGGGGCGCCGATCACGCAACGCGACTTTGACGCCTACCAAACCCAGGTTTTCTCCTGTGCCCTGTTAGAGATTTCGATGGGCGCAACTGAAGTCAGAGGAATTTGCTACGCCCTCCTGGATCCATGCTTTTCTTTTCCTCAAGGAGGCTCCCCTGTCGGTTATCCTCGGCGTGGACGGCAGGTTGTGTTACTCGACGACAGCGGCCGCGAGGTTGAACCTGGCGACATCGGCGAGATCGCGGTCAAGGGTCGTGATTTATCTCTCGGCTATTGGCAGAATCCAGAACTTACGGAAACGAAACTCATTGACGACTTGAGCACCGACAACCAACAAACTTACCTCACCGGTGATCTCGGTCGTCGGATGAGCGACGGAATGATCGTGCATTTGGGCCGCAAGGACTTGATGGTGAAGGTCAGGGGATATCGGGTAGACCTCACCGAAATCGAGCGTGCCTTATCGACCCATGGACAGATACAGGAAGGCGTGGTTAGCGCTTGGGAACGCCACCCCGGCAACGTGTCCTTGGCGGGCTACATCGTTACACAACCGGAGTCCGCACTCACCGCGAAAGACTTGCGCGTATTTCTCAGAAATAAACTACCCGACTTCATGATCCCTTCGACTTTCACGTTTGTGCAGTCGCTGCCATTAACCAACGGGAAAATAGATCGCAAGGCGTTACCTAATCCAGATAACAAGCGACCCGATATGCCCGCGGCCTACGTTCCGCCGCGCAGTGTTATCGAAAGCTGCCTCGGAGAAATCTGGGCCGAGGTTCTGGAAATTCATCCGGTCGGCATCCATGATAATTTTTTCGAGCTCGGCGGCCATTCGCTCGCCGCTTTGCGAATTATTTCTCGGGTGATCAAAACATTCCAATTGGAACTGCCGGTAAAAGCTCTTTTCGATGCTCCAACCGTGGCCCAGATGGCGGCATTGATCGACGGTTACAAAGACCAACCAATCGATGTCGAGCGTTTGGACCAGCTGCTCAACCGAATCGAGAACACCACCGAAGCCGAAGCCGCGGCGCGGGTCGCCGTGGTCACAGGCGATCGTTTCCATGGATAACCGCGATCTCGTCCAGCGCATCGAGCGGCTCTCGCCAGCGAAACGGGCGCTGCTCAATTTAGAGCTCGAACAACAAAATCTCAGCTTGGACCGTCCGCTGGCGATTCCGCGCCGGCCAGCACGAGTCCATGCGCCGCTCTCCTTCGCCCAGCGGCGTATGTGGTTTTTGCATCAACTGGAACCGGATAACCCCTGCTACAATGAATCCTCCGCGTTGCGTTTGAAGGGGCGGCTCGACAGCGCCGCCTTACAAACGGCGCTCGGCCGTATCGTCGAGCGCCATGAAGCGCTGCGCGCCACGGTGCTCGCCCAGGACGGCGTGCCCGTGCTAACGATTCAAGCACCGCAACCCGTAGTCTTGGCGACCACTGACTTGCGCGGCACCGCCGCCGTGGACCGGGAAGCCCAAGCCCGGCATCGGCTTCTCGAAGCGGTGCGCCGTCCCTTCAACCTCGCCGGCGATCTTCTGCTGCGCGCGCTGCTGATCCGTTTGGATGAGCAAGAACATCTATTGCTCGTGGTCACCCATCACATCGCCTCCGACGCGTGGTCAGCCAACATTCTTTGGCGTGAACTGGCGGATTTTTACCAGAGTGAGAGGCTTGGCGTGGCAAGCCGGGTCGGCGCGCTGCCGATCCAGTATCAAGACTACGCCGCTTGGCAGCAGCAATGGCTTTCGGGCGCGCAATGCCAAGGACAGCTGGCCTATTGGAAGCGCCAGTTGGACGGATTGTCGACACTGCGGCTACCCACCGACCGGCCGGCGCTAGCCGAGCGCCACTGGCGCGCCGGCCGAGTAATCGTTCCCATCGACAAAAATCTAACCGATTCGGTTAGCGCCCTAAGCCGCGCCCATGGCGTCACCCAGTTCATGACCCTGCTGGCAGCGTTCCAAGTGCTGTTGCACCGCTACAGCGGTCAAGACGATATCGCGGTCGGCACACCGATCAGCGGCCGCAACCGTACCGAAGTCGAAGGGCTGGTCGGTTTTTTCGTTAACACGCTAATCTTGCGCGGTAACCTGGCGGGCGATCCAACTTTCAGCGAACTGCTCGGCCGCGTCCGCGACGTCGCCCTCGACGCCTACAACCATCAGGACATTCCCTTTGAAAAGCTCGTGGAGGAGCTCAATCCGCAGCGCAGCATGAGCCAGACCCCGCTGTTCAATGTGCTGTTCGCCGAGCAAAATTTGCGCCGGCCGGCGCCACGGCTAGCGGGCCTCACGCAATCGCCCTATGAAATCTCCAATGGCGCAGCCAAATGCGATCTCTACCTCGCCGTAGTCAACCACGGACAAGGCTTGGCGCTGCGCGCCATCTATGATCTTGACCTGTTCGATGGCGCGACCATCGAGCGCCTGCTCGGCCACTATCAAAATCTGCTGCGCGCATTGATCGACGACCCGACGCAGCCGATCGATAGCGCGCCACTCATCACGGCCGCGGAGCAACGCCAGTTGTTGGTGGACTGGAACGCCAGCCAAGCAAATTATCCTCGGGACTGCTCCATCGGCCAATTGTTCGAGCGCCAGGTCGAACAAACCCCCGACACCATCGCCTTGATCAGCGCCGAAGGTTCGCTGACTTACCGAGAGCTCAACCATCGAGCCAACCGACTGGCGCGCTATCTGCAGGCGCAAGGAAGTGGCGCGCGGGCGCGGGTGGCGATCTGCATGCATCGGTCGGTGGAAGCCATCGTCGCCATGCTGGCGATTCTCAAGGCCGGCGGCACGTACTTGCCAATGGATCCCAGTTATCCACTGGAGCGCTTGCGCTTCATGGTCGACGACGGTCAAACCAAGTTGGTACTGACCAACCAAGAATCCCTCACGGTCGCCAACCAGCTCAAGGCCCAAGTAATCGCTGTGGACCTTGCTGCCCCAGGAATTGCCCTCGGCTCAACCGATAATCTCGAAATCGTTAGCAGTGGCGCGGACGCGGCGTACCTTATCTACACCTCGGGCTCCACCGGTGCGCCCAAGGGCGTCGAGGTCACGCACCGCGGCGTGGCCCGGCTGCTGTTCGGCGTCGATTACGTCAAGCTCGACAGCCAACAAACCTTGGTCAACTTCGCGCCACTTTCCTTCGATGCTGCGACGTTCGAGATTTGGGGTGCCTTACTCCATGGTGCCCAGTGCGTCGTGGCGCCACCAACATCGCTCAGCGTGCACGAGTTAGCCGCTCTGCTGACGCGCCATCAAGTGACCACGCTGTGGCTCACCGCGTCGCTGTTCAATCTCTACGTCGATCAAGCGCCCGAAACATTGCGCGGCGTCAAACAGCTGCTAATCGGCGGTGAAGCGCTGTCGGTGGCCCATGTCAGAAAAGCCCTCGACCTTTTGCCCGACACGCATATCGTCAACGGCTACGGTCCCACCGAGGGCACCACCTTCACTTGCTGCTACCCGATTCCGCGCAAACTCGAAGCCGGGATAACTTCGATCCCCATCGGCAAACCGATCGCCAACACCCAGGTCTATGTGCTCGATAAGTATCTACAGCCCGTGCCCGTGGGCGCCGTTGGCGAATTGCATATCGGCGGCGATGGCTTGGCCAAGGGCTATCTCAACCGGCCGGAACTGACCGCGGAGAAATTCATCGCCAACCCATTCAGCGACGATCCGGCCAGCCGCCTGTACAAGACCGGCGATCTGGCGCGCTACCGCGCCGACGGCAACCTTGAGTTTATCGGCCGCAGCGACGATCAGGTGAAGATTCGCGGCTTCCGCATCGAGCCCGGCGAGATCGAGAGCGTGCTGTTAGAGCATCCGGCGGTTCAGCAAGCGGTGGTGCTGACCCGCGGAGAGCAGCCGGGAGACCGCCGGCTAGTGGCCTATACCGTGCAGTCCGATGGGGCTGCCGCTTCGGTGTCCGAGCTGCGCGGTTTCTTGCAACAAAAACTTCCCAGCTACATGATCCCAGCGGCCTTCGTGGACCTGCCGGCGCTGCCGCTCAGCGCCAACGGCAAGCTCGACCGCAGCCGGCTGCCGGTGCCAGACCGCGGCAGACCGGATCTCGATGGCAGCATTACCGCGCCCCGTACTCCGGTCGAAGAGATGCTCGTCGACATTTGGCATAGTCTCCTCAAGCTCGACCGCATCGGCATTCACGACAACTTCTTCCACTTAGGCGGCCACTCCCTGCTCGCCACCCAAGTGATCTCCAGAGTCAATCGTGCTTTCCAGACTGATCTGCCCCTGCGCAGTCTATTCGAGTCACCGACCATCGCCGGTTTGGCAGATTGCTTACGGCCCACCCCCAGCGCAGGCCAGGTTACACGAACAGTTCCGCCAATCGTGCCCCGTCCGAGCCGCGACGATGGGCCGCTTTCGTTCGCTCAGGAACGATTATGGTTCTTGAATCAATTGGACCCAGGCGACGAAACCTACACCGTCCCATCGGCTTTCCGCCTGTCAGGCGCTCTAAATGTTAACGCTCTGGAACGCAGTTTAAGTGAAATCGTGCGCCGTCATGAGGCGCTACGCACGGTGATCGCCACCAGCAATAGCGGTCCCCGGCAAACCATCTTGCCAGCTGCGGCAATTTCGCTGACGCCAATGGACCTCAGCCAAGATGCGGAAAACCAACGCGAGCTGAAGCTGCAATCGCGGCTCAAGGAAGCGCGAAAGACACCCTTCGATCTTAGCCGGGGGCCGCTGATACGCGCCCATCTCTGGCGTATCGCGCCGCGGGACCATGTTTTCGCCTTGAACCTGCACCATATCGTTTCCGACGGTTGGTCATTGAACGTTTTGTTCAGGGAAATCTCCGCACTGTATCGCGCCGATGATTCTTGGCAAGCCAACCGATTGACTGAGTTGCCGATCCAATACGCCGACTACGCCCTCTGGCAACGCGAGTGGCTACAAGGCGACCATTTCGGAAACCAACTTGCCTATTGGCGCAAACAGTTAGACGGCCTGGCGACACTGGAGCTGCCGACCGATCGTCCTCGTCCACCAGCGCAAACTTCTCGTGGCGCGACTCAGGCCATTGAGCTGCCGGCGCCACTATGGGACGCCCTTAAGAGACTTTGCCGGGATCAAGAGACAACCCTATTCATGACTCTTCTGGCCGCCTTCCAAGTTTTGCTATTCCGGCATTGCGGCCAATCCGACATCGCGGTTGGCACGCCGATCGCCGGTCGCACTCGCCAGGAAACCGAGGGGCTCATCGGATTCTTCGTCAACACCCTGGTTCTACGCGGCAATCTGGCCAACAATCCGACCTTCAAAGAGTTACTGGCGCAAGCCCGCGAAACGACCCTGGAGGCCTACGACCATCAAGACATTCCTTTTGAAAAATTAGTCGAGACACTCAATCCCGAGCGCAAACCGAACCTGACACCACTCTTCCAGGTGCTGTTCGCATATCAAGACTGCGGCAGGCCATCGTTGAGACTCGACGGACTCGACACCACACTGGTGCGCACGATCAACGATGTGGCGAAGTTCGATCTGTCGCTGAAAGTGGCCGAGAACGACGGAAGGATGAACGCTGCGCTGAACTACAAAACCGATTTGTTCGATACCTCGACGATAGGGCGCATGTTGGGACATTTTCAGACCCTGCTTGAAGGTATCGCGAGCCATCCGGACCAGCGCATCTCCGAGCTGCCACTTCTCAGTGAAAACGAAAAGCGCCAGCTGCTGATTCAGTGCAACGACACTGCCAGCGACTACCCCAGAGACCAATGTATTCATCAGCGGTTCGAAGCCCAAGCGGAAAAGACTCCCCACGCCATTGCACTAGTCTATGAAGACCGGCAGATGAGCTACCGGGAACTCAACCAGCGCGCCAACCAACTGGCTCACTACTTGAACAAGCGTGGCGTGGTCCCGGGCATGGTCGTCGGCATCTGCTTGGAGCGCTCTTTCGCATCGATCGTTGGCTTGCTGGCGATCCTCAAAGCCGGTGCCGCCTACCTGCCCCTCGATCCCAGCGATCCCGATGAGCGATTGCGCGCCATGATCGCCGACAGCCAGACCCCGACCGTCATCACAGTCAAAGAGTTATCGGACCGCGCGCCCCTGCGCCAGTCACCAACGATTTGTCTTGACCGCGACCTAGACGAGATCTCCCAGCAGCCGACGGAGAACTTGGTTAGCCATGTCAGCGCCGACGACTTGGCATATTTGATCTACACCTCCGGCTCCACCGGCCAGCCCAAGGGCGTCGAAGTACTACACCGCGGCGTGGTCCGGCTGCTGTTCGGCGTCGATTACGTTACGCTCGACAGCGGCCAGAGATTTCTGCAACTGGCGCCGATGACTTTCGACGCCGCCAGCTTTGAGATTTGGGGCGCACTCCTCCATGGCGCCCGCTGTGTCCTTTATCCAGGCAAAGTGCCGAGCACCGACGAGTTGGCGAAAGTCTTGAAGACCAACCAAGTGACGACACTTTGGTTGACCGCTTCGCTGTTTAACTCGGTGATCGACCAGCAGCCGGCGGCTTTGTCCGAAATTGGGCAGCTGCTGATCGGCGGCGAAGCGCTGTCGGTGGCCCATGTCAGAAAAGCCCTCGACCTTCTGCCTGACACGCAAATCATCAACGGCTACGGTCCCACCGAGGGCACCACCTTCACTTGCTGCTACCCGATTCCGCGCAAACTCGAAGCCGGGATAACTTCGATCCCCATCGGCAAACCGATCGCCAACACGCAAGTCTATGTGCTCGACAAATATTTGCATCCCGTGCCCATGGGCGCCGTCGGTGAACTTTATATCGGCGGCGATGGCCTGGCCCAGGGCTATCTCAACCGGCCCGAACTGACTAAAGAGAAATTTATCGCCAACCCGTTCAATGAAGAACCCGGAGCAAGACTTTACAAGACCGGCGATCTGGCGCGTTACCGCGCCGACGACAACCTTGAGTTTATCGGCCGTCTCGACGATCAGGTGAAGATCCGCGGCTTCCGCATCGAGCCCGGTGAGATCGAGAGCGTGCTGTTGCAACATCCGGCGGTTCAGCAAGCGGTGGTGCTGGCCCGCGAAGAGCAGCCGGGAGACCGCCGGCTAGTGGCCTATACCGTGCAGCCCGATGGGGCTGCCCCTTCGGTGTCCGAGCTGCGCGGCTTCTTGCAACAAAAACTTCCCAGCTACATGATCCCAGCGGCCTTCGTGAACCTGCCGGCGCTGCCGCTCAGCGCCAACGGCAAGCTCGACCGCCATGCGCTGCCGGCCGTCGAAACCAACCCAGCGACCCATCCCGAGCTGCCACCGCAAACCGCCAAACAGCAGTTAGTCTGGGAAGTGTGGCGTGAAGTCCTCAGCGCGCCGCCGCGTAGTGTCGATGACAACTTCTTCGAGTTGGGCGGTCATTCGCTGCTCGCCATCGAGCTAGTGGCGCGCCTGGGCGAACTGTTTCAGCGCGAAATTCCGCTGCGCTGGTTATTCGAGAGTCCGACCGTCGCCGGCCTCGCCGCGCGTCTGGAGACCGAAGAACGGAGCGACGCCCACCAACCAGCAAACCGCTGGCGCTATCTATTCCAACTCAAACCAGGCAAGGACAAGCCCCCCGTGTTTCTACTTCCCGGTGGCCATGGCGACGATGTGGTCTATCTCACCTATGCCGAACTCGCATTTCACGTCGGCAACGGTTTCCCATTCTACGGCTTGCGCGCGCGCAGCGCCGACGGCACCCAGGCGGCGCACCCCTGCGTCGAAGCGATGGCCGCCGACTATCTGCGCGAGATCCGTGAGCTCCAGCCCCAGGGACCCTATCTTCTGGTCGGCAACTGCGTCGGCGGCGTTATCGCTTATGAGATCGCGCGCCAGCTGCAAGCCCAAGGCGAAGCGAGCAAGCTGATCTTAATGGACACTTTCCCGCCAACGCGCCGAGTTTACTACCGCTACCTGCTTAAAGAATACGGCAGACGGTTTGACCGCTTCTTGAGAGATCGCCGCAAAGTTTTCATGAACTGGCTGCGCGCGGCCAGCCACGCAACCAAGCCAGCGGCAACGAAACCCAAGCGGGGACGGAGTCGCCAGATCCAATACCGCAAGGAAGAATATGTAAGAACCTTACGGCGCTACCGGCCCCAGCCCTACCAAGGCCGAGTCAGTTTGTTTTACAACCAGAACGCCTATGCCAAAGATCCCCTGGGAGGCTGGAGCGGGATGATCTCCGGCGCGATAGAGTCGCATTGCGCGCTAGCAGCCCGTGGTAGAAGTCCGATTTTCACAAAACGCTAGGCATCAGTGCGAGGCGGTGACGAGAGATCATAAATATTCTCCGATCGAGTCCTCGGCGCCGATGAGCAGCGACTTGGTCACGTAGTCGCACCCACAGAGC
>CAMDBU010000093.1 GCA_945889495.1 Syntrophobacter sp. SbD2 | reverse complement strand
CTCACCGCCACCCACATCCCTCTCTGCTCTTCGTGTTTTCGTTTTCCCATCGCCATGCAATAAACTCTACACGATCTCTTCTTCCTGTCGATCCTCATCGCCTCGGTTACCCACTTCATTCTCGACTTTCACCACGGGCTGCTAGGGCTGACCGTCGGACTCGCTGAGTTCAAAATGGGAATTCATCGGTCTCGGCGCATGGAGCTGCAATGAGATTAGCGCCAATGGTTTTTGCTGTGCTCGGGCTATTTGTCACGCCGAGTTCGACGCTTTGGGGCGCCGATGTTGTGCGCGTGGGTTATCCTTCGCTCGCCACCGGCTTCGCCGCGTCATGGGTGACCGCTGACAAAGCCATCTGGAAAAAACATGGGCTCGATGTCGAATTGATTTTCCTGCGCGGCGGCTCGCGCACGGTGTCGGCGCTGATCGGCGGCAGCGTCGATTTCATTCTCGGTTCGGACCTGGGCATCACCACGGCGATCGTCCAAGGCGCCAGTTTGACCAGGGTAGGCGTCACCACCAACACCTTGGGTTATTCCATCGTCGTCCAACCGGCGATCAAAACCGTGCGCGACTTAAAGGGCAAGATCATCGGTATCACGCCGGGGCGCGACGCGGCCTACGCTCGGGTGGTCAAACTCCTACGCGACAACGGCATGGAGCCGGCCAAGGACGTGATTTTTCTTTCCGTCGGCGACGGCGGCCCATCGGCACGCGTCGCCGCGCTTTCGAGCGGCGTGATCCACGCCACCATGTTCACGCCGCCGTCGGACAAGATTTCCGAGAAGATGGGCATGAGCATCCTCGCGCGCTTCGACGTCGCCAACGTGGGCGCTGGCATCAACACCACGCCGGGATTTGTGCAGAAGAACCGGCCGCAGGCGCTGCGCTTTCTGCGCGGTTACATGGAAGGGATTCACTACCTGAAGGCGAACAAGGACGAGAGCCTGAAAATATTTTCCAAATACGTGCGCAACCCCGACTTGGCGATCATGGCCTACCTCTACGAAGAGATCTCTAGCCGCGCCGAAAAAGACTTGCGCCCGCAGTCCGACGCCGTGCGCGCGCTACTCGACCTCGCGGCCTTGGATTCCCCCCAGGCGAAAAAGCTGACCGAGAAAGACAACTGGGATTTGAGCTTGGTTGAGGAGATTCAGCGCAGTGGGTTTCTGGAGCAAGTTTACAAGAAGTAAGGAGTGAGGAGTCAGGAGTCAGGAGTTCGGAATCCGGATGTTCGGAATCTCCTCACTCTTTACTCCTTACTTCTTCTTCTCTGTGCTCTCTGTGTCCTCTGTGGTGAGAATCTTCTTCCCGCCTGGCAATTCTACTGCTGGAAGATGTCCCGGAATTCTTTCAGGTACTTGCCGTACTGCTCGCCGAGCTCGGGCGGCACCGGGAATAGCTTGAGATTTTTCGCTTGCATCTCGCTGTCGATGCCGGGGCGCGATGGCGTGCGGCCGATGGTTAGCACTAGTTGCTGGCCTTCCTTCGATAGCAAGTAATCGATAAACAACTTGGCGGCGTTGGGGTGGGGCGCTTTGGCGGCGACGGCGATGGGGTGGAGCGACACGGTGATCGGATCGAGGGTGGTCACCCATTCCACCGGCGCGCCTTGCTTTTTCATCCGTTCGATCCGGTGGGCCAACACCATGCCGAGATGAAACTCGCCGGCGGCCATCAACTGGGCGATCAAGGTCTGGCCGCTACGCAGTTGAATGTCCTGCCTGGCCAGCGCGCGCATGTAGCGCTGCGCCCGCTCGCGGCCCCAGGCCACCGACATGGCGGCGTACCATGAGAACATCTCGTCGTCGAGAGCGATCTTGCCTTTCCATTTGGCATCGAGCAGATCGTCCCAACTCTTGGGCGCTTGCTCCTTGGCGACCAGCTTGGTGTTGTAGCCGATCACGTTGTAGGAGTCGAAATAGTCGACCCAGTAGCCTTTGGCATCCTTGAAGCCGGCTGGGTAGGCGGCGGCTTCGGACGACAGGTAGGGCTGGAGAAAGCCGCCGCTGACCAACTGGTACGTCTCCACGCCGCGCACCGCGACGACATCGAAAAATATCTTGCCCGCCCGGCTTTCGTTGAGGATGCGGTTGTAAAGCCGGGCCGAGCCGGCGTTGGAGTATTCGCTCTTGATGAACGGATAGCGCTTGCTGAAGGCCGCGAAGATCCGCGTGATATCCTCGACGTTGGTGGATGTGTACCAGATCAGCGAGCCTTCTTTTTTCGCGCCGTCGATCAATCTCGCCGTGTGGCTGTCCTGGGCGCGCGCGGAAGTGGAAAGCGCGCCGGGCAGCAGCAACAACAGCATTAAGATTGCGAACCAGCCCATTGGCTACGGGGATAGCCCAATGAGTTGGAGCTTTCAAGGATTAAATTACCGGACTCGGAGAGGTCTCCCGCAAAGGCGCAAAGGCGCAAAGTTCATAATCGGACGGTGCGCACGGCGCACCCTACATAAATTCCCATTCCGAACTTTGCGCCTTTGCGCCTTGGCGAGAGACATTCCGACAGGGAGAAATTCCGAAGGTTGACCGAAACGGATGGCAAGTGTTATGCGCCTATAGTAGGACGAATCAGGAAAGGAATTTAACATGATCAAAGAAGGCAAGTTCACGATATTGGAAACCCGCGGCGCGGTAGCGAAGTTAACCATCAACCGGCCGGAGAAGCGCAATGCGCTGAACCGCGATGCGATCAGAGAAATACTCGCGGTGTTCGAGGAGCTGCGCAACGACGACGACATCGCCGTCGTGCTCACCACCGGCGCCGGCGATGTCGCCTACTGCGCGGGGCGCGATCTCTCGGAGTTTCCCACAGAGGGCGGCCAGGGCCGCGGCAAGGACCGGCGCAAGGAGCCGCGCGCCTATCATGTCGCCGAGGTGATCCGGACTTTCCCCAAAGTAACCATCGCGGTGGTGAACGGTTTCTGTTTGGGCGGCGGCATTACTTTATTACTGCCGCACGATCTGGCCATCGCCTCGGACAAGGCGATGTTCGGCCTGCCGGAGATCAAGCGCGGCTTTTTGCCCTACCCGATCATCGCGACCATGTTCAAGACTTTGATCCCGACCAAGTTGGCTTTCGAACTGATCCTCACCGGCGAGAATTGGGATGCGGTGAAATCGATGAACGCGGGGTTAATCAACCGAGTCGTGCCCCACGCGCAGTTGCAAGACGAAGCCTGGAAGTGGGGCGAGGCGATCGGTGCCTTCGACAAGACGACGCTCAAATACTGCAAGATGGCCGCCCACTCGTCCATGGAAGCCGCCAGCGTGCCGATGGCCGCCGAGATCGCTTGGCTGATGCAGGAAGAACACGCGCTGGTCAATCCACGGGCGTACGCGGGAACGAAGGAGTTTCATAAGTAGGCATGAGGCATGAGGCGCGAAGCACGAGCGGGAACGCGCTGCGCGCGCGATTCAAGGTTCAAGAGTTGGGATTCACGGGATGACACTGGAATGCCAAGGTCAGACGCGATTCGGGATCCGTAGGGGCGGGATTTAAACCCGCCCGCTTGGCTGGCCGACGACAAGGTGAGCGATGAAATGGAAGGGACTGTTCACGCGCGGCATCGCCGATGGTTGGTATCGCTATCGCGATGCCGCGCTGGCGGAGATCGCCAGCGAATTTCTCGTCGCGCAGGGGATCGAGTTTCGCCGTGAAACGAGCCCATAGCGATGGCATTTGTGGTGTTTTAATTTATCGTTGGCTTTGCTACTGTGAACCGAGGTGGACGCTATGACAACGCAAAAAAGTCCGGCCAGCATGCCCCGCAAGCTGTCAACCCGACAAGCTAAGCGCGTCGCGCAAAGATTACAGCGAGCATCGGTCGGCGCCTCGGGTTCATCCAAGGTGATGAAGCCCCTTTCCCTTAAATCCACCGCCACGGGGAAAGGGAGTGTGGTGTTTCGCGCCTCCCGCGTGCTCGGTTCACTGGCTGGTGCCGCCAAGAGTTAGTCTTGTGAGACCATGGCTGTGCACCGTCTTCGGTACCGGCAGTCGGTCTTCATCAACTGTCCATTCGATAATCAATACTGGCCGCTTTTCGAAGCCCTCGTTTTTACCGTTATCGCTTGCGAGTTCGAACCGCGGTGCGCTCTCGAACAACTCGATTCCGGAACCGTCCGTCTGGAGAAAATCGTTAAAATCATCGGCTCCTGCCGATTAGCGGTGCACGATCTGTCTCGTGTCGAATTCAGCGGCCGCGGCTCGCTGCCACGGTTTAACATGCCGTTCGAACTAGGCCTCGACATTGGTTGTCGAAAATTTGGCCCGCGGGAATTGCGCAAGAAACGATTATTGATCCTCGACTCAAAGCGGCATCGTTACCAGTCTTTCATCTCCGACATCTCTGGGCAGGATATCCACACCCATGGTAACCTGCCGGAAATTCTCATTCGGCGAGTGCGCGATTGGTTGCGGGTAAACTCCGGGCGGTCGGTATTCCCGGGTCAGCGCCATATTACCGCCTCGTTTCGCGCTTTCACTCGCTCCCTACCTGAAAATTGCCGTGAGAACGGTCTCGATAGAAAGAACTTACTCTTCGTCGACTACGTTTGGTTAGCGAGGATATGGATCGAGGCGGAAAAAGAAGTGAAGGCTTAGCCCTGGGGCTGAGCTCGCGTCGAGTAAGGTTGGAGACTGATGAAGATTAAGCGACAATCTCGGTTGACAATGTTTTTGGCCGCGGTTCTGCACATGGTGTCGGCTGCGGAAGGTATGGCCGCCACCGCCAAGACCCAGCTGCGCGTTGCTTACAGCTCGATCTCCGGCTCGGCGGTGATTCCGTGGATCGCCGTCGATAAGGGGTTCTTCGCCAAGTACGATCTCGACGTCGAATTGATTTACGTCGCCGGGTCGCCGGCGATGCAGTCGTTGCTTGGCGGGACGACGCAGTTGGGGATTCAGGGCATCGAGCCGGTGATGCGGGTCAATGCCCAGGGGAGCGACGCGGTGATGATCGTCGGGCTGGTGACCAAGCCGCCGTTCTCGATCATCGTCCGGCCGGAGATTCGCGAGCCGAAAGACTTGAAGGGGCGGGCCATGGGCGTGACGCGCTTCGGTTCGACCACCGATGCGCTGTTGCGTCTGGCGCTCGACAAGTGGGGGCTCAGACCGGAGACCGACGTACCGATCATTCAGATGGGCGGCGTGCCGCCGATCCTTTCCGGCATGCAAAGCAAGAAGATTTTCGGCGGGCCGATTTCCTTGCCGACTCTGGCGGTGGCCAAGCAGGAAGGCTTTCGCGAACTGGTCGATCTCGGCGACATCATACCGGATTATCAATCCGCCGGCGTGGTGACGCGCAAGGCGTTTCTGCGCCAGAATCCCGACATCGCGCGAAACTTCGTCCGGGCTATGGGCGAGGCGATCGCGGTGTTCAAAACCGACTTGGCTTTTTCCAAGAAGATTATTAAAGACCGGTTAAAGATCGATGACGTGCTGGTGCAGGAAGAAACCCAGCGAACTTATCAAAACTACGTGCCGCGGGTGCCCTATCCGACGCGCGCCGGCATTGCGCTGATCAAAACCTTCCTGGAAAAAAGCGAGCCGCAACTGCGCCCACTGTCGGTGGACGATCAGATCGATGGCTCGATCCTGCGCGGTCTGGAGCAAAGTGGATTCTTCGCCGGCTTGTATCCGGTGAAGTAGGTTGCAACATGTTGCTAATACTACCGGCTTTTCGACCAGCGCTACTTAGCTGCGCACTGCTAGCGGGCTGTGTCGCCGCCACGTCGAGTTCAATGCTGCCGACCAGAGCGCCCAACGGCGCGTTGGAGCAGATTCCCTTTACCCTGCTGAAACCGGACGGCGCTGGGCCTTTCCCGGCTGTGGCGATCATGCATGATTGCAGTGGACTTGGGCCGCGTTCGAGCGGTTCGCCATTGCGCTGGGCTCGGGAGTTGGTCGCGGAAGGTTACTTTATCGTCATGCCGGATAGCTTCTCCACACGCGGCCACGCCGGCGGTGTTTGTACCAACCCTTCGCC
Source organism: Syntrophobacter sp. SbD2 (assembly GCA_945889495.1). Lineage (GTDB taxonomy): Bacteria > Desulfobacterota > Binatia > UBA9968 > UBA9968 > DP-20. The sequence continues at coordinate 18,682 of CAMDBU010000093.1, read as the reverse complement.
GACACGAAACCAGGTGGCGCCAACGCGCCGCGCCTTCGACGCTTATGCGGCATTGGCTTATTTGCGCACGCTGTCCTACGTCGATGGCTCGCGGATCGGCATCATGGGCGGGTCCCACGGCGGTTCGACGACATTGTCTACGATCGCCGCCGCGGAACGACCGAAGGATCCGCTGGCCCAAGAGAAGCGCCGGGGATTCAACGCGGCGGTGGCTCTCTACCCCGGTTGCGCGCCTTATCGCGGCGTCTACCACGCGACGGCGCCGCTATTGATCTTGATCGGCGAGAAGGACGATTGGACGCCGGCGGAACCCTGTCGCGATTTGGTGGAGATCTCCCAGCAAGCTGGGTTCCCCGTGTCGATCAAAATTTATCCCGGAGCGCATCATGCCTTCGATAGCAATGCCCCGGTGCGCTACGATGCCAATCGGATTAACGGTAATTCCCCGACCGGCCGCGGCGCCACCACCGGCGGCGATCCCAAGGCTTGGGATGACGCAGTGCGCGAGGTCAAGGCATTCTTCGCGCGCTATCTGAGGAACCCTGCGAAATAGTTTGCCGCTTGTATCCGGCAAAGTAATCGGCAGAATAGGGTGCGCAGAAAAGGCAAAGAATTTTAACCACGAAAAACACGAAACACACGAAAAGGGAATTCCGAACTTTCGTGCCTTTCGTGTTTTTCGTGGTTAATTCTTTCTCTTCTGGCGCGGGTCACAAACTTAACAAACTTTAAGAGGTTGCCATGAGTCTAAAACTATCCGGAATACTTTCCGCCAATGTGACGCCGTTCAAAGACAACTACGATCTTGACGAAGCGGGCTTGCGCAAGCTGATCCGCTATCAGGCTAAGCCAGCCGGCATCAACGCCATCGTCTGCAACGCCGGCGCCGGCGAGGGGGCGACGTTGACGCGGGAGGAGCGGGTGCGTTGCGTCGAGATTATCCGCGAAGAGATTCGGCCCGAGCAACATGTGGTCGCCGGCATCGAGGCGCTGTCGACCCGCGAGGCGATTCAACAAACTCAAGAAGCCAAGGCGGCGGGCGCGGCGGCGATCATGTTGACGCCACCCCATGTTTACGACTGGGACTCACGGACCAATCCGGAATTCGCCGTGCAATATTTTCATGACATCGCCAAGGCGGTCGACACTCCGATCACCATCTTTCATTATCCGGCGGCGGTGACTTCCGGTTACACGCCGGATATCGCCTTGCGCATCGCCCGAGAGGTCGATAACGTGGCGGCGATCAAAGTCGCCAGCGGCGCCAACATTCGGCGCTACGAGCAGGTGCTGCGCGGCATGCGTGCGCTACCGCGCCATGTCTCGGTGTTGGCGACTTCATCGTTGTTCCAACATTTCGTCACCGGCGGCGACGGCGCGCTCACCGGCTTCGCCAACTTCGCGCCGGATTTTTGTTGCGATCTGTTCCAGGCGGTCACCGACGGCAAGTTGGACGAGGCGCGCCGGCTGCACGAGATCAATTGGGCGCTGGAAGCGGCGGTCTACAAGGCGCCCAACGTTTACAAGCACAGCCGCTACAAAGTCGCCGCCTACTTCGCCGGCTTGATGGATAACTTCATCGTGCGCGCCCCCCAGTTGCCAGTGCCCGAGGGCGAAGTGAAGTTGATTCACGACGCGATGCAGAAGTTGGGCATGGTGAAAAGATAGGGATGAAGGATGAAGGCGGAGGGATGAAGTTCGGGTTGACTGCGGCGGTATTGATTCTCGCTTGCACCGTTTTCAATCTGCGCGCCGCCAACGCTCAGGAGCGGCGCAGGATTCGCGTTTCCAACGCGACGCTCAGCTACTCGGCGCTGCCGCTGGTGGCGGCGCGCGAGTGGAAACTGTTTCACGAGCAGGGATTGGAGGTCGAGGTCATTCTCATGCGCTCGGCCGCCGCTGTCGCCGCGCTGGTCTCCGGCGATCTCGACTATCAATCGGGCATCGGCCCGGCGAGCATCAGCGCGACCTTGACCGGCGTCGATTCGCGGGCGCTCTGGTCGTCGACCAATCGCATCACCTACTGGCTCATGGCCAAGCCGGAAATTAAAAATCTCAATCAGCTGCGCGGCAAAAAGATCGGCGTGTCGGGCCTGGGCGGCACCAGCCATGTGGCGCTGTCCATCGCGCTGGAAAAGCGCGGCATCGGGCCCAAGGATTTCGCCGCGGTGTCCGTGCCTGGAGGTAATCTGGTTCAATCGCTCGACTCCGGCTTCGTTGACGCCGCGGCGCTCAATCCACCAACGATGTTTTTCGCCCAGCGGCGCGGCTTCGTTCGCGTGCTCGATATTGGCTCGCTAGTAGAGATGGCTTCCGGTGGGCTGACGGCGATGACCAAGACGATTCGCAGCCGGCCCGACGAAGTGAAGCGGGTGATTCGCGCCCTGCAGCTAGGTAAGCGGGCCATGCTCGCCAATCGCGAAAGGACGCTTGCGCTCATCACCGGCGTCCTCAAGATGGACAAGGAAACCGCCGTGGAAACCTACAAGATCGTCCAAGAGAGTTTCAACGACACCGGCATTCCAACCCAGGAAGGCATCGGGAATATTATCCGCGCGATCAAAGCCGAAGGGCGCTTCACCGAGCGCAACGTCGGCTTCGAAGAAGTCGCCGACCCGCGCTTCGCCATCGATGTGGCCAAGGAGCTGGGCTATAAATTCTAACAGCAAGCCTTCGGATTATCTCCCGAAAGACCGCAAGATCTCGACAGCCAATTAATCGAGGGTAAACCCCGGGCTCCGCTGAGGGACTCGCAGTTTACTGGCGGCTTTTCAGAATTCTCTGCAAATTCCTCTTGCCGTGCAGCACGGCGATGATCTGAATGGGCGAGGTCTCAGGTCTGTAAGCGAGGATGTAATTCGGAAAGCGGGTGAGTGTCCAAAAACGTAGCGGGTGAGTAGTAAGATCGGGACGGGTGTGGCCGCTCATCGGCGCCCCGGCCAGAAATGTGCAAGCGTCGTAAACGGCAGTTTCTACGCGATCGGCGGCTTCCTCGTTGTCGGCAGCGATAAATGACCAGATGTCAAAAATATCGGCTTTGGCTCGCTGCGTAAGAACGTAGTCGCTCATCGTTTGGTTGAGCGCCAGTCGTCTTTCATCGCTTGGATTTCTCGGCGCGCCTGCGCGCCATCGATCAGCTCGCCGCGCTCGGCTTGGCGATAGCCTTCGTCGATACGAGCGGAGAGGGCTCGGACTTCCTCATCGCTCCAGCTCTCCAGAGCATCTTGGGTCTCAAGGGCGCGTCGCAATACATCCTCGGCATCTTGATAACCGCCGGTTGAAAGTCGCTTGTGGATAAGCTTTTCAAGGTCGGGGGGGAGATTAAGCTGCATGGCTGGCCTCCGTTATGCCTGAATACGAAGAGATAGTACCATGGTGGCGCTCAACGTACCACGGACCGAAAATTGGCGATGGATCAATTCAAATCCAAACTCGGCTCAGCTCCCCACCGGTGCGAACAATTCGCTCAGCGCCGGACGGTTCGGGATGTAGCCTTGCTCGTTGGCGTACTGGATGAACTTCTCCAGAACCACTTGGTTCTCCGGCGTGAGGCCATGTTGCCAGGGATTCTTGCCGAAGACTTCTTGCTCCTCTTCTAAGATCAACACCGCCGACGGAAATGCCGAGCGCTTGGCGTACTCGTAGGATTTTCTACACGCCTCTTCCATATCGCTGAAGGCTTTGAGCAGGCTCGCCACTAGCCAGGGCTGTTTGTCGAACAATTCTTGCCGCACCACCAGGGTGTGGGTGATCGGAAAGATTCGCGTCTGGCGGAAGTAATCATTTACGGTCGCGCGAATGTCTTGGAAGACCCGGCGAATGCGCGGGTCTTTGTTACGGAACGACGGCACGATGTTGGGCGGGATCAGGGCGTCGAGTTCGCCGCGCAGGAGCATCTGTTCGGTTGATTGATTGGCCAACGTGATGTGGACACCCTCGGGCGCCTGAAAGCCGGCGTCTTCGGATTCCGCTTCCGTTGTGAACCATTGGCAATCTTCCGGCCGGACGCCGTGAAATTCTTGGAGTATACCGCGCGCCCACAGGCCGACGGTGAGGCGATACTGGTCCATGCCGATGCGCTTGCCTTTCAAATCCTCCGGCCGCTCGATGCCGGCCGCTGGCGAGCAAAAAATATACGGATGGATCTGCATGCGCAGGGGAAAGATCGGCAGGGCGATGACCGGTTCCTTGCGTGCGCGCGCCATGACGTACCAGGAGAGCGACATCTCGGCGATGTCGAATTCCTCATACACCGGCCGCATGCAGGCCTCGCCGGGGATCGCTTGCTGCGCGGCAAATTTGATGCCCTTGGCGACGACCGCGCCGGAGAGGATCGGCTGGGTGCGGTGGTAGTCGGCGAGCAAAAGACTCAGTTCCATATCCTGTGCCATGGTGGCTCCTTGTCAGCGGTTTTGGCCGATGACTTTGTTGAGAAACTGCCGGGTGAAAAACTTCTCCGTGCCGCCGAGTTTTTTCGCTTCCGCTTCGATGCGCGTGGCGGCGATCAGCGAGTCGATGTCGTCTTTGGTTATGGACAGCGAGTAAACGGCGGCGAACTGATTGATGACCAGGCGCACCAGGGCGGGATCGCCAAACTTGTTTCTCTTAATCACCGCGTCGGCGACCTTGTCGCGATTGCCGGCGAGAAAATCCAAACCGCGCTTGATCGCGCGCAACATCGCGGTCACGCCGTCCGGATCGCCGTCGACTTTTTGTTTGCTCGAGACGATCACGACGAAGGGAAATCCCGGCATGACGGCACCGATGTCGAAGAGCACTGGGAAGCCTTTCTTTTCGAGTTCCAGTTTTTCTAGGAAGGAAAACGGCGAAGCTTGGATCTTGCCGAGTTCCAGCGCTTGGGCGCGCGCCGGACTGTTGCCGACGCCGTAGAGGATTTTATAATCCCGGTCGCGCACTAAACCTTTCTTAGCCAAGCCCTCGACGGCGGCGAACTCGGCGATGCCGCCCGGTCCGGTGACGCCGACGACTTTGCCTTTCAAATCGTTGGCGCTGGTCATGCCTCTGGCGCCCAGCAGGGTATAGTCCATGTAGGGCTGAATGCCGCTGACGATGGTCATGGGCGCGTTCTGCGCGATGGCGCGCACCGCGGCGACGCCGGCGACCAGCGTGTAGTCGACGGCGCCGCCGACCAGCGCGGCCATGGCGGTCGGTCCGCCGCGGATCAATACCACCTTGACGTCGAGTCCTTCAGCGGCGAAAAAGCCAAAGTCCTGGGCGACGATCAGCGGCAGCGTGCCGTTGAGCGTCGGCGTGTTGGCGGCGAAGTTGACGGATTTCAGCGCGGCCGCGGCATTGGCGGCGATGCCGATCACGTGGAAGGCGATGACGATAAGAAACCCAAAAAGCTTTTTCATAGGCTGATTCAATGCGACTTTAGGTTCAAGACTAGCCTGGATTCCCGCCTGCGCGGGAATGACGGATGGGAGCAGTGATTGTGTTTCCCTGCGAATTCCAACCCATCAGTCCATCACTCCACTCCTCACAGATCCCTTGTGCTCTCGGCGAACAGCTCTTCGATCACCGGCTTCTTGGTAATCAGCCCCTGCTCGAAGGAAAAATCGACGATGGTTTCGAGCAGTTTGCGATTGGCTTTGATGCCGTAGGGGAAGGGGTCGGCGCCGAACATTTCTTGGGTCTTAATAATATATTCCTTGCCGAAAAATAGCGCCGACGGAATGCTGTCCATCAGCTGGGCGTTGAAATGCTCTTTTGCTTTGACGAAGCCGCTGTACAAGTTGAACGCGACCCAGGGATATTTGCGGTGGATGTCGCCGCGAATGGTGTAGGTGTGGTTCACCGGCAGGAAGCCCCATTTGGCGAAAAATCTTTTGCCTTCGGCCAGGCGGTCGGGAAAGAGCTGCTTCACTTTGCTCCAGTCGCCGCCCGAGCCGGTGATCTTGTGCGAGCGGCCGAGCTGGGTGGGGCTATGCTTGACCGGGCTGTTGATCGCCGCGACGTCGAGTTCCTGGTTCACTAGCATGGAGGCTAAACTCTTTTCCGGCGGGACGCGATTGAACGAAATGCCTTTGGGCGGCGTGAAACCAGTGATGCCGCCATGGCTCAGCTCTTCAGTTCGTTCCATGTACCAGTCAACTTTATACTGCGACACGCCGAAGTCGTGATCGAGGATGCCGCGCTGCCAGAGCGCCGCGGTCTGTTGGTACTCGCTGACGCCAATCCGCTTGCCGAGGATGTCCCGCGGTTTCTGAATTCCTGAATCGACATGGTAGGAGAGCTCGGTGTGAAACAGCCGGCGGCTGGGAAACACCGGCAGGGCGATCATGTCGAGGCCGCGCTCACGGGCGATCAGATAAGACGACATCGACATCTCGCCGACGGGAAATTCCAAGTCGCGCAACTGGCGCAAAAATGTCTCCGAGGGGTGCGAGTAGGTCGGCTTGATCTCGATCGCTTCGGCCTGAACCAGGCCGCGCATGAGCGGTTCGACGCGCTCGTTGAAGTTGGAAATAAAGCCCAATTGAAGCTTGGCCATGGCGGTGTCCTCTAGGTGTCGAGCAGGCTTTCGGCGAACAGTTCTTCGACCTTCATCCGGCGCGGCGTTAACCCCTGCTCATGGGAGTAGCTGGTGATGGTGTCGAGCATGGCGCGATTGGCTTTGATGCCGAAAGGAAAGGGGTCGTCGCCGATGAGCTCACGCGTGGTCGCGAGATATTCCTGGCCGAAGAACAGCGCGCTGGGAATCTGTTCCACCAACTTCGCTTGGGCGGCCGCTTTGGCGCGGACAAAGCCGTCGTATAATTTTTCCGCCAGCCAGGGATGTTTTTGGTGGATGTCGCCGCGGATGATGTAGGCGTGATTGACCGGCAGAAAGCCATGCTGCTTGTAGAAGCGCGCACCTTCGGCCATGCGGTCGGGAAACAGCGGTCTGATCTTGCTCCAATCGCCTTTGCCGGTGATCCGGCTCGAGCGGTCGAGCGTGTTGGCTTGCAGCACCCAGGGGCTCGACACATGGGCGACGTCCAGTTCGTTGGCCTGGATCGTCGAGGCCAGGCTCTTGTTGCCGGCGATGCGCTGAAAGGAAATCCCCGGCGGCGGTTTGAATCCCGTCGCGCCGCCATGGCTCATCTCCTCGCTGCGTTCCATGTACCAGTGGATTTTATACTGCGACACGCCGAAATCATGTTCGAGAATGCCGCGCAGCCACAACGCCGCGGTTTGCTGATACTCCGCCACGCCGAGCCGCTTGCCAGCGAGGTCCTGCGGTTTCGTGATTCCGGAGTCGACATGGTAGGAAAGTTCGGTTTGAAACAAGCGCCGGCTCGGAAACGCCGGCAGGGCGATCATGTCGACGCCTTGAGAGCGCGCGATCAAGAACGACGACATCGACATCTCGGCGATTTCGAATTCACCGAACTTGAGCTGGCGCCAAAAAGTTTCCGCCGGGTGCGAATAGGTCGGGATCAGACTGACGCCTTCGACCTCGATGGTGCCGTTCATCAGCGGCTCGACCCGTTCGTTGAAGGCGGAGATGAAGCCTAGAGTGAGTTGTTCCATTTTTGGTTACCAGGTATATGCGTCGGATGCACGGATCATTTCGTCGGACCAGCGCCGCGCGCCACCCCTGGGCGTATGCCATACGCCCCGACAAAGATTTCCGAGCTTTGCGTCCTTTGCGTGCTTGGCGCGATATCTTGCGAAATCTATTTATCGTAACCGTCGATGGACCAGATGTCGTAGAGTAGTTCCATGCGGCGGAAGGTGGCTTTGTAGGTTTGTTCTTGCAGCGCCGGCGAGTGGAGATATTTCACCGCGATCTCTTCGGCCAGGCTGCTGTGATCTTCGTCGGCTTCGGAATGGACGGTGAAGAAGCGCACGTCGTTGGCGTCCATCTTGTAGTTCTTCAGCAAGCCGTTGCCGATCGCCGCCGCCGCCGGACCGAAGGTGCCTTCGGCGCCGATCTGGATCGACATGACGACGAACCAGGGCAGAGTGTGAATGATCAATTCGACGTAATATAGATGCGCCGCGGTGGACGGGCGCAGTACGGCGTTTTCCAGCTGGTCCTTGGTCAAGCCGATGGCGTTGGCGAAGCGAATCGCCAGTTCGTTATGGCCGGCGCTGCCGGTGTCCATGCCGCGGGTCTCTTCCTCGACCACGCCCCAGAGTTTCTGCCCGATCTCCGGATCGGTGCAGGCGAGATAGCGCAGCATGCAGATGCGCGGCACGACGGCGCGAAACTGATAGTCCTGGATCGCCCAGGCGCGGATTTGTTCCATGGTGGCGCTGCCGTCGCAGACCGCTTTCAAGAATGGATGCTTGATGCGGATTTTTGGAAACGCTTGGATGTCTTTCTTGAGTTGAGCGACGAATTCTTTCGATGTGGCCATGATGCCTCATAAGTTAGTAGTCTTATCTGTCCTTCAACCGGCTGACGAAATACTCCCAGCCACGTAACGGAAATTTTTGGTCGTCGTTGTACACTTTTAACTCTTCGGCACTCAAATATTTCGGTTGGCCGTGTAAGAGCGCCAGGTGATTCCACTCGCCCAACATGGCCAGCCTCGTCGTGCGCTCGATCATCTGCTCGATGCTTTCGCCGACCACCGCGTCGCCATGGGCGCGCATCAGCACCGCCGGTCCGTCGCCCAAGGCGGCGGCCAGGTCGTTGCCCCGTTCGATGGTGCGCACCAAGCCGACGCCTTCATAGACCGGCGGGCCGTCGGCGGAAAGAAACTTGCCGTAATGATGCAGCGGCTTGAGCTTGATCGGCAGCACGCTGAAGATCGTGCTCCATTTGGAGTGGGTATGGGCGACGCTGACGATTTCCGGGCGGGCTTTGAGAATGCAGGCGTGGATCGGCCATTCGTTGGGCGGCGTGGTCGCGCCGTCGAGATGGTTGCCGGCGAAGTCCTGCATGATCAAGCGCTCGCGGGTCACCGCGCCTGGGCTGATGTTGGCGATGGTGATAAAGGCGTCGCAGTCGGGCACGCGCACCGCGACATGGCCATAGCCGTCGGTAACGCCTTCGTGGTCGAGAATGTGACAGCTGGTAATCAGCTTGTCGGTCAGTTCTCTGAGCTCGGTTGAATCGATCGTCGGAATGTCTTTGCGGTCGGCGACCATGAATACTCCTAAGCGCGAATCTATGCGTAGCTAACTAGCCTGTCAAACGCGCCGGGCGCCCAAGCGGGTGAGAAAATATTCCCAAGGCCGCGCCGGAAAAGAGCGGTCGCCGGCGAAGGTCGCCAGCTCGCCTTCGGTCAAATAATCGGGCCCGCCATGCACCGCGGCCAGGTGCGCCAGCTCGCCCAAAAACGCCAGCTGCACCGTGCGTAGGATCGCTTGCTCGACGCTGGCGCCGACCACCGCGTCGCCGTGAGCGCGCAGCAAAGTCGCCGCGCCGTCTTTCAACGTTTCGGCCAGCGCGTTGCCGCGCTCGACGGAAGTGATCAAACCGGCGTTGGGATAAATCGGCGCGCCGCCGACGGGGAGAAAGCGGCCATACATATGCGCCGGGCGCAGCCCTTTTTTCAGCACGCTGAAGAGCGCGCTCCATTTCGAGTGGGTGTGGCAGACGCTGTTCACGTCCGGCCGCGCCTTCATGATGCAAGCGTGAATCGGCCATTCATAAGGCGCCGGCTGGGCGCCGCCGAGATAATTGCCGTCGAAGGCGAGCAGGACGAGCTTGTCGAGCGCCGCGCAGCCGGGACTCACCTGAGCGATGGTGAGCAGCGCCGATTGTTCCGGTATCCGCACACTGACATGGCCGAAGCCGTCGGTGATGCCCTCGCGGTCGAGGATCAGACAAGCGTTGACGACCTTCGCCTTGAGTTCTTTCAGTTCACTGGAATCGAATGCCGGTCCTTTGTAGTCGCTCGCAGCCATCGGTGCTCCTTGCTCGTGCAATTTTCGTCTCATGGTTCTAATCGCGGGCGGTCGGGGTGTCAAGGCGAGTGCTTCGCCCGCTGGTGTAATGTTTCGCAATCGGTTAATTTCTCCAACACACACTTAATTCCCAACAATGAATGGCCTGACAACTTCACTGCATGTTTTCGCGACTGAACAGAAGAATGTCGAAACCATTCATTCGCGAATAGCTTATATCGAGCCGAATCTATTACGGATCAATTACGCAACCCGCGGCGAAATCGTGAAATTGCAGATCCCGGCGCCTTCGTTACCCCACCGCGCCGATCGTCTCTGGGAGCATACTTGTTTCGAGGCGTTTATTTGCGCCGATGGCGATTCTTCGTATTACGAGTTCAACTTTTCGCCGTCGGGCGAGTGGGCGGCGTATTCGTTCCGCGGTTATCGCGATGGCGCGCCGACGGATGACGAAGCGTTGGTACCAGGAATCATCGTTCGTCGCACGCCGGATCGCCTTGAGCTCGATGCGGTCGTGCGCATGGATCGTTTGCCGGGGATTCGAACCGGATCAACGTTGCGAATCGGCTTGTCGGCGGTGATCGAAGCGACGGACGGCACGCTTTCCTACTGGGCGCTGAAACATCCCGCGGCTAAGCCTGACTTCCATCATCCCGATTCTTTTGCCTTGGAGCTGCCTTTTCCTAGTCAGGGCGCGTGAAAGCGCATAAAATAGACCTCAATGAAATTTGGCATTGATCGTCTGCTGGAAGAACCGGTGCTGCGCCAGCCGCTCGCCGGCAAGCGCGTGGCTTTGCTGGCCCATTCAGCTTCTGTGACCCGTGATCTGGTGCATTCGCTTGACGCGCTGGCGGCGCTTCCCGACATCAAACTTAGCGCGGCTTTTGGGCCGCAGCATGGGCTGCGCGGCGACAAGCAGGACAACATGGTCGAGTCGCCGGACTTTCTCGATCCCGTGCATGGCATCCCGGTTTTCAGCTTGTACGGCGAAGTGCGCCGGCCCACCGCGGTGATGATGGGCAGCTTCGATGTCTTGCTCGTCGATCTACAAGACGTCGGCTGCCGCATTTACACTTTCATCACCACGTTGCGCTATGTTCTCGAAGCGGCGGCGCAATTCAAAAAATCAATTTGGGTGCTCGACCGGCCCAATCCAGCGGGACGGCCGGTGGAAGGCTTACGGCTTCGTCCTGGTTGGGAAAGCTTCGTCGGCGCTGGATCGTTGCCGATGCGCCATGGGATGACGCTTGGCGAATTGACGAGCTGGTTTGTCGAGACTTTAGATCTCGATGTCGATTGCCAAGTGATCAAGATGGAAGGTTGGAATCCCGCGGCCTCTCCAGGCTACGGCTGGCCGCTGGCCGAACGAAGCTGGATCAATCCCAGTCCCAACGCGCCCAATCTCTCGATGGCGCGCTGCTACGCCGGCACGGTGATGCTCGAAGGCACGACGCTGTCGGAAGGGCGCGGCACCACCCGGCCGCTGGAGCTTTTCGGCGCGCCCGACATCGAGCCGCGAAAATTGCTGGCGAAGATGGAGGCGCTGGCGCCAGAGTGGTTGCGCGGCTGCCGCCTGCGCGAGTGCTGGTTCGAGCCGACCTTCCACAAGCACGCCGGCAAACTCTGCGCCGGCGTGCAAATTCACGTCGACGATCCGCACTACGATCACGACGCTTTCAAGCCTTGGCGCTTGTTGGCGCTGGCGTTTAAAGCGCTGCGCTTATTGAAACCGGACTACGATCTCTGGCGCGACTTTCCTTATGAGTATGAAAAAGACCGGCTGGCCATCGATCTAATCAATGGCGGGGAGTTACTGCGGCAGTGGGTGGATGATCCGGCGGCGACGGCAAACGATTTCAACGCGCTCGTCAACTTGGATGAGATGTCTTGGGACGAAGAGCGGCGGTCGTTTCTGATTTACTGCTAGAGTAGGAATCGGACCGATACCTGATCGTTTTGTCGCAGCTCATTATCAGCCCGAAACTCTTCACGAACCCGCTCTCATCCAATTCTCTCATAGCACTTTCATCTGAAATCTCTTCGGCCTTTATACCCTTCACCTTTGGGTTGTCGCCGGCGGTGAAGCCGATCAAGGTTTTCCAGCCTTTGTTCACCGGGTAGGGGACTTTGCTGTCACGGTGGGGGTGATGTAGGATTCGTCGTGGAGGATGATATGGGTACTGTCATTCTCCAGATGGGAGAGCTTAGTTATGTCTCACGCAGAATGGGCGGAATCCGACACATTCAAAGCTAAACAATTTTGGCGAGAATATCAGCGTGTGCACGACCTTTCCGATCTCATAGGGCAGACCGCAGGGATAGATCCACATAGTGGTCGCATTTGGATTGGTGAATCGATGCCGGACGTTGTTTCCCAGCGTGATGCCGACGGAGTACATTCGCCGTTATTTTTTGAACGAATTGGCTTTGACGTCTATTTTCAAAAGGGTCGGCGCTAGTGATTCGCGGCGTGGTTACGCGCCATGGCGTTCCGACAATCACAATACGTGTTGCGGGTAAGGATTGGCTCGCCACCATAGATACCGGTTTTAACGGTGACCTTGAGCTGCCCGAAGAACTGCGTGAAGTGCTCCATGCTGAGTTTGTCGGTAGGGCAACGGCGATATTGGCTGGCGATCAAAGTGTGACGGAGAATGTGTACGTTGTCGACTTTCCGTTTGATGGGCGTGTAGTGACCGCGCAGACCACGTTTGTTTCCGGGTCTCACATTCTGGTTGGGACTCATCTGTTAAGATGATTACGTCTTGCACGTTGACTTTACTACGAAAACGGTTGAATTAACGCGCCGATAAGGTCGCCTTATTTTAACTGCTTTGTAATTGCTGTCCTAAGACCTGATCGTGCCATTACTTTAGGTTTAAACTCTTCACAAAGCCGCTCTCGTCCAGTTCTTTCACGATACTGTCATCGAGAATTTCTTCCGCCTTCACGTCCTTGACCTTCGGATTGTCCCGGGCGGTGAAGTCGATGAGGGTTTTCCAGCCGCGGTTGACCGGATAGGGAACTTTGGCACGGATTTTTAGGATGTAAACGTCGTAGGCGATCTCTAATAGCTCGTCGTCGGTGACGCCGGTGTAGCCGGCGAGGATTTTTTTCGACTGGGCTTTGTTGTCGAGGTTCCATTTCATCGCTTCGATATAGGCCTTCATGAAATTAACGACGACGGGCCGTTTGGTCTGTAGATATCGTTTCGTCGTGGCGATGCCGTTGAAGGGGAAATCTTCGCCGAGCTTGGAGACGTCGATCAGCGTGTTGAACCCCTCGCGCTGGAGCATCTTGCCGAAGGAATTTCCCAGTCCCATGGTTGCGGCGGCGATTTGTTTTTGCTGTAGCGCCAAATAGGTTTCGCGCAGGCCGCCGGTGTAGAGGATTTTCACGTCCTTGTCCGGTACCAGGCCGTGGTGGGTCAGGCCGAAGCGCGCCCAGTAGTCGGTGTTGGCGCCGCGCCGGGTGACGCCGAGGGCTTTGCCTTTGAGATCGGCGACGGTTTTGATCTCCGGCCGTGACAGCACTTGGGCGGCCATGCTGTTGATGGTTGTGGCGATGAACGCCATGTCGACGCCGGCGGCTTTGCCGAACAGCGCCGCGGAGCCGCCGATCTGGCCGATCTGGACGTCGCCGGCGATCATCACTTGGACAATGCGCGTGCTGCCGCCGAGATAGACGGTGCTAACATCCAGGCCGTATTTTTCAAATAGATTGGCCTTGGCGGCGGTGACCAACGTCCACTCCGCGGGACTGATCGATGAGTAACCGGCGACCAATTTCTCGGCGGCGCTGCTCGGTGGCGGCGTGCCAGCGACCGACGCAACGATTAGAGTAAATAACCAGGCGCCAAATTTCATCGAAGTTCTCCCCATCAACGCTTCGCTCCTATCATCGAGACCGCGCGGCGGTCAATGGGATCTTTTTACCTGGGAATTTGACGTTGACCTGGGGGCGCCGCCGCACTATAACCAAGTCAAGAAACTCCGGAGGTGCAATATGGCCGAACTCAGACATATCGCGTTTATTTCCAAGCAGCCGCAAGTGCTCAGCGAATTTTACCAAAAATATTTTGGCTTCGAGGAGTGCAAGGTCTTCCCCAGCGGCTCGCGCATGGTGATCGACCCGCGCTTCAATCTCGCGTTTCTCCAGAGCCGCGGCGATGAGGCCGGCGCGGTGGTCGGCACGCACCGCGCCGACGGCGCGGAAATTGTCCGAGAGCAGGGCATTCATCACTACGGATTTCTCGTCGACGATCTGAAAAAGGCCGTGGAAAAGCTGCCGGCCGGTCTTTCGCACGGCGCCAGCCCGCAGACTTCCGCGGGCGTCGGTGGATCGGAAGGGGCGCGGCCGGCGGAAATGCGCGTCATCGATCCTTGGGGCAATAACTTCGACCTGTCGTCGCGCGGGTTTCTCGGCCGCGAGGAAACTCGACTCCCAGGCGTGCGCCTGCTCGCCGTGCAAGTGGCCAATCCTGACGAAGCCTGCGAGTTCTACCAGCAGCAGTTCAATTTGAAAGTGGTCGAGCGCAAGGAGGGTGAGATTCGCCTGAGCGACGGCATCGTCGCCTTGGTGCTGACCAAATCGCAAGTGCGGCCGCAAAGCGGCGTGCAGTATTTCGGCATTCAGGTCGGCGATCTCGCCGGCATGAAAAAGCGCTTGCAAGAAGGCGGCGTGGCGGTCTCCGAGAGCGGCGCCGGCAAAATTCAATTCAAGGATCCCGAGGGCAATCGGGTGGAAGTGTCGGAGAGCAGTTGGGTGAATTGAGAACTTGAGCTTAGGAATAGCGGGTTTCGGAAAGAGCCCGTTGAATAAAGTCCCGCGGCACCTTGGTGCGCGGGACTTTTTCGTTGAACCAGCTGCGCACGTCGGCGTCGAGGCCGATGCCGTGCATGTAGTTATAAAGCGCCTTGTTGAGGGCGATGCCGAGAGCATCATGGTCGACACCAACGGGATCGACGAAGCCGACGTCATTTTTCGCGAAGGAGATCTCCGGCAGCGGCAAGAGCGTGACGCCGTACTGGTCGGGATGTTTGCCCACCGGCGAATGTACCGTGCAAGCGAAGCGGTGGAAGAAGCCCGACTGGATGCAGCCGGCTTCAAACAGCTGCCGGACATATTCCAGCGCATCGACCGTGTCTTGGACGGTTTGAGTGGGGAAGCCGTACATCAAATAGGCGTGAACCAAAATGCCGGCGTCGGAGAAGGCGTGGGTCACGCGGGCGACTTGTTCCACTGTCACGCCTTTTTTCATGAGCTTGAGCAGCCGGTCGGAGGCGACCTCCAGTCCGCCGGAGACCGCGATGCAGCCGCTGTCGGCGAGGGCTTGGCAGAGTTCTTGGTTGAATGACTTCTCGAAGCGAATATTGCCCCACCAGGAAATCGCCAGCTTCCTTTTCTTGATCTCGGCGGCCAGCGCCTTCAGAGCTTTCGGCGGCGCGGCTTCGTCGACGAAATGAAATCCAGTCTGCACGGTCTCAGCGATGACCGCCTCGATGCGGTCGGCCAAAGTCGCGGCGGCGAGATCGTCGTAGCGCGAAATATAGTCGAGGCTGACATCGCAGAAGCTGCATTTCTTCCAGTAACAGCCATGGGCCACTGTCAGCTTGTTCCAGCGGCCGTCGGACCATAGGCGATGCATCGGGTTGAGCATGTCGAGGAGCGACAAATAGCCGTTCAGCGGCAGCCCATCCCAGGTCGGCGTGCCGGCTTCGGCGAAAGGAATGTCGGGCTCTACGTGATTGATGTAGCGGACCCTTACGTCCTTCGCGTCGCGCACAAAGGTGCGGACCAATTTGCTGTCAGGTCGTTGGCCGCGCAGATGCTCGATCAGAGCCAACAGCGGCCGTTCGCCGTCATCGAGCGCGACGTAGTCGAAATAGTCGAACAGCCGCGGTTCGCTGAGCTCGCGCAATTCCGTATTCACATAGCCGCCGCCCAACGCGGTGACGATCGACGCATCCTGCGCTTTGATCGTTTGGGCGATGCGAAAGGCGGCGTAAACCGAGCCGGGAAACGGGACGGAGAGCAGGACTAAATTTGGCGCGTGGCGCGCCAGCGCGGCGAGGGTCAGATCGCGCAGTGTGCGGTCGACCAGATTGACCGGCGCGGCCAAAGCGCTGGCGAGCGGGTCGAAGGTCGGCTGGCTCTGCGCCAGAGATTCGGCGTAGCGGACAAATTCGAAGCGCGGGTCAATCGCTTCGCGCAAAACATCGGCGATGTCGTCGAGGTAGAGCGTCGCCATATGCTTGGCGCGATCTTCGATGCCCAGCGCACCGAAGGCCCAAGCGAGCGGATCGTCGTTGCCACCTTGAAGATAGAATTCCAACGGCTTGAAGCGCGGCCCTTCGGGCAGAAACTGCCGGCCGCAAATGCGATGCGCCAAAGTCGGATCGCGTCCCTGCAAGAATGCGATGGCCGGCGCTATCGTCGCCCGATAGCGGTCGAACTGGCGGACAAAACTGTTGACGATTGGCGAGCGCCGCCGCTTCGGGATAGCTTCGGTGATTTCGTGGATCGCTGAAAGTCCCGCGGAAGAAAAAAGTTTTAGGACCAAACCGAGCGCGAGGTCTTCCTGTACCGCGTCAACGCCGCGCGAGCGCAGGAAGCCGGTCAGATACGCCGTCGACGGGTACGGCGTGTTCAACTGCGTCATCGGCGGGATGAGCGAGAGGACACGGATGGAGGGGGTGGGCATGCAAAAACTTTGGGTCGGCGAACGGTCAAGCTGGTGTGCCGGTTAGGCACGTTTTGAGATCGCCAGCTTCTCTCTCAACCAGTTATTGACGAGTTGTTCGGCCGGGATCTTTCTCGACTTCGCGATTTTATTGAGCTTCGGTATGATCTCTTGGTCGAGTGCGATCAGAGGCTTCTTCGATTTGATATTGATGTCGAATTCCACTTCCGGCAATTGGTCCAGATAGTCGCCCAAGTCGTGGGTATCGAAGAACCGGACGATGCCGCTCAGCGATTCACGTTTCGGTAAAGATTGAACTCTGTTCTTTCGCATCTTGATTTCGGGCTGCTCACCATAATATCGGATTCCCACGTGTCCTGCTATCCGATTGATCACCGCAGCCCCAACTCCTTCTGCACTTCGCGCAGCAGTGTGAAGTCAGCGACTTCGCTCAGCGCCACATCGCGGGTAACTTTGACGTCGCGTTTGGCTTGATCGATGAGGATCTTCAATCCATCGTCCGGGATGCTGCCGTCGGGGCTGATGACTTTCACCGTGGAGTCGTAGGCGGCGTAGGCGTGCTCGGGTTTGCCTTTGCCCCAGGCGATTAAGATCTTTGCCGTCTCGTCGCGATTGTCGCGCATGAAGCGGTTGGCCCGGACCAAGGATTTCACGACCCGTTTAACTTGAGCGCGATTGGTTTGGAGCAATTTCTGATTAACGCCGAGGCCGGCGAGCGGGTAGTTCACATGCTCGTAGGCGCGGGCGAGGATGTTGTAGCCGAGCTTTCGGCCTTCGAAGTCCCAGGGCGGCGAGGTCACCACCATGTCGGCCAAGTTTTGCTGTAGGGCATTGAAGCGACCGGAGTCGGAGCCCAGGCCGATGAACTGCACTTCTTTATCTGGGTCGATGCCTTGCTTGGCGAGGATCAGGCGCGCCAGCACATGGGTGGCGTCGCCGAAGCCGGCCAGGCCGATGCGTTTGCCGGACAGCTCTTTGATGGTTTTGATTTCCGGACGCGACAGGAAGACATGGGCCGAGCCGCTCATCAACCCGGCGACGATGCGCAGCGGCAGGCCGCGAATGGCGGCGCGGATCACCGAGCCGGTGAGCAGCGTGTAGTCGATGTCGCCGTTGGTCAATGCCGCGAGCGAAGCCGGCGCGCTCATGACCACGATGTCGGCTTCCAACCCTTCGTCTTTGAAATAGCCCTTGTGCAGCGCCACGCCGGCGGCGAGAAAAATCATGTTGTAGCTGCCCGACACCGACATGCGGACTCGTTCCGCCGCGTGGGCGGTTGCCGTCATGCCGGCGCTAATGAATAGGACGACTAGGATTGATGGGACGAATCGCATAATCATTCTCCGCGAGTGGTATAGCCGTCGCGGCGTGGCGCTGTCAAACTAAGGTGCTCGGTTTTCGCCGAGCACGAGCACGAGCCACGATCACGATGCGCCGCGCTTGACCTGTTCGTCGTTCCCAGTGTAGTGGTGGCCTGGTCTCGAAAGGAGAATCGTCATGCGTGTACTCAAAATTAGCGAGCTGAAACAATCCCTGATGGACACGGCGACGCCGATCGACGGCTGGACCGGTGGTCCGGTGAGCCGGACGCGCCAAGCGCTCATCGGCGACGGCCAGTCGGATAATTTTCGCAGCAACGTGGTGAATTTCGGTGTCGGCTGCACCACCGGCTGGCATGTCCATGACTGCGATCAGCTGCTCGTCGTCACCGCCGGTAAAGGTTTTGCCGCCACCGAGACCGAGCGTCGCGAGATCGCCGTTGGCGACATCGTCCATATCAAATCCGGAGAGCGCCACTGGCATGGCGCGTCGGCGACCACGCCGCTGTCGCATATCACAGTGACGGTGCCGGGCAGTACGTCCAAGCACTGAGGTGGCTTTCTCGCGCAAAGTGCGCAAAGGACGCCAAGTTCGGAATCTATCCCTTTGCGTTCTTGGCGTACTTGGCGCGAGGTTCTTGTTTTAGGGCACCTCTAGAAACTCCAGCTAATTTTGGGCGGCAGACTTGACAAGATTGCGATTAGGTTTTTCATAGTGAGGAGGACGCAACGATCGCAGAGCGAGGAGCCGCATGAGCAAACCGACGAGACGAAAGAAGGAGAAGGGTTTTTT
>CAMDBU010000092.1 GCA_945889495.1 Syntrophobacter sp. SbD2 | reverse complement strand
TTTTGCTCTGTGGGTGCGACTACGTGACCAAGTCGCTGCTCATCGGCGCCGAGGACTCGATCGGAGAATATTTATGATCTCTCGTCACCGCCTCGCACTGATGCCTAGCGTTTTGTGAAAATCGGACTTCTACCACGGGCTGCTAGGAGCACAGCAGAGGAAAGTGGATCGTCTTCGTTGAACTGGGCGTGGGTGGCGAAGTGTAGGATGTCGTGATGGGCAGAAAGAGCTTTACTTTTCTCCTCGGTGGCTTCTTTCCTGACAAAAACATTGGCTTCAGGATAAATGGATTTCACTTCCCGCGCTTCGAGTTCTGCGAACTCTAAGTCCTTCTCCGGATCACCGAGATCGGGATTTCCAAAAGCCAAAACTCTTTCCCGTCCCGTGGTCCGCTTTTCCTTTACGAACTGAAGTAAACTCGCGCTGGAAAGATACGAAATCGGGTATTTCTCGATCAGATACTTTCCATCTGAACCGAGGAGAGCCTGAAATGGGAGATAGTGCAAAACGTCGTGGGGAACGACGATTAGTTCTTTGCCGCTGATGTGAGGAAGAAGCGGTTGAATGAGAGACTTGTAAAGAGCAATGGAGACTTCGTTCAGCTTGGACTGCGCGTCGCCCGGATTCGAAATTATCTCGCGCAAGGTTTTGACCTGCTTGGTAAGTTCGGTCTTCGATATCGCGACGCGCTGAAAGTTGAGCTTGTCTTTCTCAACCACCCAGACGAAGACTTCGCTGTCCGTGACAAAGTATTCGATCAACGTTTGAGCAGGTTCGATTAACTCCTGGACTTGCTTCAGCGTCAGCGGCTCGACGCTCATCAACGACGCTTGCTCTTTGT
The DNA here is from genome assembly GCA_945889495.1 of Syntrophobacter sp. SbD2. Classification (GTDB taxonomy): domain Bacteria; phylum Desulfobacterota; class Binatia; order UBA9968; family UBA9968; genus DP-20. The sequence goes on along the minus strand of CAMDBU010000092.1, from coordinate 24,449 downwards.
CCTGTTTTCTAACCTTGGCAAGGAAGGCATTGTAACCCTGTTCGGCAGCGACGAGTTCTTTATCTAATCCCGCTCTGTTTATTGCCCCATCTTCTTCGCCAGAAAGCCGCGCTTTAACTGCCGCGATTCGTTCCTGCAAAGTTCTTTCTTCTTCGAATAATCCACTCTTCAGTTTAGACAGTTGAGCTTTGCTACCTAACACATCCAAAAACACCCGCGATCGAGCTCGTTCACTGAAATTGAATGCCTCCTCACGTTGCCCAGTAGACAACAAAGCGCGCATCAAGCTGATGTATGCCGCCGTCGCCCCCTCAAAAAACGACTGTCTAAAATCTTCTTGCGCGATGAAGGAACGGGTAGACTCGATCTGTTGAATTGCCTTCCGATAGTACAGTATCGCCTCAACCAGGTTTCCACTCTGCCGTAAAATGTCCCCGATTCGGCTACTCGCCCATCTGATATCAGCGGGTATCTGACGGCTTTCTGACTGGCTAAGGACTTTTTGAAAATTATCTAAAGCTTGTGGATAATCTTTTTTCTGGTACTGGATCTCTCCCATTCTCCCATACAGAGAGGTCTCCCAAGCATATTTCAATCCCCACTCTTTTATGTAATCGAAGGCACGTCCATACTGCGCCGCCGATTCGTTTAGCTTTCCAGCTAGACGATACGCATCGCCTAAACTTGTTAGCTTTAACAGTAAGTTGCCCCGATGTTCATTTAACCAGAAAGGACTTCTCGATACTGTAGACAAGTAACTTTGTTGTAGGGAAACGGAGAGCGACAGCGTCTCAATCCCATTTTCATATTCTCGCCTACGCACTAGCTCAGTCCCAAGATGAGAGTACAGGTGCCCTTCCCAATACGATCGAGGGTTTTGATTCGGAGGAAGTCCCTTGGCAACCGCAAGTCCTCTTTCTATTAGTTGTTTCGCTTTCTCAAAATTTCTAATTGTTCTGTAGACGCCGACGAGTGATTCGATAGCTTGAAACAGGTGGGCTGGATCGCGCGACTTGTCCGCCATTTCCAGACTCTTTTCACCATAAGCGATCGCCTTTTGCAGCTGTCCGATATTGTTTGCGCTAATTGCAGCCCATTCATAAGCCGCGACCGCAGTTTCCAAGTGCTGCTGTATTGTTCGGGGGAAATAACTAGTCGCGGCATTTTTCTCCGCCTCCGAGGCTTGGGCCTCCATAACTGCGAAGAACTCTTTGATTTTCCCAGTTGCGAGGGCCTCTCGATGGGACGTTGCAGTAGGTTGGAATCCAGACTGTTGAACAGCGCAGCCAGTGAAGACCAAGAACACGGGGATACAAAATTTTAGAAGCTCTTTCATTTCCCGTCTTCTGTCTGCGTTCTAAACCAAGCTTACCGATGCTGAAAACTCACCGCTCGCACCACCGATCCCGTCCCCGTTACCACATCCGTCACTTTCCGGATCTTCTTCCCATCGCTCAACGTGTAGGTCACCGACTGTCCTTTGGTAATGCCGCCGACGCCGCGCTGCATGTTATTTTCCGTTCCCCACCAAGATAAACGGCGCCCAGAAGTAGGGGTGGGAAGTCGAGACAGAGACAGGCGAAGAGACAGAGATAGAGTCTGGAGATAGAGACTGGGGCCTCCGACTTTCGCCCAACTTCCCCACACCACCAATCCCTCGTCGCGCTAGCAGGTCGCTACGGGCTTCTGCCCGGATCAGTTGCAGCTGCGCTTGCCTGAGCGCTTCTACCTTGGACATAGTTTTTAGATTATTGTAAAAGCTCGCCATCAATTGCGCCGTGCTGCTGTCGTCTACGCTCCATAAGCTCGCCACCACCGACGGTGTGCCAGCGTAAATAAATGCTCTGGTGAGACCGACGAGTTCATCTCCGGTTGAAAGCCTCCCCAAAGCAGTGTCACAGCCACTCAGTACAACAAGATCGGCTTTGAGATCCATCCCAAAAATCTCTCTCACTTCCAGCCTGCCGTCTTCTTTGCCGTCCTTGGCTAGCAGTACAGCCGACGAAAGCGGATCGTCTTCGTTTAACTGGGCATGGGTGGCAAAGTGCAGAATATCGTGATTAGCAGATAACGCTTTAGTTTTCTCCTCGGTGGCTTCTTTCCTGACAAAAACATTGGCGTCCGGATAAATGGACTTCACTCCTTGAGCTTCAAGTTCGGCGAATTCCAAGTTCTTTTCCGGATCACCGAGATCGGGATTGCCAAAAGCCAAAACTCTTTCCCGTCCCGCGGTCCTCTTCTCTTTGACAAATTGGAGCAGGCTCGCGCTGGATAGATACGAGATCGGATACTTCTCAATCAGGTACTTTCCGTCGGGATCAAGCAATGCCTGAAACGGTAGATAGTGCAAAACGTCGTGGGGAACGACGATTAGTTCTGTCCCGGTAATGTGGGGAAGAAGAGGCTGAAGGAGAGACTTGTAGAGAGCGGTGGAGACTTCGTTCAGCTCTCGCACATTGCCCGGATTCGAAATCATCTCACGCAGGGTTTTCACCTGCTTGGCAAGGTCGTTCTTCGATAACGCGATGCGCTGGAAATAGAGCTTGTCTTTCTCAACCAGCCAGACGAAAACTTCCGCATCTGTAACAAAGTACTCGATCAACGTTTGCCCTGGTTCGATCAGCTCCTGGACTTGCTTCAACGTCAGCGGTTCCACCGCCATCAACGACGCTTGCTCTTTGTCTTGACTGCGTACCTTGGTGAGAAATGCATTATAGGCTTGTTCGGCAGCGAGGAATCCTTTTCCTACACCCGTTCTGTCTGTTTCACCATCTACTTCGCCAGTAAGCAGTGCTCTAATTGCAGCGATTCGTTCCTGCAAGGTTCTCTCTTCTTCGAATAATCCGCTCTTCACCCTTGCCAGTTGCGCTTTGCTACCTAACAGATCCAGAAATGCGCGCGACCGAGCGCGCTCACTGTAGTCGAATGCTTCGTCCGCTTTGCCCGTATCCACGAGGGCGCCAACCATTCTGATATAAGCGCTGATCCCACCGTCAAAGAAAGTCTGGCGGTATTGCTCGGACTGAAGCACTGACCGTAGGGACTCAATCTGCTCGATGGCCGTCTTGTAATAGGGAACCGCCTCAGTGCTCCTGCCACTTCGATCCAAAGCCCTACCGAAACCGATATTCGCCGCGCTGATTGCGGCGGGTTCGCGCTGTTTCTCGGCAAGGACCAGCGCTCGGTGAAAATTTTCCAGTGCCAGCGACAATTGCTTCTGTTGGAGATACACATTCCCCAAACCATCATAAATCTGTCGTTCATAACTAATCCTTAAGCCACCTACCGCCACATATCTAAGCGCGAGTTGGTAATGATCGAAAGCGTCGGTTAACCGACCGGCCAACCGATAGGATAGAGTGAGGTCAGCAAGCAGCTGAACAAGGTCGGTCTCTGGGTCTTCTGGCCGTTTGGCGGACTGGGTGTAAAAGTACAACCCGAAGAATATGCTACCCGATGCGTTGGCTCGCCCCAACAAATAAGCTTGTGAAAGCGCTTCGCTGGCCTCCGCGTATGCCCCTTTATTCAGCAAGTCGAGACCTAAGTTGTAATATAATCCATACTCGTAGGTGGAGCGGACATACGAGTCTGCGATGCCCTTTGTCAACTTAAAGCCGCGTTCAGTTAGTGCTCGAGCTTTTTCAAAATTCCGCACCTCTCGGTACACCAGCGTCAGAACACGGATCGCGGAAAGTTGAAGGGTTGAGGAGTTTCCCCTGGACGCCAACACCAGAGCTTTTTCGCCGTAGGTAATTGCTTTCTGTAACTGACCCGCGATTCTCGCTGTATCTGCTGCGTTCACATAGGCAGACAACACAGTCATCCCAAAGGCTCCAGACGATCTCCGGTCAGTATTTCGTTCCGCTTCTTGCGCCTGAGTTTCGTAAAACGCCAAGGCTTCCTTTATCTCGCCGCGCAAAAGTGCTCGGCGATTTGATGCAACCGTTCCGTCAAACTTGGGGATGGCGCATCCACTCACGACGACAGCAATAAAAATAGCCCACGCTGATTTGCGAATTAGCATCTTGCCCTCGGCTTTATCGATGCTGAAAACTCACCGCGCGCACCACTGATCCCGTCCCGGTCACCACATCGGTCACTTTCTGAATCTTCTTGCCGTCGCTCAGCGTGTAGGTCACAGATTGACCTTTCGTGATACCGCCAACACCGCGTTGCATGATGGCGATCCGTTGCTTGATCTCACGTGAGACACGCTGCTTTCCGGAATCGTCTCCATCTTCCATCCTAGCGAGCAACCCTTGAATGTCAGGCATGGGTTTTTCCGATGCGAGGACATAAATCGTTTCAGTTCCCGGATGATCGTCTAGCCAGAACCACAAATCGCGCCGTGGAATCACAATTTTCCGGCCCGGTTCTATAAATTCCGGATGATAGATTTTGGCATCCGGAAACAACCGCTCCGCTTTTCCCTGGCTGTCGTAGATCAGAATGTAAACGTAGGTCGGACGGCTAACCTCCAGATGAACCTGGAAGTTGTCGTACGAGCGCAGCACGCTCCCCTCTCTGACCAACACCTCGGTGTAACTTCCATCGGATTCTTTTCGCTGGCCGATGATATTCATGCTCAAAGTTAGAGGCGCCGACACAACCGGAGGAGCAGTCTCCACAATGGTAGCTACTTCCATCTTCGTCGCGGTAACTGCGGGGGAGTGTTGCTGCGCTCCGGCTTGCTTGTAATCGACGGTTGCCAACGCCGGCGGGGAGTTTTCACTTAGCCTACTGGAGGAAGGCTTCGATTTTTCGGTCTGTGGTGGGACATCCGTTTTCGCGTCAGCGGCGGTCGGCTGGGCCAGATCTTTTAAACCCTTGGTTTCATCCTGAATAGGCGCCGGAACCAATGACGCGATCGAGACAACCGGTATGTCAGCAACCGACGGGAAATACGATTGATAACCCAGATAACCTAGCGCCAGCAAAATCGCGCTCACGAGCGTATAACGCACAGGCGAAACCCGCGCTTTCGGCACAGCGGGCAATGCAACCGAATCGCCACGCATCACATGCGCCCACTCCGGGGCAGTTTTTGCCGGGATGATCGGTTCCTCGATCTGCGTGGCTTCAACCGGAGTAAACTGAAACGTCGGGTCGCCGTAGAGCATGTAACTGGCCCAAACGATGGTTTCTTCGCCGAAGGCTTTGATGATTTCCGCCCGAGCCTTGCGCACCGACTCGCCAACGCTTTCGCCTTGAGTCAGAAATCCATAGAAGAGTTTAGCGAACTGCGAGCTCGGCTCATCCAAAATCTCCCAAAATGTCCCGAGATAGTGTTGCACGCCGGCGAGCAGGTACGCATTAGCGAGCCCGAATATCTGCTGCTCGTAACCCTCTTGGATCTTCCACTCGTCGGTCTGGCCGGTCTGGCAGGCGTTGGAAAAGACCAGCGACGGCATCGGCTGGAGTCCGCCCATGGCGGAAACATCGCTAGCCTTCAACCGGCCATCCGAGAGCAACCAGCCGCTCTCCGAGGGATTGTCCATTTGATAATCCGCATGGCCAGCGTAATGCACGATATCGTAGTCGCGAAGATTCTTTTTAACGTAGGGAACATCCACCGGGTAGCTTTTAAGATCGGCGTGGAAGCTGTCGCTGCAATCGTCGAGAAAGTTTCGGATCTCGATGCCTTCGTCATAAGCGGCGTTGAGGTCCCCGCGCGGGTCGGCGACGACCAATACACTGAACGGAAATTTTAAGCTGCGCCGTGAAACCGAGGTGGGCGTCTGGCGCGTGCTGACAATCCTCCCCATGGCAAAGCGGCGGCAGAGAAATTCGTGGCCGTTGAAAAGTAGCTCCCACGGGATGTGGACGAGCTTGTCATCGACGTACAAGATCAGGTTGCTGGCTGCGGTAGCATTGAGTTTGTCGCGGGATTTCGGGGGCAGTAAAAGGTCGAAAAGAATCTGCCCGGTCTTTTTCAGGTTGTCGAAAATCTCAGGGCTGACTTTGGCCCGTTTGTTGGCTCGATTGAGGAGGTTGATGATTTCGATTCGTGAGGATTCGATTTCATCCCATGCCGCTGTGACATCTTCGTACTGCCGGAGCGTTCTCTCTCCCTGTTGCGACTTTTCATAGACGCTGACCTTAAGTCTCCTATCGTCTCGCGAAATATCGAGGACCAGATCGCTACTCATGGCTCTACTCCATCGCTAGTTTGACGACTCCCAGCGGAGCGCCAGAGTCCGATATTTGCAGGTCGTAGACACCCTGGGGAATCCTATCAAAAACCGCCTCGCCATTCTTCGTTAAATAGGAAGCCTGTTCACGCCCGCCGGTAAGAAGGCTAACGCGAAGGTCATTGGCCGGTGATCCGCCTTGCCCGACAACGCTGACAGCAACCTGACATATACCTGACTCGACCCGCTCGACCTCGATACCGACCTTGAAGTCTCCCATCAGCTTCTCGACTCGTAGGATCCCGCTGTCCAATGGCTGCGCTCTGCCCCTAACACCTACCGGGACCACAGCCAAGGGAGCGATCCATTCACCGGTCGTGCGCACCAGCTCCAGTGAATCCTTCACCATGCGCACGACGAGGTCGAATACGCCCTCGCTTCTTAGTTTCGCTGGGACTAGCCCCATAGCCCGGTCCATTATCCACTGCGGGACGCGTTCCGTAGCGGTCTCCTGCGCAGCCTTGTGGGCAGCGACGATATCGTCCACGCAGAAGGTGCAAATGCCTAAGTGCGCCTCCAAGGATTGCTTCGCTTCGTTGCCGAGAAGACCGCTGAGATAATTGGCAAAGTTTTCTTCATCCGGGCACTCCGAGCGCGATACTATTCGGACCTGCTTATCCGCGAGTCCCTGCAAAACTCTTTGGATCTTCTTTTCATCTTGGTCAAACATTTATCGCTCCAACGTCTTCTCTTCGCTTAGCTGTGGAATCCACATCCTGCTTGCCTTAGCGATCTAACTACCAGACTTGATCCCAACCTATCCACTGTCCGGCGGTCGGGTCCCAAAAGATTGTTAACCGAACTGAGGGGTCGTCCTTGGAAGTAGCCTGATACATAGTGACAACGCGCCACCAAGAGAAACTAAAGTCGATCGACCTAAGCACCAAATTCGGATCCCAATCCAAATATTTTCTAAAAGTCCCCGTTATTGAAGAGCCAAACCTACTGTCCTTCGCCGCTCGCGTACTCATATCCTGAAGCCCCTGTTGATCGAGATCATATTGCCCGTATAGAGCGAAGGCAACCGCGTTCGAGAAGTTATATATCCAGTAGGTCTCTCTCGGATTGAAGGTGCCAGTTCTTATATCGAAAGTTCTCCATGCGCCATTTACCCACTGATACGCCAGGTAATAAATCAAGTTTGCGTTAACTGCCTCGGCAACGGAATATTTCGTGCCGCGAAAGTCGACCCAAGCCAAGTTTGAAGCGGCGGCGTAAGTAAAATTATGGGTGATGTAATTCCACCCCTGAGTAAAAGATGACACCGAAGAAACGCTGTGACTTTGGATAAACCTTGTAGGATCCGTGTAGTTGGCAATCGTTGCTGTTTCACCCAAGCTTGCAACGTAACCGTGGCCCGCGTCTCTTTCCATCGATCGGTCAACTCTCAACTCAAGATGCAGATGGGCTATGCCTGCGTAGTAGTGGTCTGCATCGCCAATTTCGCCCACTTGGCAACCCTTCTGCACGTGGTCTCCTTCCTTCACAAGTATTCTACTAAGATGTCCGTAGAGGGAATTCATTGGGAAACCGTCCGGCAAATCATGCCTTACGATTAACACCTTGCCCCACGTCAGTCCTGCGTTGCCGACAAATGTTACAGTGCCGTTTGCAACAGCAAGCACGGGTTTTCCGTAATCCGAGCTATCGCCGCCGTTGCCGTTCCAATCTTCACCCGTATGGTATTTCTGGAATTGTGAATTGTATTCGAGAAATTTTTGAGCGTCGTAGTAGCCACTCAAATTTTTTCGCGTTTGATCTACTGGATCGACCGGAAAGGCAAAGCTGTCAGCGACAGCCAAGGGTTGGTTGGGGGCACAAAGAGACGCTCCATGCACACGACCCCAGCTGAAAACAAGCACCAAGGTAACGACCGTGAAAAGCGATTTTCTCATAACAAAACCCTCCTTTATTTTTGACTCTGAGATTTTTTATTACCTGAGCCAATAGACGGGCTTGGTATTGATTCCTTACAGGGATTAAAAACATTTCGAGGCGGGTTCTGGAACAAGAAACGGACTTTAAAGAAAATGACGTGCACTAAATTACACTAAAATTGTGGCGCACGAGATTTTTTTGGAGATTTCTGCTGGTTTCAAAGCAGAGAGATCTCAATCTTTCACGTGTTTGGCTGTCGGCATAAGGCTGCGGGACGGCGTCATGGATTGTGATCGCCATGTGACCTGTTTCGCCTGAATTCCCTGAGGCAAACTATTTGTCCAACTTAACTTGAAGCAGTATCTCCCTCGCCTGCTGGACCTCTAGTTCTGTTTGATACGTTTGGAACCCATCCTTACGTACCTCGACATGATGCTTCCCCACCGGACGCCCCATGCTATTCGAGGTTCCAAAACCTTTTCTGTCGCAACCGTGAATCCGTTCACTAAAACCACGGCGTCTCCCGGCTCGAGCTGCACTCTGAGCCAACCCGAAGGTTGAACACGGTATCCGTTGATATGAAGTGTTCCGTTCGCGTCGGTCCCGCTAAGCTGCCCTTCAGTGCCTGTGGATCGAGTCCCATAGATCGGCGTCGCGACGTAATATCCCCCTGGAGCAGGCACCCAGCGGTTGCCAACACGGATAAAAATTGACGCCCTTGATCCCCCGTGACGGGAGGACGCGGAAACGCCGGCTGACACGGTGGAGCTTGGTCCTACACCTACAAAAGCCGCTCCCCCAACGAGAGCAGCCAGGGGAAAGGCATGTAGAAGAACTAACGATACCAAGATCGACATTATTTCCTTGTTAAGCATGTCCGGTCTCCTCTCGTGCTCATTGAGCGGTGAGAGATTTCGAGATCCATCCGGTTTTCTGATCGTCGGTTTGCACGAAATACCAACCATTGTCTTCTGCTTGAACCGATAACTTTGTCTTTCCTGCAAGCGTCGCAACAACTTTGCCTTGCGCGCCGGCGGCCTCCCGGAGGTTGGCCGACGCCACCTTCACCGTCACTGAGGCAGGAAGTATGGATGGTACTTTCCCCGCTGGAGAAGAAACCTTCATTGGTTCACGCAATTTTACGTTTCCGCTTGGGACAGCGGAGTTAGACTTTGGGAGATTTGAAACCGGTGCAGAGCTGACTACAGCTGACGCCAGTCCGTGGCGGAAGTAGGTTTGCGGCGTCTTCGATGATAGCTCTTTGACCGCCTGCTGAACTGCGATACGGATCGCCTTTTCAACTGGGGTTTTTTGAAATGTACCAAGGCCCGCTGCGCCAAGGACACCGCCACCGACTCCGGCAAGAGCGCCACCGATATTGAAATCGTTAGCCTTGCCTTCCACCGTGGTAGAGAACAAGATTCGCGACGTTCTCGCGTCCACTACCTGGATGATTATCGCGACATGGCTCTGACGCAATCCGCCGAGCACGCCACCGATGACGGCTCCCGTCCAGCCGAAGCCGCCGAGAAGAGCCCCGGCGTTAGCTCCCGCGGAACCCGGCTCGAATTCAGTGATAGAACCCTTAATCAGAAGATCCGCGCCTTCGACTTGCCCTAACGGCGCCCCGGTCTCCCGACTCACCCGCCCATTGGCGGCTAAATCCTGCTCCTGGAGCACGTCCTGTAACGCTTGTCGGTCTAGGACAATAAACCGATTGGATTGAAGCAGGGAATCACTCAGCATGTCCGCCATGCCGTTGCCGATCTGTGGGCTGTACCATTGAATACCGTAAGGTCCATGGGCACCTCCCCTACCCTTCGCTGTCTGGTCCGTGAATCTAGAAACAGCGACTCTGGCCTTTGGGCCGTTGTAGGCTTCAAGTTGGGCCTGGTCGATGGTCGGCTCCGTGGTGGAGACCGTCCTAACCGATGGCTGGCCGGCGTTCTGAATCATCTCTCCAATTGGCGCACAGGCCGAAATAACAACAGCAATTAGTAAAGTGATTAATCTCATTGGGCACCTCCATTGCCCAAATAGACGGGAGGTCGAGGTATTTCTTACAGCAACTTAGTTTTTGTCAGGCAAACCGGAATGGGATGGATGAGAATTCTTCGATGGGGTTGGCGAGGCTTTTGACTCACAGGAAAGAGTTCCAATGGCAGCTCCCAAATGCGGTACCCATAGAATAGGGGCATCTGAGGCATCTGTCATTCGCTCGGAGTCTCGTCCTTATAAAGCGGCATGGCGAAAGATTTCTCACCGGGTTCGAAACTATTTCAAAACTTCTCTCAAACGAGCTAACAGGCGGCTCTTTTGTGTATAGATCGCGCCGACAGACATACCGAGAATCGCCGCGACCTCGTCGGCCGGAAGGGATTGATGATAAGAAAGCTGAACAATTAGCCGATCACGAGGGGACAGAGTTTCTAACGCTCGGGAAAGCGACTTCTGTTCCTCCCGGTCGATCAACGAATCAGCAGCGTCGGGCTGGCCGGATGCCAGCGATTCGGTCACTTCCACGGTTGGTGTCGGCGGCTTTCTCAGAAGATCGATCGTCAGACGCACTACCACGACCCTCAGAAAGCTCGCCAGGGTGCAGCCGCCGTCGCCGCGAAATTGACTGAGCTTACGGCATTTGTTTTGGAGAATCGCAATGAAGAACTCCTGGTGAAGCTCGTCGACAACATCTTCGCGGCGGTCAGTGTGATGCAGAGTCAGCGTCTGGCGAATCGTGTGATAGACGAGCTTTGAGTATTGCCGGACAAACGCATCCCAGGCGACCTTGTCGCCCTTGACGCAACCGGCGATAAGAGTTCTTTCCTGTTCGGTCACGGGCCCGGTGTCCTATAAATGTCTTCCTGTCGTTGGCGATTATCATACCGCGCCGCGAACTGGCAAGGCCGCGAACCGCCTATGTTGTTTAAAAGCGATCATTACGAGATTCGGACGCTCTTTGACTACGTTGAGCGGCCAAGCGAGGTCGACCATCCTGCTCGCTAATCGCTCGGCCCATAAACCGCATCGACTACACTCTCGGTGAGATCTTCGGTGCGGCCGTCGAAGACGATTTGGCCGGCCTTGAGGCCAACCACCCGGTCGGCGTACTCGCGGGTCAGCTCCAGGGTGTGTAAGCTCACCAGGGCGGTGATGCCGTCTTCGCGGCAGACTCGTTTGAGGATGTCGAGAACCACCCGCGATAGTTTAGGATCGAGGCTGGATACCGGTTCATCGGCGAGAATAATCGCCGGCTCTTGCATCAGCGTGCGGGCGATAGCGACCCGCTGCTGCTCGCCGCCGCTGAGTTCATCGGCGCGCTTGTAGGCGTGGTCGAGCAAGCCGACCCGTTGCAGATTAATCAACGCCCGGCGCCGCTCGGCCTCGGGAAAAATCCGCAGCATGCCGCGCCAGGCCGGCTGGTAGCCTAGACCGCCCGACAGCACGTTATCGATCACTGACAAGCGCTTAACGATATTGAACTGCTGAAAGATCATGCCGATGCGCCGGCGCGCTTGGCGCAGCTCACTAGATTTAAGTTTGAGTATGTCGATGACGCCATCGCGCTGGCCGCCAAGTAGATTAGCCGGCGCGACAATCGATCCGCCGTCCACTTCGATCAGGCGGTTGATGCTGCGTAGCAATGTCGATTTGCCCGAGCCCGACAGGCCAATGACGCCGACGAACTCGCCCTGCTCGACTTTGAGGTTGACGCCGCGCAACACCGGCACGGCGTCATTGTAGGAAGTTGTCAGGTCGCGGATCTCGACGATGGTCACGGCTTTTTTTTCTGCAGCGCCTCTTTGAGCGGGATGCCGGCGTCGACGAAGGCCTGGCGCACCGAATCGTAGTCTTTGTCGGTGGCGCTGACGAAGCCATCGATTTGGTACAGCTCGCGGAGCATTTTTTTACCCTTGGGATCGGCCGACAGCTCCACGAAAATCTTTTCGATCTTTTTCGCCAAGCGCTCGTCGAGATTGCCGTTGATCACCAGATTGTCGGCCGGGATCGGCTCGGAGAAGGCGATGGCATGAATTTTCTTCACGTCGTCGGGATTTTTCAGATAGCGCATCCAGGCGGTGTCTTTACTATCCGGCGAGTTGGCGTAGGTCGCGCCGGCGTCGACTTTGCCGTTGAGCACCGCCAACACCGTGGCGTCATGGCCGCCGGAGTAAAGCACTTGTTTGAAGTCGCGCACCGGATCGATGCCCCGTTCCTTGAACATCTTGCGCGGAAACACATGGCCGGTGGTCGATAGCGCGTCGCCGAAGGCGAAGCTCTTGCCACGTAGATCGTCGAGGGACTTGATGCCGCTGTCGACCCGGGTGATGATCGCCGCGTAGTAGGAGGGAATGCCTTTGCGCTCGGACTTGAGCACCACCTTGACGTTGGTTTCGTTCTTGGCGAGCACGTAGGAGGCCGGGGTGAGAAAGGCCACATCGAGCTTGTTGGCGCGCAGCGCTTCGACCACGCCGGTGTAATCGGTGGCGACGAAGGGCTGAATCTCCATGCCCAACTGTTTACTGAGAATCTCGACGATCGGCTGGGCGTTCTGCATCACCGCCGCGGCATCCTCCGCCGGCACGAAGCCGACGCGCAAAATCTTCGGCGTCTTGGCCGAGTCGCCGCAACCGAGCAAAGTAAGAATTGTTAGGAGCAGTCCGAGATAGCGATTTTTCATGGGCCGCCACCAGTGATACTGAATGCGCCCGCCGGGTGCAAACGTTTTGACTTTGCCTGGCGGGGTGTTAGTACACCGCTATGGGACGATGGATTGCAACGCTCGCCATTTGCGCACTACTGGCGGCCGGCTGCGCCGCCGTCAGCACCATCGCACCACGCGATTTGCCGAGCCTGCCGGAAGCGACCAACCAGCGCTTCCTATTCGACAGCGCCGGCGGCCAAGCTGAAGCTTTTCTCAACCGGCCCAAGGGCAAGGGGCCGTTTCCGCTGATGGTCATGCTCCATGGCCATAGCTGGGTCGGCGTCGGCGCGCGCCGTTTGTTGCCGGCGGCGGAAACCTTCGCCGGCGAACTTTGTTACGCCACCATGGCGTTGTCGCTGCCCGGTTAAGGCGACACCAAAGTCGCCGGCGGCATCGAAGCGACCACCCGCGCGGTGGTGCTCGACGCCGTCGCCCTGGCCAAGCGACTGCCGTGGGTCGACGCCAAGCGGATTTATCTTTATGGATTTTCCCGCGGCGCCGTGGTCGCCACCGCGCTGGTCAATCAAATCGACGGCGTCAAAGGCGTGCTGCTACTCGCCGGCGCCTACGATCTGCCGCGGCTCTATCGCGACACGCCGAGCATGTGGATCCGCAAGCTGCTCAATCCCAACGGCGACGCGGCGCCCAAGCTGGAAAATTATTTACCCGAAACCGCGCGCTGGAGCGCGCCGACCTTGATCCTCCATGGCACTGACGATGGCATGATCCCGGTGTCGCAAGCCAAATTGCTCAATGACCAGCTCGAAAGTTTCGGCAAACCGCATCGGTTGGTGTTGCTGCCCGAGCGCGGTCACTGGTTGCGCCTCGACGCGATCAGACAACCCGCGCTGGATTTTCTGCGCGCCAACGGCGGCTCGGCCTGCGCCGCGAACGATCCGTAAATTGCTCGCAGAAACGAATTGGTTTGACGATGGCTGAACGCTATTTGAGTGGAATCGGCTTACCCGCTTCATCGACGGCGACATAGATCACTTCCGCCTCGGTCACCATGGCGCGCTCGGCTTCGACGCTCACCTGCACTGTCACCGAAGTCTTGCCGACGCGCAGAACCGTCGTGTAAAAACTCACCACATCGCCGACGTACACCGGCGCGATGAATTCCACTTCGCGCATCGCCCGGGTGACGAAGTTGCGCGCCGCCTGGCGCGCCGCGGCGATGCCGCCGGCCAAATCGATATGGCTTAAAATCACCCCGCCGAAGATCGTGCCGCGCGCGTTGGTATCGCGCGGCAGCATGGTCACCCGCAGAGTGGGATCAGCGGCTAAAGCCATGGTGGATGTAATAGTCGAAGCTGGCGGTTAACTGCAACGATAAAACCCAGGCGAGTCTTAAACGGCATAGAGCCAACCGGCGTACTTTTCCCCGCTCTTGCCTTTGATGACATCGAAAAAAGTATTTTGAATATCTTCGGTCACCGGGCCGCGCCGGCCGGCGCCGATCTGGCGGTCGTCGACTTCGCGGATCGGCGTCAGCTCGGCCGCCGTGCCGGTGAAAAACGCCTCGTCGGCGATGTACAGCTCGTCGCGGGTGAAGCGCTCTTCGACCACGGTATAACCCTTGTCGCGCGCCAGCGTGATGATCGACTCCCGGGTGATGCCCGGTAGGATCGAAGTCAGCGGCGTGGTTTTGATCACGCCCTTACGGACGATGAAAATATTTTCGCCGCTGGCCTCCGAAACGTAGCCTTCGGTGTCGAGCATGATCGCTTCGTCGTAGCCGGCCTTTTTCACTTCCGCCTTGGCGAGCACCGAGTTGACGTAGTTCGCCGAAGTCTTGCTCTTGGTCATGGTGGCGTTGACATGATGGCGCGTGTAGGACGACACCTTGGCGCGGATGCCGTTTTTGATGCCGTCGTCGCCCAGATAGGCGCCCCAGGGCCACACCGCGATGATCACGTTGACCGGATTGTTGGGCGCGTAGACCCCCAGCTCGCCGAGACCGAGAAAGGCCAACGGCCGCACGTAGCAAGCCTTGAGCTTGTTGGCGCGAATCACATCCACTGTCGCCTGGCACATCTGCTCGACCGAAAAGGGCAAAGGGAAACCCAAAATTTTTCCCGAGTCGGCGAGCCGTTGCATATGCTCCTGGAGCCGAAACACCGCCGAGCGGCCATTGGCCAATTCGTAGCAGCGAATCCCTTCGAAATAGCCCGTGCCGTAGTGCAAGCCATGGCTGAGCACATGGATCTTGGCATCCTCCCAGGGCACCAGTTGGCCGTCCATCCAGATTTTTTCAGTTTTGATCGACATAAACGCTCTTTCTAATTTTTTGCCATTGTACGTTTCGGCGCCGCCATCATCAAGCGCTGGCCGCGCGCGCCGCCAGCGCCGGCTCAACGCGAAAAAAAAGCCACCGGGTTGCCCGCGGTGGCCATGGCGATCACGGGCAAGACTACAGCCCCTTTTTCAGCACCGGCGCGGCCTTGAAGCCGACGGTGCGGCTGGCCTTGATGGCGATCGCGTCACCAGTGCGCGGATTGACGCCCTGGCGCGCCTTGCGCGAGCGCACGGTGAAGGTGCCAAAGCCGGGAACTTGAACTCGCTTGTGCTTGCGGATCGCTCTGGCGATCCCGGCGAAGGTCGCGTCGACGGCCTGCCCCGCCGCCAGTTTGGTGATGTTGGCGCTCTTGGCCACCGCGTCAACTAACTCAGCCTTGGTCATGGCACTTCATCCCCCCGGGTACAAACATTCGATAGGAGATTCAATCTCACCACGAAGGACACAAAGCGCACGAAATTCGGAAAATAAATTGTCCGAAACCTTCGTGCCTTTCGTGGTGGAAGCCCTTCCCCATCCGGTTGATGCTTCGCCGTACTAGGGAAACTGCCTAATGCCACCGGCGCCGCGCAACAGCCGCAGATATTTGCCAAATCGCCAGCAGATGTCAACCGCGATTATACCGTTTGCGCGACTTCGTGGAGCAGGCCATAGCGCACCCCTTGGTCGCTGACTACTACCTGGCTGGCGCCGAACCGCTGCATGATTTTGTCGATCAGATAGGCGCCGGCGAATATCACGTCGGCGCGCTTGGGCTCCAGACCGACGATCTGTTTGCGTTGGGCGAGGGATTTTTCTTGCAGCAGGGTGATCTGGCGCTTTACCGCGGTGCGGCTCACCTGACAGCCATGCACTTCGCTATGAGAATAGCGCGCCAGTTTTTTGTCCATGGCAGCGACCGTCGTAAAAGTTCCGGCGATACCGACTAAGGTGAGCGCCGCTGATTGAGAAGAAAACTCGCCGGCCAGGCGCGCGAGCTCGATCTCGATGGCGCCGTCCATGGCCGCCACTTCCGCGCCGGCCACCGGATCGCTGTGCAAATAACGCTCGGTCAAACGCACCGAGCCGACATCGATGCTGACGGCGCGCTCGACGCCGCCATCGTTGCCGAGAATAAATTCCGTGCTGCCGCCGCCGATATCGATAACCAAGAGATCGCGGCCCGGTAACGACAAGCCGCGTTGAATGGCGAGAAAAGAATAGGCCGCTTCCTCGGCGCCGGAAATCACCCGCACATCGATGCCCAGCGTAGCGCGCACGCGCGCTCGGACCTCCGCGCTGTTCCTGGCGTCGCGCAGGGCGCTGGTGCCGACGGCGACGATCTCTTCGACGCCGAGATCGTCGCAGCGCTCACGGTATCGCTGAAGCACCGCCAGGGCGCGCGCTTCACCGGCAGCGCCAATCTCGCCGGTGCGATCGACGCCCTGGCCCAGGCCGGCGATGTCGGCCAAATCATCGAGCACGCGAAAGCGCCCGGTGTCGCGAATATCGGCGATCAAGCAGAGAATCGCGTTGGTGCCGATATCGAGGAAAGCGGCGCGCCGCGGGCTCATGGCAGCGCTACCGTCGCCGCTTCAATCGGCGCACGAAACCCCGTAGCGCCAGCGACCACGCCGGTTTCGCTGAGCCACGCGGCCAGGTCGGCGAGCGCGCGCTGGGAGTGCATTTCTTTTTTCGCTTTGCCGCGCAGCCGTCCGGGTAATTGCGGCAACAGGCCGAAATTCACATTCATCGGCTGAAAGCGCTTGCGCTCGGGATCGGTGATGTAACGCAGCAAGGCACCCAGCGCCGTGGTCGGCGGCGGCACTAAGAGCGGCAGCCCGGCGAGCAAACGCGCCGCGTTGATGCCGGCGAGCATGCCGACGGCGGCCGACTCGATGTAACCTTCGACGCCGGTCATCTGACCGGCGAAAAACAGCGACTCGCGCTGGCGCCATTGCAAGGTCGGCGTCAGATGCTGCGGCGCGTTGATAAACGTATTACGATGCAAGCTGCCGAGGCGAACGAACTCAGCGCCGGCCAAACCGGGAATCATAGCGAACACCCGGCGCTGTTCCGCATAGGTCATCTTGGTTTGAAAGCCGACCAGGTTATATAGCGTGCGCTCGTGATTCTCCTGGCGCAGCTGCACCACCGCGTAGGGGCGCTTGCCGCTGCGCGGATCGATCAATCCCACCGCGCGCATGGGACCGAAGGCCAAGGTCTCCTTGCCGCGGTCGGCCATTTCTTCGATGGGCATGCAGCCTTCGAAGGGCACGAAGCGCTCGAAGGTATGGGTCGGCACGCGCTGCGCCGCCACCAACGCGTCGATGAAGGCGTAGTACTCTTCACGGGTCAGCGGCAGGTTGAGATAATCGTCGCCACCCTTGTCGTAGCGCGACGCCCGGTAGGCGATGTTCATGTCCACCGACTCGGCGCTGACAATCGGCGAGATCGCGTCGTAAAAATACAAATGCTCCTCGCCCAACTTGGCGGTTAAATCGTGGGACAGATCGGGCGAAGTCAACGGCCCGCTGGCGAGGATGACCACGCCGGCGTCGGGAATGGATTTCACTTCTTCGCGGATAATTTTTACTTGCGGTAAGGCTTCCACCGCCGCGGTCAAGCCGGCGGCGAATCCATCGCGGTCGACGGCCAACGCCGAACCGGCGGGCACGCGATTTTGTTCGGCGACGCGAATTACCAAGGAGTCGAACTGGCGCATCTCGGCCTTGAGCAAGCCGGCCGGCGCCGATAAAGAATCGGAGCGCAACGAATTGCTGCACACCAGCTCACCGAAGTTGGCCGTCGCGTGGGCTTCGGTCATGCGCTGCGGGCGCATCTCGAAAAGCTCCACCGCTACGCCCCGGCGCGCCAACTGCCAAGCCGCCTCCGAGCCGGCGAGACCGCCGCCGATGATACGTACCGTTGGTTGCATAAATTTTTAGTAAAGTGCCGATCGCCGCGTTGGTTGTCGGTTGCGTGCTCGTGCTCGTGGCTCGTGTTCGTAATCCGAATCCGATCACGATCACGAACCACGAGCACGAGCACGACTTTCCCTACCGTGGAGCCAAGGTCGTTGCAAGCAACCTAATGGGCGGGAGCGGCAGTGGGCGCGGCGGCGGCCGACACCGGCGGCTCCTCCACCTGGATGGAGTAGCCGCACTCCTTCTTGTAGCAGCGATGCGACGTGCCGGTGCGCTTGAGCACTTTTTCGACCAAGATCGGGCTGTCGCAGTCGGGACAGGGGATCGGCAGCGGTTTATCCCAGGTGGCGAATTTACATTCGGGATATTTGTCGCAGCCGTAGAACATTTTGCCCCAGCGCGATTTGCGCTCTTTGATGTTGCCCTCTTTGCACTCCGGGCACTTGATGCCGAGATCCACCGGCTTTTGCAGCGGCTGGATGTTTTTGCATTCGGGATAGCCGCTGCAACCGAGAAACTTGCCGAACTTACCGAAGCGGAGCAGCATCGGCTGGCCGCACTTCTCGCAGGCTTCGTCGACGGTTTCCTCGACGGCGATTTCGATCTCGCCCTTTTCGTCGCGCTTGAAGTTCTTGGTGTTTTTGCATTCGGGATAGCTCGGGCAGGCGATGAACTCGCCGTTGCGGCCCCATTTGACCACCATCAACTTGCCGCATTTCTCGCAGGCGATGTCAGTGGGCACTTCCTGCCGTTTGACATCGCGCATCTCTTTTTCGGCTTTTTTCAGATCCAAGGCGAAGGGCGTGTAGAACCGCTTCATCGTCTTGGTCCACTTTTCCTTGCCGTCCTCGATCTTGTCGAGCTGGTCCTCCATGCTGGCGGTGAACTCGACGTTGAGAATGTCGGGGAAACTTTCGACCAACAGATCGTTGACCAGGAAACCCAAATCGGTGGGCAGCAATTGGCGCCCCTCGTTCTGCGCCACATACTCGCGGTCGAGAATGTTGGAAATGATCGCCGCGTAGGTCGACGGCCGGCCGATGCCTTTCTCGTCCAACTCTTTGATCAACGATGCCTGGGTGAAGCGCGGCGGCGGCTGGGTGAAATGCTGGCGCGGCTCCATGGCTTGGAGTTTGAGCGCATCGCCCTTCTGCAAGTCGGGCAAGACGCCGTCCAAATCCTGCACGCCATCTTCGTCCTCTTCGTTGTTCTGGCTCGCCCGTTCGTCGCGCCCTTCGATGTAAACTTTCATGAAGCCGTCGAACTTGATCTGTTGGCCGGTGGCGCGAAACAGCGCTTCGTTCACCGGTATGTCGAAGGCGGTCTGATCGTATACCGCCGGCACCATCTGGCTGGCGACGAAACGATCCCAGATCAGCGAATAGAGTTGAAACATGTCGCGGCGCAGATAGCGGCGCACTTTGTCCGGCGAGTAATCGGTGGAAGTCGGCCGAATCGCCTCATGGGCGTCCTGGGCGCCTTTCTTCGAACGAAAGGTATTGGGCTTGCCGGGCAGATAGTTCTTGCCATATTCGCCTTGAATAAACCCGCGCACCGCGCCGATGGCGTCGTCGGAAATGCGCGTCGAATCGGTACGCATGTAAGTAATCAGGCCGACCGAACCTTCGCTGCCCAACTCGACGCCTTCATAAAGCTGTTGGGCCAGCTGCATGGTGCGCTTGGGCTGGAAGCCCAGCTTGCGCGACGCTTCCTGTTGCAGTTTGCTGGTGACGAACGGCGGCGCGGGATAACGGCGCCGTTCTTTCTTTTCGACCTCGCCGATGACCCAGGACGCGCCGGTCAACGACTGGACGATGGACTGCACCGTAGCGTCATTTTCCAGGCGAAACTTTTTATTGTCGACCTTCTGGTTTTTCCACTGCACCAGCTTGGCTTTGAACGGCGGCGGCAAGCGCCCTTCCAACAACGCCGTCAGCGACCAATATTCCACCGGTTCGAAGGCGCGGATATCTTTCTCGCGCTCGCACACCAAGCGCACCGCCACCGATTGCACTCGGCCGGCGCTCAAACCGCGCCGCACCTTGGTCCACAGAATCGGGCTGATCTTGTAACCGACCAAGCGGTCGAGCACCCGGCGCGCCACCTGGGCGTCGAATTTGTTGCGATCCAACTCCAACGGATTGGCGATCGCCGCCTGCACCGCTTTTTTGGTGATCTCATTGAACAGCACGCGGTGCACGCTCTTATGATTTTTCACCACGTGATCGGCGATATGGCAGGCGATCGCTTCCCCCTCGCGATCCGGATCGGAAGCCAGATAGATGTTTTGTTTGCCTTTGGCGGCTTTTTTCAATTCATCGATGACTTTTTTCTTGCCGAGAATCACCGTGAAGTCGGGGGCGAAGCCTTTCTTGATATCGACGCCGAGTTTGCTCTTGGGCAAATCGATCAGATGGCCCACCGAGGCCTTGACCTGGTAATCCCGGCCTAAATATTTCTCCAAGGTTTTCGCCTTGGCCGGCGACTCGACAATAACTAGATGCTTAGCTGGCATAATCGTTAGCTCACAATCGGCGATAATAATGACGCGAGAAGTCCCGCGTCATCTTTCAACCGCATAAACTTTTCCCGGTAATTGCCTCAAATATCCTTGCAACTCCAGGTCCAATAGAATTCCGAGCACTTGCGCGGACCCAAGGCCGCTGCTTTCAATAATCTCGTCGACCTGCAAGGAACGCTCTTGCAGCAGGGCGAATACTTTTCGCACCGCCGCGCTGGTGTTTTCCGGCAGTTGCCGCGCTGGCGGTTTGGCGTCGGCGCCGGGCTGGCGCGCCAGCTGAGGCGCGATCTCTTCGATTATATCGTTCACCGACTCGACCAGTTTGGCGCCCTGGCGGATCAGCTGGTGCGCGCCGCGGCTGCGGCTCGAACCGACTTCGCCAGGCACGGCGAACACTTCGCGCCCCTGCTCAATGGCTAGCTGCGCAGTAATCAACGAGCCGCTTTTCGCCGTCGCCTCGACCACCACCACCCCCAGCGACATGCCGCTGATCAATCGATTGCGCGCCGGGAAATTAAACGCCAGCGGCTTACTGCCCATGGGCAATTCGGAAATCACCGCGCCATGCTCAATGATGCGCTGGTACAGCGCTTCATGTTCGGGCGGATAGGCGCGCTCAACGCCGGAGCCCAACACGGCAATCGTCCGTCCGCCGGCGCTCAGAGCGGTCTCATGGGCCATGCCGTCGATGCCGCGCGCCATGCCGCTCACCACCGTGAATCCGTAGGACGCCAAACCGCGCGCCAGATCCCGCGCCACGCGCCGGCCATAGTCGCTGGCGCTGCGCGAACCGACGATCGCCACGGCGCGCTCATCGGCGGCGGTGAGTGCGCCCTTGATGTAAAGCAGCGGCGGCGGATCGGCGATATTGCGCAAGCGCGCCGGATAATCGCCGTCACTGTAGCGCACCAGCCTAACGCCGTTGTCGCGAATACGCGTCAACTCTGCGTCGACTTCAGCCCACTGGGTAAAACCAACGATGCCATCGACGGCGTCGCGATGCAGTCCGTCAATGGCGGCCAGCTCGCTGCGCGGCGCCGCTAGCGCTCGGGTCGGATCGCCAAAGTGGGCGACGAGCTTTTTGAAACTCACGCAACCCAAACCTTTGACGCGCGCCAACGCCAGCCAAGGCGCATGATCGTTCGGCATCGCCACTGTCGACGAGCTTCCTTCAGCGAAAGATAATGAAGGCTGAATCATATTCGTCCGCGCTTTGTCAATCGCACGCACCGCCTGACAAGTCAGGAATGATAGGATAATTGTTTGGCGAAGGCCAGACGGGAAATTAAAATGATCTGCCGATGACGCGAAAGATTTTGTTTTTACAAATCTTTTTTCGCGCCGGTCGCAGTTTTCTTCAGCCGAAAACCGCCCATAATCAGTCAATCGTTGGCGCGCTTGCGCGAACGGCTCGGGGAATTGCCGCGTCGTTTGACCACCGTGGGCGGTTCGCGCCGGGCGCGGAAGTGCAGCCGAATCGGCGCGTTGATCAAACCCAATTGCTGGCGCAGCTGGCCGACCAAATACTTTTGATAACTTTCCAAAATGCCGTCCGGCTTGTTGACGAAGAAGGTAAACGTCGGCGGCGCCACGCCGGTCTGGGTGCCGTAATAAAATTTCACCGGATGATTGCGAAACAGCGGCACGGTGTGGGCCTGAACGATCTTTTGCAGGGCGTTGTTGAGCGCTGAGGTCGACACCTTGCGCCGGTAGGCTTGCACCAGCCGCGCCGCGGTTTCGAGCATCTTGCGCACGCCGAAGCCGGTGGCCGCCGAGATGAACGCGATCGGCACGTATTCGAGAAACGCCAAACGGTAATGGATTTCTTCGCGATACTTATCGACGTCGCCGCCGGTGTCGCGCACTATGTCCCACTTGTTGACGACCAGGAGAATCGCCTTGCCGCGCTGCACCGCGTAGCTCAAAATCTGCGCGTCCTGATCGGTGACGTTCTCCGGACCGTCGATGATGTGGATAATCAGATCGCCGCGGTCCACCTCGTTGAGCGAGCGGCTGACGCTGAACCGTTCGATGCGGTCGTCGATGCGCGCTTTGCGACGAATGCCGGCGGTGTCGACGAGCACGCAATCTTCGCCGCGCAAATTGAATGGCGTGTCCACCGCATCGCGGGTGGTTCCCGGCGTCGAGTCCACCACCGAGCGTTCGAAGCCGAGCAAACGATTGGTCAAGGTCGACTTGCCGACATTGGGCCGGCCGACGATGGCCACTCGCAGCGGCGCATGAACTTTGACGGCGTCCTCCGCTTCCTCGACAATATTGGGCGCGAGATGCTTGACCACATCGTCCATCAGATCGGGAACACCCAGGCCATGCTCGGCGGAGATCGAATAGAGTTTGTCTAAACCCAGGGCGTAGAACTCGTATAAATTATTTTCCCGCTGGCGCGAGTCGAGTTTGTTGACGGCGAAAAAAACCGGCTTCTCGGTTTGGCGCAGCCAGCCCAGCGCTTCTTCGTCGAGCGGATTGAGGCCGCCCTTACCGTCGAGCAAAAACATGATGACATCGGCTTCGGCCACCGCCAGATGGCTCTGCGCCTGGACGTTTTCTTCTAACTTGCCATGGGTTTCCGACTCCAGCCCGCCGGTGTCGACGAGCAAAAACCGCCGCCCGGACCAGACCGTCTCGGCGTAGTTGCGGTCGCGGGTGACGCCCGGCAGATCGTCGACAATCGCGCGGCGCTCGCCGACCAGGCGGTTAAAAAACGTCGACTTACCGACATTGGGCCGGCCAACGATGGCGACGATCGGCAAATTGCGCGGCAGCTCGCGCGCCGCGGGTGAGAATTTTGGCAATGAGCGGATCATGTTTTCACAGTCCCATATCGGCTAGCGAGTTGGGATTTTGCGTCCAATCGGCGTCGACACGGATGAACAATTCGAGAAACACCCGGCAGCCAAAGATTTTTTCCAGCTCTTCGCGCGCCTGCTGGCCAATATTTTTTAGCATGGCGCCGCGCTTGCCGATCAAGATGCCCTTATGCGAATCGCGCTCGGTATGAATGGTGGCGGCGATGACGATCAGATTTTTCTCGCTCTTTTCGGTGAACTCATCGATGGTCACCGCCACGCCGTAGGGAATCTCTTCATGGGTGAGGAGAAAAACTTTCTCCCGGACTATTTCAGACGCGAGAAAACGCTCGGACTGATCGGTATACTCGCCGTCGGTAAAAAACGGCGGCCCTTCGGGCAGCCATTTCTCGACCATGGTTAGAACCAAATCGACGCCGTCGCCCCTGAGCGCGCTCACCGGCACGATCTCTTTGTCGGGCAGTAACTGGGCGCAGCGCTCCATCAGCGGCAACAGTTTGCCTTTGGAAACCAGATCGATCTTGTTGATCAGGATCAGCACCGGGGTCTCGACGCCGCGCAGGGTCTCGGCGATGCGCTCTTCCTCGTGCTTGATCTTGTCATGGGCATCGAGCAGCCAGATAACGCCGTCGACTTCATCCAAAGTCTGGAGCGCCGTGTCGACCATGCGCCGGTTCATCAACGAATGGCCGGAGTGAATGCCGGGGGTGTCAAGAAAAACGATTTGCGCCGACGTCGTGGTGCGGATGCCGGTGATGCGATTGCGCGTGGTCTGCGGCTTGGGCGAAACGATCGCAACCTTTTCGCCAAGGATTTTATTGAGCAGCGTCGACTTGCCGACATTGGGTCGGCCGACGATGGCCACGTAACCGCAATGAAACGGCGGCTTTTCCTTGTTCTCGCTTATTTCGTCTGCCATAACTGTCCCAAATCTAGCTCACGCATTATGACACTAACGACCCGCCGTGCAAGGTTGCCTGTTGTAGCAAAGTGAATCTGTCAGGGTCTAACGGCAACGTGAATATGTCAGGGTGGAAGGATGACAACCCTGACGATGAGAGACGAGAAACGACTAGACATCATACAACGATCGTTACGTAATGAGCTGACGATGGTGGAAGCCG
>CAMDBU010000091.1 GCA_945889495.1 Syntrophobacter sp. SbD2 | reverse complement strand
CCGGCGCTAGTCACGTTGGCGGTAGCGCCGGAACGCCGCGGCCGAGCGCTGGGGATCTATCAGATGTGCAACGCCGTCGGTTACGCCGTCGGGCCATTGATCGGCGGCATATTGATCGACGGCTTCGGTTGGCGCGCGACGTTTCTGTTCCGCGTGGCGCCGGCTTTAGTCCTCGCCGCTATCGCCGCGTTCATACTTCCCGCGCTCGCCGAACCGAAGCGGCGTGAACGCGCCAACGCGCCATGGATCGAGTTGACCCTCGCCCGTCCGGCGCCATTTATCATCGCCAACTTGCTCTCGGCGCTGGCCAACTGCGCGCGCTTCGCCATTGGCTTGCTGCTCCCCTACTACGTCATCAACGTGCTGCGCTATCCCGCCACTACTGGCGGCACGCTGATGCTGGCGACTTATTTGTTGACGATCCTAGCCGCACCCTTGGCGGGAAAATTATCCGACCGCATCGGCACCGCGCGCTTGAGTTCGCTTGGGCTAGCCGTGCAGGGGTTTGGATTGTGGCTGGTAAGCCGCTTGAACGGCGAGACCGAATATTTCGCCCTGGCCCTCGCCCTGGGCGTGGTCGGCCTGGGCCTCGGTACGTTTGAAGCCCCCAACCTGAGCTTCATCATGGGCGCGATTCCGCGTAGCCAGCAAGGCGTCGCCGGCAGCATCGCCAGCATGATGCGCCCCATCGGCATCGTCCTGGGCGCCACCGGCTGGAGCCTGCTCTACGACTGGCGCCGGCACGTTTACTCGGCGCCCGGTGGCCAACCATCGCCGCTAAACGCCGCCATGCTGCCGGCGCTGCAAGATGTCTTTCTAACCGCCGCCGTAGTCTGCTGGATCGCCTGCGCTTTGTCGCTGTGGCGCAAACCGGAAGCGGGTTGAGTGAAAACTATTCAAGTTTCCAAGCGAGCCGCCGATTGGATCTTCAACGGGCAGATACCGCCTGAACCGAGGAAGCAACTATGAATGCGATTTCCAGTGCAACTACCGCGCGGCCGGACGCCAATGTCCTGGCAAATTTTCAATACTCGAAGCTCAGCCGCGCCAGCATCGACGTGCAGTCGAGCGCCGGCATCTCGCTCATCACCGCCGACGGCGACAAGGTGACGCTCAGCACCAGCACCTCGCTCCACGCCAGCTTGCAGACCTATGATTTTCTCGGCCGTACCGGCGGCCAAACGGTGGCCGCACAGGGCCAAGAATTCCAACTTTCGACCAGCAGCGGTTTCGCGCTTTCAGTGGAGGGATCGCTGGATGAAGAAGAACTCAAGGATATCAAGAAACTGCTCAACACCTTGTCGGCGATCGGCAATGGCTTGGTTAACGGCAACCCCGACAACGGTTTGCAGCGGATTGCTCAATTGAACAATCTCGACTCCATCGCCAGTTTCGAGGCCAACTTCAGCTACAGCAAGCAAATCACCGCGGTGACGGCAAGCCAACTCTCCACTACCAGTGCGCCACAGGCGCAAGAAAACCCCGCTGCCAGCACCGTCGCACCGAGCCCAAGCACAGCAACACCCGATTCATTCTTAGCCCAGCTTACTCAGGCAGCGAAACGGTTAGATGGCGACGACAGTCTCGAAAAAATCCCCAAGCGCTTCGTCCAGCTGCTAAAAAAGCTCGCCCACCAATTACCGCTGGACGAAGCGGAAGAAAAGCTCACCAAGAAGATCGCCGCGGAACATACGAAACATCACCATCGGCATCATGCCGAAGCGCCAGCGGAGCTCGCCGCTTAAGCCGCCGCGGGTTATTTTCCGGACGGCGCCTTTCGTACCTTGAGCGCGGGAAAAGTTTTGCCGAGCCAGCCGGCGATCACGCCGGCGATTTGCTTGCTGCTCCCTTACTACGTCATCAACGTGCTGCGCTATCCGGCCACCACCGGCGGAACATTGATGCTGGTGACTTATTTGTTGACGATCCTAGCCGCGCCACTGGCGGGAAAATTATCCGACCGCATCGGCACGGCGCGCTTGAGTTCGCTCGGGCTAGCCGTGCAGGGGTTTGGATTGTGGCTGGTCGGCCGCTTGAACAGCGAGACTGAATACTTGGCGCTGGCCGTCGCCCTGGGCGTCGTCGGCCGGGGCCTCGGCACTTTCGAAGCGTCCAACATGAGTTCATCATGGGCGCGATTCCGCGTAGCCAGCAAGGTGTCGCCAGCGGCATCGCCAGCATGATGCCGGCGCTGCAAGATGTCTTTTTCAGCGCCGCCCTGGTCTGTGCGATCGCCTGCCGTTTGTCACTGTGGCGCAAACCGGAAAGCTCCACGGTGTCGGATTCGCACGGACACACCAAGAGATGGCCAGCTACCATGATCGCAGCGTCTTGCGCACCAATAGACCGAGCTCTCTGGTGGATAATTTACCGGCTTCTCCCAGTTGCAGATTTACGCCGGCGCGCCGCAGGTCGATGGCGCGGATCGCCGTGCGATGGAGCTCGGCTTCATTGACATCCCAAAACTTCCCGCTACCAGCGTTCATCGGCTCGGCCGACTGCGCCGTGCCGTCGAAAACGATCTCGCCAAATCCATGACGAATATCCTGCGGCGCCGCCGGCAACCAGCCGCGCCAATGATATTGGAGTTTCTTTTCGTCGATCACCGCGCGGGTGAGTTCGCTCTTCCACAAACCCACCGGCACACCGCGGGCGTCGAAGGAGCGGCCATCGAGTTCGATGAGCCCGCTGGCTTGGTCAAAGCCGATGGCGAAAAAACTGATCGTTTGGCTGCCGCCTTTATGAATCCGCTCCCACCAAGCGCCGGAAATCCGGGCGGCAAACCGGCCCAGCGCGAGATGATGACCGAGGGTCGCCGCGGTGAATTTCGGCCGCAATCCCAAGCGGGCGATCCGTTCGGCGATCAAGGTGCATACCGGCTCCATGGCGACACGCCAATTGCCGCCACGGTTCGGCCGGAAACTGGCCGACTTGACGCCCAACAGATCGCTGGGAATTTTTAGCTTGGATTTATCCTGGCGCACCATGTAACAACGTTCGCGCCCCAACCGGCCCATGAACAGCCCCAGTTCAAAGATGACATTGTCGCGCGGCGCCAAACTTTTGAGCTTGCGGCTGGTGGTCGTGTCGTCGGGCGACAGCACCATGATCGCGAAGTCAGCCTGCTCCACCGCCGCTTCGAGCGACTCGATGTAAATCGCGCTGAGATCGAATTTACGCCACCAAGGTTCGACCTGCGCGGCGGGGCCCAGCTCGCGCTCCAATCCCCGGCAGAGCGCGTCAGTGATTTTATGTCCTTCGGACGACGAAGCGATAAAGATTTTGGCCTGATTCATTGACCACCTCAGAGGTTTGGAGCAAATAGCGAAACGCCGTTGTCCGCGCCACGCCATACGTTGCCTAGCAGCTTAGCGCTTCCGCTCATCCGGTAGCGCGCCGCCCCAGAGCTCTTTTAGGAAGCCGCTTTTTTCCAAGTTCTCGGCGAAGGTATTATCGAACACTTCGTTGGCTTTGCGCCGGATCACCGTGCCCTCTTCGCGGGCGTTTTCGATGGTGTCGGCGACCATCTTCGCCGGCACGATCAAGCGCCGGTTAATCAAGCGTTTGGCGAACGCATCGTAGGCCGATTGCAGTACCTCGGCATCGCTGATGCGCAAGGTCTTGCCCACCGACGCCATGCCGAGCTCCGGTTTCTTCTCGACGAGATATACCGATTCAGCCAACGCCGCGACCATTTTTTGAACTAGTGCCGGCCGTTCGCGGTGGGTCTTGAGGTTGGAGAAAAGTGAGCTGTAGATAAACGGCGCACCCAGATCGCTCAAATGGTAGATGACGTTGAAGCCATCTTTCTTGCCGCGGGCATCGAGCGGCGGCTGAATCAAGATCGCCTGAAAGACATCCTGGACCAGCGCCGCATAACGTTCCGTCGGTGTGCCGCCCACCGGCGCCAGGGTGACATCCTTGTCGCTCAAGTTATGCTTCTTGAGAAAATCCTTAGCTAACTTGTAAGTGAAATCGCCCGGCCGGGTGACGCCGATGGTTTTGCCTTTCAAGTCCGCCGGCCGCTTGATGTCCTTGCGCGCCAGGACGACGTAAGGGAGCCCCACCAGCGGCGATGCCACCAGCTTGCCGTCCATGCCGGTGGCGATGCGGGAAATATTGGCGTCGGCGTTGCAGTATAGAAAACTGATCTCATCGGCGGCCAGCGCCGCAGCCGCGACGCTGCCGCCGCGCACGACGATATGCTCGGCGTTGATGCCATATTTTTCGAACAGCTTGTTGTCGAGGGCGGCGTAGAAATGAATGAAGCCGCCGGTAATCGCGCAGGTGCCGATGCGCGCGCGCACCAACGGCTCGCCGGCCTTGGCGAGATAGGGATTGGCCTCGGCGAATCGCGCCCAAGCTATAACGGCGACCAGCGTTAGCGCGGCAAAGTATTTCGCAGGGTCAGAGAAATTCCCGCCCATGAGTTACTCCCATCGAACCGTCGATTTGGGTTTATATACGGGCTTTCGCCATAACCGGTCAAATCAACCTGGCATTTCGCGATCGGGGTATGAACCCCGCTCGCGACCAAAGGGGATGCTCGCCCCCTTTGGAAACCCCATTTAGTTGTGCCCGCCGCAAGCAGCGGGGAATATTAGATTGAATTACCGTTCAGCGCGTCACGCCGCAACCAGCTGAAAGACTTACGGCTGCTGACGCTCCCGCGCCACCCGTGCCATCTCTTCCTTGAGTTCAGGATGGACATCGAGCAGGCGCCGAAAGTCGGCGGCGTCGAGGCTCAAGAGTTCACAATCGGACACCGTGGTCACCGTGGCGTTGCGCACGGTGTCGTTGAGCAGCGCCAGCTCGCCGAAGTATTGGCCGCGGCCGAGTCGGAGCGGTGCCGGTTGAACGTCGACTTCGACCTCGCCGTCGAGAATAAAATACATGGAATCGGCGCGTTCGCCGCGGCGCACGATGGCGAACTGCGCCGGCACCACCTGGCGCTTGAGCAGGTTGGCGATCTCGGCGATGCGGCTGGCGTCGAGGCGGGTGAACAGCGGCAGCTTGGCGACCATCTGCCAGGTGACGACGAAGTCGCGCTTGCGAATCTCGGCGGCGAAGCCGGTGGCGAGAATACCGGCGGGAATGGCGAACATGGCGATGCCCAAGAGCATGACCATGCCGCCAAAGACTTTCCCGGCGCTCGTCAATGGCGTCATGTCGCCATAACCCACCGACGCCATGGTGACGATGCACCACCACATGGCATGGGGGATGCTGGAAAAACTTTTCGGCTGGACCTCGCGCTCGAGGGCATACATGATCGCGGAGTTGAGCAGCAGGAGGACGAGCATCACCATCAACGCCGCCAACAGCGGCCGGCGCTCGTTACGCACCACCTCGGCGAAGAGCCCCAAGGCCGGCACGTAGCGCGCCAGCTTGAGCACCCGCAAAAGCCGCAGCACACGCAACCAATCGGCATCCATGGGCAAGATCAATCCGGCGAAAAACGGTAGGACGGCGATAAGATCGATGACGCCGTAAATCGACAGCAGATAAGCGAGCCGCGCTTTGGCCGGATTGCGCCAGCCATCGGCCACCAACCCAGGTGCCAGCCACAGGCGCAAAAGATATTCGCCGGCAAACAACGCCACCGTTAGATACTCGACGACGCGCAGCAACCCGGCCTGAGACTTCGCGAACTCATCAGCGGTTTCAAACACGATCGCCGCGATGGTGAGCAAAATCACCACGACGAAAAAACACTTCGCCGCCGACGCGCCGGCATGGCGCGACTCGCCTTCGGCGACCATCGCCGCAACTATGGAGCGCACCGTGGTCATAAAGATCGCCGCATACTAAATGATCTGCCCGCCGCCTGTCGAGCCAGCGAACGGTTTAAGTTGACAGCAGCGGACCGGGTTGGATACTGTCGCTATCAACGCCGACAAAGCGGCGCAAGCCAAAAAGCCAAGGAGGATTTTATGCCGAAGATCACCGGCCTCAGCCACATCGTGCTCCATGTCAAAGACCTGGACAAAATGGTCGACTTCTACACCAACATGCTGGGCTTGATTAAGTACCGCGAGAACCCCGGTCGCATGGTGTTTCTCACCGCCGACCCGACCATCGACGACCACCAACTGGCACTGGTCAAAGGCCGCGAAGACGGCGGCAAACTGATCGCCCATATCGCCTGGAAGGTCGAAACTCCGGCGGAGATCAAAGAGTTCTACGACCGCTTCAAAGCCCAAGGCGTGCCCATCGACCATTGCGTCAGCCACGCCTACACCGAAATGGGCAACACCGTCTCCTGCTACTTCCTCGATCCCGAAGGCAACCGCATCGAAGTCTACGCCCTGGTCGCCGAACGCGACGACGCGCGGGAAAACCGCCCGCTGGATTTGGACAAGAGCTTAAGCGAAATCGTCGCGGTGGCCAGCGGCCGGATGCCGGCAAGCGGCGTGCATTAAATATTTCTCGGCTTGGATACAGAATCGGTCAACTAGAAGTCGACTCATTCTTTCGTCCTTCCGGCGCAGAGCCGGCCCCGGACTCGACCCGGGGCCGGAATCCAGCTTTTCTTTGGCCAGGCAGCGCAAGTCAAGATGGATGCCGGCCGGAGTTTATCCTGAGCATGGTCGAAGGGCCGGCATGACAACTCTTCGCTCGACTGACGGCTAGAGATTTCAGCCATCCTCAAAGGGATATTAATCACCTGTACTCGAAAGCCGTCGGCGAAAAATCCGCGATGCCGGCACGCTGAAACATAGTAGCGAGCTCGTCGTTGCGCTTGACACTGCCGAAGCCCACGGCGGCCTTTTTAAGCGTCGGATGGCGCAAAAAACATTCGAAGTCTTGCGGTTGCAATTGGTTGGCCGCGACGTAAAGGAGCTCCGCCAACGCCGGCGCCTCGGCGATCTGCGCCAGATCTTTAAGTCCCTTCATGGTCTCCAGGTAAACTCTCCGTAAGTTTTTCAGCTTAGCCAAGGACGGCAAGCGCTTCACATTGGGCAGAGATTGGAGAAAGAGAAATTGCAAACTGACGACGTCGGCGAGTACCGATAGATCGGCGAGTTTTTGCACCTGCCAGATCTCCAGATACTTGAGATTCGCCAAGCGTGGCAAGGCGTCAAGATTGCGCGTGCCGCCGAGTTTGAGAGCGAATGAGCCCAACGCGGATAGTCCAGCCAAGAATTCTAACGAAGGCAGCGTCACCGAACGCAAGGTGAGATTTTCCAGATCCTTCAAAGCCGCGATACTCTCGATCTCCTTAGTATGCCCTTCGAGATAGAGCGTCTTTAAGCCGCGGAACCGCGGTAGCGCCCTGAGAGACAGATTCTTCGCCTTGGCCCCTTCCAATGACAGCTGCTCCAAGGTCGGCGGTAGCGCGTCCAAGAACGACAACTCGGTTAAATTGTAAATGCCAACGCATAACTGCTTGAGATGCGCGAGCTCACCGAGGACTTCCGCATGATCTGCTTTGTCGATGCAATTGACCGTTAGATTGGTCACCGATGGGATGAGCCGCAAGCAGCGCGCATCGAATGATTCGCCGTAGAAACCATAGAACCGTACTGAGAACTCCGGCCGATGCGTAAGGATCGTCTTTTCTACCGCTTCGAGAACCGTCTTGGGAACTTTGTCGAAGAACTGCACCTCGTTGAGTTGGCTATCCGCCGCTAGAAGCTCGACATCGTTAACCGTCCACTTGGCTGGATAAATGAAGTTCATGGCGCGGAGAACTATCTTTTATCGCGCGGATGGGCGGCAAAGAACTCCCAGATGGACTCGTTGATGTTGGACTTGGTCGCCCAGCCATGACCCAGGCCGGCAACCTCGACATACTTCACGTTATGACCTTCCCGTTGGTACTTGTCACGGTTTTCCCGCGCGAAGCTGACCGGAAAAATATTGTCCTTGTCGCCATGAACGATCATCACCGGGAACTTACGCTCGGCATGAATGCCGCCCAGGGTTTGCAATCCGAGCGGTCCGGAGTGGGACGCCATCGCGGCAATCACTTTCGACCGTTCCTTGGCGAGCAGATGGGCGAAGTAGCCGCCATTGGACATGCCGAGCACGTACACGCGGTCGGCGTCGATGACATATTCTTTTGACAGCTTGGCGAGCAGGGCATCGAAGAAACCAATATCGTTGATCGTTTTGTCGAGTGCCAGTGCCCAACTTTTCCCCACCGCCTCAGGATAGACGAGAATAAATTTGTGGCTCTCCGCCGTCGAGTTCAGCAAAGTGTACTTGGGCATCATATCCTTGCTGTCGATCAGCATGCCGTGAAAGGCGATCACCAGCGGCGCCGACCGGGTCAGATCCACCGAGTTGGGAACCACTAATCGGTACTCCCGGGTCGCAAGCCCCACCCTTACAGTCTCGGAGGCGAACTCACCATGCTTAGGCGAACCGAGGACATTTGCCGCCGGGCCCGAACGGCCAGCACAGCTCAGAGCAACGACGACGAGAAGAACGCTGAACAATTGAACAATGTAAGGCTTTCGCATAATCATACTCACGCTGGCTGTGTCGACTTCACCCTGTCACCCGAGACGGCCAGCTTAACTAGTCACGATTTTGCTTTGAGATTGCCGATCCGGCAACGCTTCGGCCTGTCTTGATAACCATCACGACGGAAATGTTAGCACGCTTTCTGGTATCCGCACACCTGCGCTCTTCGTCAACACCAGCGACCAGCGGTTAGAAATTGTTCTTGAACCAGACAAACGCCCGGTCGTGCGCTTTGTCGTATAGTAAAAAATAATACGCGCCGTCCTGCCCTCGTCCACCGGCCGTGAACCCTATGCTCTGAAACGCCTCGGCGCCCGTCGGCAGTGATCGCGGCCAATAATGCGGCGCCATGCGCAAAAACGACGGCGGCACCGCGTCGGTGCGACGCAGCTTCAAGCCAGCGATGACCTGGGCAATGTGGTTCGGCGTGGCGTCGATGCGCCACAACCATTGCCGGTCGATGAAGCCACCGAGATCGTAGGCGTAAAAAGTCACGGCACGGGCATCCTCGACGCCAAGCGTCTCGCGCAATTCGCGCGGCAAGTCATCAGGCCACGCCGGCCAATCCAAGTGGCGCAGCTCGACCAGTCCGAGAAACGCCAAGGCCCCACCCCCCAGGGCAATCGCCATCCAGCGAGTCGAAGCCGGCGACCGCCCAGAACCAAACCAAAAGGCGATAAACATGACCGCCGCCAAGCCGCCCGCCGATGCGGTTACGATAGTCAACTTGATGAACCACACCGTAGCTAGCGTAGTCGCTGCACAGAGAACCAGCGCGACGGCCAGCCGCCAACGCGGCGCGACAAAAGCACCGGCCAAGACGATCGACGCAGCCATTAGAAAACCCGCCGTCGGCTCGGCCAAATCCTTGGGAAACGGACCGAAGACAAATACGAAAAGAATGATGTAAAGCGCGCCAGGGAGGCGGCGAAGACCGCGCACGGAACCAGTATCCAGCGGCAGAGTTGAGAATTCCACAAGGCGCGCAACATGACGAATACTCAGGTGACAATGGCAACAGTCAGCGGTGAATGAAATAAACAATTCAACACCATGCACCCATCCCCTCTCAGCTGTTCCTAACGCTTCGGGCGCCTCTACCAGTGAGTAAGCGCACGGTGCCGACACGAGCAACCCATGGCTAAACAATCTTCGATTGTCCGATTCGCGGAAACTCCGGCAATCCGGCAGACGACGTGAGAGAAAGCCGCCCGCTGGATTTGGACAAGAGCTTGAGCGAGATCGTCGCCGTGGCCAGCGGAAGAACGCCGGCCAGCGCTACGCATTGAACGAGGAAGAATCGGAATTTTAACCACGAACAACACGAACACACACGAAAATAAGACTCGGACCCGATTGCGATTTTCGTGCCTTTCGTGTTTTTCGTGGTTGCATTTCTCCGTCTTCTCCCTCTACCCGCGCACCCTCACTTGGAGAGCGGCTGTAAACCGCTCTTGACGATGGCGGCAACCGCGTCCGCCGAAGCGAAAAACTTGATCACCGCCCGCGCCACCGCGACGTCGCCGCTAGTCGCCGCCACCCCGCCGGCAAACAGCGACACCTTCTGCACTTCCGCCGGTAGCGGCGTGATGTGCGCGATGCCGGGCACCGGCATGAGTTCGCTCATTTGTTGAAAACCGATCTCGGCCTCGCCGCGCGCGATCACCGCGCCGACCCGCTCGCCGCCGCCGATCAGCCGGCTCTTGCCCATCACCTGATCGGCGATGCCCAACTGTTGATACAACTCCTGGGTCAAGTACTCGCCGCTGACGCTCGCCGAGTAGGCGATCGACTGGGCTTGTAAGAGCGTCCGTTTCAAAGCTTCCACTGAGCCGATATCCGGCTTGGCCGCGCCGGCGCGTACCGCCATGCCGATGGCCGACTGCACCAGCGGCGTGTAGCTGTCGGCCAGCACCAATCCGTCTTTGATGAAGCCTTGCAATACCGCGTCG
Source organism: Syntrophobacter sp. SbD2 (assembly GCA_945889495.1). Taxonomy (GTDB): domain Bacteria; phylum Desulfobacterota; class Binatia; order UBA9968; family UBA9968; genus DP-20. Next base: position 14,868 of record CAMDBU010000091.1, on the reverse strand, counting down.
GCGACGATCACGATATCGACGACTTCACCGCGCTTGAGGCGACTGGGAATCGACCCGTCGCCAGTGCCGATGGACGTCGCCGCGGTGACGATTTTTTTCCCGGTCAATTTTTCCAACTGCGGAATCAGTTCGACATAGGCGGCGGTAAACGCGCCGGAGGTCATTACGATAAATTCATTGGCTGCCATAGTCGTCCTCAATTTCAAAAATGCAGAAAATTCTATTGCCGCACCGCGCGCCGCAGCTCCTCAGTAGCCAAGCCGTCCAGTTCATACTTGCGCCCATTCTGGCGCACCGCCACGCCGTAGTCGCGCCGCGCCGCTTCGATAGACACGTAACCCGAGCGCACGTCGGCCAAGACTTTTTCCGCCGGACGTTCGAAGGCGTTCCAAAATCCGCCGCCACCGGCGGTCTCGACCAGGAAGCCGTCGCCTTCGGCCAACTCCGTCGGATTGAATTTTCCCGTGGCGAAACGTTTCACCGTGCCGTCGCGATGGACGATGGATACCCGATTGGCGAGCGACTCCTTGCCGCCATGGAGTCCCCAGGGGGCGCAGATGGTCCGCTCCATGCGCGAGTAGATCGACGCGGTCTTGCGCATGTGGGTTTGCTGCGCCACGCCCAAGCCGCCGCGATATTTGCCGGCGCCGCCGGAGTCCTGGCGCAGGGCGCGCTGCTCGATGATGATCGGGCTTTTGGCTTCGGTCGCTTCCACCGGGGAATTGTGCGTGTCGCCGTCGTTGAGCGCCACCGTGGCGTTCATGCCGTCTTCGTCCGATTTCGCGCCCCAACCGCCACCCGGATGGCCGATATGGGCGAAGAAAAATCTCCCGGTCTCGACGTCGAAGCCATGGGGATTGACGATGCACAGATCGGCGTAATGCGCCGCGATGGTGCGCTCGGGACAGGCGTCGGCCAGCGCTTTGAACAGCGTATCGCACACGGTCATCGGCACGGTGTGCCAGACCCGCACCGGCGCCGGCTTCATGGCGCTGATCACCCGGCCGGGCGGGAGAATAATTTTCAGCGGCCGAAACGATCCTTCGTTGATCGGCAACAACAGCGGCGTGGTGATGCACTTGAAAACCAGCTCCGCCGCCGAGCGTCCCGCTGTCGGGCCGGAATTGTAAAAGCCCGCCACCTGCGGACTGACGCCGCTTAAATCGATGGTCATCTCGTCGCCGGCGACCACCACACGCACTTTGATCGGCACATGCTTACCGAAGTTGACGCCGTCGTCGTCCATGAACGATTCGGCTTCGTAGACGCCGTCGGGGATCTCACGAACGGCCGCGCGCGCCAGCTTCTCACTCTGAGCGTAAACCAGTTGAATGCTCTCTCTGAACGCCCGGTTGCCGTAGCGCTTGAGCAACTGCATGACCCGCCGCTCGCCGGTGCGGATCGCCGACAGCTGGGCGCGCAGATCGCCCATGGCGCGGTGCGGCACCCGCACATTGGCCTTGATGATGTCGGTGATCTCGGTGTTCTCGACGCCGGCGCGAAAATGTTTGACGAAGGGCAGCTGCAACCCCTCGGAAAATATATCCCGGGTGATGCCGCCCAACTGGCCGCCGATGTCCTGCCAATGCGCCATCGACGACGAGAACGCCACCAGCTCGCCGTCGTTGAAGATCGGCAGCGTGTAGATCATGTGGTTCAGGTGACTGCCCATGATGTAGCTGTCGTTGGTCAGGAGAATATCGCCGGGATGAATATTGTCCTTGCCCCAGTGAGCGATCTTGGCCTTGATCGCGTCGGACAAGCCGCGGATAAACATTGGCAGGCCGAGACCGATGGAGATGGTATTGCCGTCGCCGTCGAACAAGCCAACGGTAAAATCCTCGGCCTCGTAAATGATCGTATGATACGCCGTGCGCATCAGATTGGTCTTCATCTCGCCGGTGATGGCGATCACCGCGCTGCGGATCACCTCGGCGGTGAAGGCGTCCACCTCGCTAGGCGAGGTATTCAAAATTTCAGATTCCATATTCCAGATTCTACATGCCCTCGGATTAATTAGCACAGCTCCACTTGATTAGTCATGCGGCCGACGAAAACTCGCCAGCACGCCGCGCTATCTCACCGCAAAGACTACCCTAAGACTCCGAGCATTTTGCATTTTGCCTTCTAACTTTCCCTTCACTTAATCACCTTATCGGCGCGGAACAGCACCGACTGTTGGATCGTCAGGTTGAGAGCCTTGGCGGTCTGGAGATTGATGGTGAATTCAAATTTGGTCGGCTGCTCCACCGGCAGATCGCTGGGTTTGGTGCCTTTGAGAATCTTGTCGACAAACGTCGCCGCACGGCGGAATAGATCGAGTTCCGCCGCGGAGTAGGATAAGAGGCCGCCGTTGTCGACCCAGGTGGTGCCTTCGAACATCGACGGCAGGCGGTGTTTGACGGCCAGCTCAACGATACGCTTGGCATTGGCAAAGGTGGTGTTGCTGGTGATGGTGATCAACGCGCCGGCGCGCTCCTTCACGGCGCTGCGGAAGACGCCCTCAAAGTCCGGTTTCGGCCCGCGCACGTTGAGAGATTGCAATTGGATCTTTAGCCCGCGCGCCGCCTCCTCGTAGTCCTTGATGCCGAACTGCGCCATCAGCCTCTGCGAATCGTCGTCGCGCAAGATAGCGACCCGCGCCAGTCCCGGCACCACTTCTTTGAGGAGATCCAGGCGCTTGCCGCTCAAGTCCCGTTGCAAACTGCTGAGCCCGGTGACGTTGCCGCCGGGCCGCGCCAGGCTGTCGATCAAACCGGTCGCCACCGGGTCGGCCTGGGTCACCATGACGATCGGGATCGTCTTAGTCGCCTGCTTGGCATTGCGGATCGCGCCGACCATAGGCAGCACTAGCACATCGACCTTGAGATCGATCAGTTCCTTGACCAATCCCTCGACCAGCGCGATTTGCCCCTGCGCGCCGCGATATTCATAGGCGATATTCTTGCCTTCGCTATAGCCGAGTTTCTCCAATCCCTGGCGCAGCACCTCAAAGTACGGCCCGCGATTGGCGGCGCTACCGGTGCCGGAGATATAACCGACCCGCGGAATTTTCCCCGCCGGCTGGGCGTGCACGAGCAAAGTAGCTGTCAGCGAGCCAGCGGTCAGTAATAGCCAGAATACAAAGCATCTCATCATGGATTTTCTCCGAAGTTCTTGCTGACAACTGACTACTGACCGCTGACAACTATCATCGAATCACCCGATCCGCCCGCACCAGCACAGTGGGTGGGATCGTCAAGCCGAGTGCTTTGGCCGCCTTCAGATTAACGATGAACTCGAACTTGGTCGGCTGTTCGATGGGCAGATCGCTCGGGCTAGTACCACGCAGTATCTTGTCGACATGGTGCAGCGCGCGCTCCAGGTTCTCCGCCTGGCTCGGTCCATACGCCATCAGCCCGCCATCGTCTACATAGGGGGCATTTTCATACATCGCCGGCAAGCGATGCTTGGCCGCCAATTCGACGACTTGCTTGCGATTGAGCTGGGTTAACGGGTCGGTGATGACAAACAGCGCATCGGGCCGCCTGCGCAACATCTCGGCAAACACATTCTCAAAGTCCTTGGGCTCCCGAACCGACGAAGCTTGCACCGTCACCCGCAACGCCTGCGCCGCGCGGTCGAGCTCGCGGTACTTGAGCGTCATACCGAAGTCCGCGGCATTCCAGAGCAGCGCCACTCTGGCCAATTTTGGGAAGGCTTCCTTCAACAGTTCCAGACGTTTGCCGCTCAGCTCCTCTTCGAAGGCGCTCACCCCAGTAATATTGCCACCCGGCCGGGCAAAGCTCGCCACCAGTCCAGTCGCCACCGGATCCCCGGCGCCCATGATGACGATGGGAATTTTCCCGGTCGCTTGTTTGGCCGCGAGAGCGGCCGGATAGGACTGCGCCACAATCACGTCCAGCGGCTGGCGCACCAAGTCGGCGGCGAGCTCGCCGAAGCGGCCCATCTGGCCGTTGGCGTAGCGCGCATCGATGACCAGGTTTTGTCCCGCCACGTAGCCCAACTTACGCAAACCTTCGTCGAACGGTGTCGGCGCCGTCGGCGCGCCAGCCCAGGTCAACAAACCGATGTGATGAAGTTTCTTCGGCTGTTGCGCCTCAGCGAATGGGGGAGTCGCCAGCAAGCCAGCTGTCACTATCCAGAAAATAAATTTCTTGGTCATGGTCTTCCGACTTACTCTTGCCTTATGCCTATTGCCTTGTTCACCGAATCACCTTACCCGCCCGCACTACCACATTGGGCGGCACGGTGCGGCCAATTTGCTTGGCGGCTTTGAGATTGACGATGAAATCGAACTTCATCGCCTGCTCGACTGGCAGATCGGCGGGCTGGGCGCCTTTGGCGATTTTGTCGACGAAGATGGCGGCTCGGCGATAGAGATCGAAAAAATTGACGGCGTAGCCGATCAGACCGCCGGCCTGGGCGAACTCGGCACGGCCGATGGACGGCAGACGTTGCTTGGTCACCAGTTCAATTACTTTGTCGTTGTGAAGGCTCAGAAAGTCGTCCTCTGGCAGCGCTACCGCATCGACCCGCAACTTGGACATCGCGGCGTTAGCGTTTTTGACTTCGTCGGCTGTGCGCACTGGGATTTTTTGGAAGCCGAGCTTGAGCGCCTTTGCCGTTTGCTCCATCATCAGCAGATTCCGCTCGTTAATCGAATTGTCCGGATTGAAAAGGACACCGACGCGCCGAATGGCCGGAAATGCCTCTTGAATGAGCTCGACCCGCTTAGCGCTGAGTTCAGGAGCAAAATTACTCTGTCCAGTGATGTTACCGCCTGGGCGCGCGAGGCTGGCCACCAGGCCCACGGCAACCGGATCGCCGCTGGTCACCATGACGATCGGTATTGTTGTAGTGGCGTTCTTGGCGGCGTGAGCTCCTGGCGTTCCCGAGGTCAAAATGACGTCAACCTTGAGCCGTACCAGCTCCATGACCAGCTCCGGTAAGCGATCGTAGTTGCCGTCCGCCCATCGCGACTCGATGACGAGATTCTTCCCCTGCACATATCCCAAGTCACGCAACCCCGCCCGCAACGAGTCCATCCGGCTAGCCGTGCTGACGACCGAGTTCGGCCCGAGAAAGCCGATGCGCACCGGCTTAGTCGGTTGTGCACCGGCGAAGGGAGTAGTTGCCAGCAAGAAAGTTGTCAGTAGCGAAAACAGAAGTGGTTTGATCATGCGTGTTATTCTAATCCTGTTGCCAATCCGAGAGCGCCGTCCTCTAAACATTATCACCGAATCACGCGATTAGCCCGCGCCAATACTTCCGGTGGGATGGTCACGCCGATCTGCTTGGCGGTTTATGAGTTCACCACAAACTCGAACTTACTAGACAGCGACACCAGAACACCAGGCAACTTGGCGACTGCGGCCGGGGCAGCGGCCGGGTTAAAACAGAAGTTCGAGTAGTCGATTTGCTACTCGGTGTAGCAAATTTGCGACACTAGACGGGCAAAGATAGAAACAAAGAACGGACTCCCCCGCGCCAAGGTCGCCAAGCTCGCAAAGCTAAACCGGCGAAACTATTCTTCCTTTGCGTCCTTGGCGTGCTTGGCGCGAGACAATCGGAGAATCGATCCAGAATCGGATAAGATTCTTAACCACGAAAAGCACGATACTCACGAAAGGCCGGATACTCTCCGGATCCCCTTTTCGTGTCTTTCGTGTTTTTCGTGGTTAAATCTTTTTCCTAATTGCGCGACCCGCCTCACTGCTTGACGTAGCGATGGACGAAGCGGTCGCTTTCGCCGATGGCCTGGTATTTAGCGCGGTCTTTGTCGCCCAGGCGAAACGTCGGCGGCAAGGTCCAGACACCGTCGGGATAGTCCTTGGTGTCCTTGGGATTGTTCTTCACCGGCGAAGTGGCGACCAGTTTGAAGCCGGCCTTTTCCATCAGCTTGATCGCCACATCCTCGCGCACGTAACCGAATTTCATCTGATCTTCTTGCGACAGGTCGGTGCGGCCGCGATGGTCGGTGACGCCGAGAATGCCGCCCGGCTTGAGCGCTTTGTGAAACGCGCGCAGCGCGCCGTCGATCTCGTTGCGCTCGATCCAATTGTGCAGGTTGCGAAAGGTCAGGACGAAGTCCGCGCTGCCGGCCGGCGCGACCTCATGCATGTCGGCGTTGAACTTGGTCACCTTCACCTTGTCGAACACCGCGTCTTCCTTGAGTCGCGCCAAAAACTTCTGGTGATCCTCCAGATAGCGCGGCGCGGCGTTTTCGTCGCGGTTGGCGGCGATGTAGAGACCTTTGGCTTTCAGATAGGGCGCGATGATTTCGAGAAAATACCCCCGGCTGCCCGGTAGGATCTCGACCACGGTGCTATTTTCCTTGACGCCGAAAAAGCTCAGCACCTCGACCGGATGGCGGTAGCCATCGCGCGCCGCGTTAGCCGGCGTGCGGTAGCGCGCCTTGAGCAATTGGGTCAACGTGGCGCGTTCGTCGGCGACAACAGCTTGGGGCAACGCCGCTAACATTGTCAAAATCGCAAACCACAGCCGCATGTTTCGTTTCATTGGTAAGTTCATAGCTTCCTCCGTTCACCGATCAATCTATCAACTTGAGATTAACGCTCTCTATCGTCATTCCCGCGCACGCGGGAATCCAGGTTATCTTTAAACTTTCTAGCGTAAGCGAAGATGAATGCCGGCCTGCGCCGGCATGACGGATCACGTTTTCGCTTGCGCGCGAGAGATTCAATCAACCGTGCGAAAGTGGCCTAGCCAATCCAGAACGTCTATCTTTTACCCGCGGCGATCTCGTCGAGCAAGGAAAAATCATAAACCTGCTCCGGCCGCGGCGGCTCCTTCAGGCCCATCTCCTTCTGCGCCAGGTCGAACTCGAACTTCTGGCTGCCCGGCGTTGGCCGGCCGTCCAGGGCGAAACCTTTCTGGACGATGTCGTAGACAAAGCCAACATCTTCCTGGCTGAGCGAGAATTGCTTCATCAGCACCGGTAAAGCCCGTTCGCGCTGGCTGGCGGCGACCCGGATGCTTTCCAAGGTCGCCGCCACCGCCGAACGAAAGACATCGCGCTTGCTTTGAATGCTGCCAACATACGCGCCCAGCCCGCCGGTGGCGAGCTCGACTTCATCGGCGGCGCGCGCCAGGGCGCGGTAGCCCAGGCGCAACGCCTTGACGGTTTCGAGACCGTTCAACGAAGCCGCCGGCACGGTGCCGCTGATCAGCGCGCCGAAGCGCGCCGTGCCGATGTTGAGGATCTTGTACTCGTCGCTCTTGAGGCCGCGCTTGCGCAACATTTCGGTGAGCAGAACATTCACCGTGGCGTTGGCGGTGTAGCCGCCGATGACTTTACCGCGCAGCTGCTCAATACTGGTGATCTCCTTGGAAACCACCAGCACATGATCGGGCCGGTTCATGCCGACCATGAGCACGCGCACCGGCGCGCCGCGCAAGGCCGAGCGCGTGGAGGTGCCGGTGGCGGTGTAGAAATCCAGATCGCCAGTGGTCAGCGCCGCCAGCGCCGCGCGCGGTTCGAGCACGAGAATCTGCGGCTCGAAGCCGTAATGCTCGTAAATCCCCAACCCCTTGCCGACATAAAAATGCGTCCCAGCCAACGAATGACTCGGCACCGCGATGCGCAGCGGCCGGAGCTTCTTGGCCTGCCCATGGGCGGCCGACGAACCGAACAGCGCAACGACACAAAACGCTAACAACACTTCACAATATTTCATGAATACGAATAACTCCCCAAATCGTCCCAAATCCGAAAACTAACAACTGACCACTGGCAACTGACAACTACTTCCTCCCGAGCTCATCCAGCAGCGAAAAATCATAAACCTGCTCCATCCGAGGCAGCTCTTTCAAGCCCATATCCCGTTGGGTCAACTCGAAGTCGAGCTTGTTGGCCGCCGCGGTGGGCTTGCCGTCAAGCGCCCAGGAGCGCGCGACATTGTCGTAGACCCAGGACGACTCTTCCGCGGTGAGCGCGAACTGCTTCATGTAGACCGGAATCACTTTGTCTTTCTGCGCCACCGTGATGCGTAGCCCCTCCAGGGTCGCTTGCACGGTGGCGCGCAAGACGTCGCGGTGATTTTGCAAACTGGCGATGGCGGTGCCCAGGCCGCCGGAAGTCAAGTCGATATCGTCCGAAGCCCGCGCCAAAACCCGAAAGCCCTGGCGCCCGAGTCGCGCCGCCTCGACGGAAGTCAGCACCGCCGCCGGCACCGCGCCGCTGAGCAGCGACGGCGCGCGGGCACTGCCGATGTTGAGAATCTTGTAATCCTCGGGCTTCAAACCTTTGCGGCGCAACAGCTCAATCAAGACGATATTGGCCGACGCTTGCGCCGTGTAACCGCCGAAGGTCTTGCCGCGCAGTTGCTCGATGCTGGTGAATTCCTTAGCCGCGACCACGCACAGATCGGAACGGTTGGCCATCACCATCACCACCCGCACCGGCACGCCGCGCAACGCCGCCCGCCCGGTGGTGCCCGCCGCGGTGTAAAAATCCAGATCGCCGGTGAGGAGCGCCGCCAACGCCGCCCGCGGTTCGAGAATGAGAATCTGCGGCTCGAAACCCAAGCTTTCAAATATCCCCAAGTTGCGCGCCACGTAAATCGGCGTCGAGCTGAGCGAATGACTCGGCAGCGCAATGCGCAACGGCCGCAGCTTCTTCGCCTGAGCATTAGCTGGTGAGCCACTGAACATCACCAGCGCACCAAGCAGCAACCCAATCACATGAATTCCCATCAGCAAGATTCCCAGTCTAACTCCTGACTTCCGACTACTGGCTCCTGACTACTAACTCCTCACTTCTTCCCGAGCTCCTCCAACATAGAAAAATCATAAGTCTGCTCCACCCGCGGCAAATCCTTCAGCCCCATGTCGCGCTGCGACAGCTCGGCGTCGAGTTTGACCGCGCCCGCTGTCGGCCGGCCGTCCAACGCCCAGCCGGGACGGATGGCGTCGTAAACGAAGCTCGCTTCCTCTTGGCTTAGCGCCAACTGCTTCATCAGCACCGGCAGGGTTTTATCTTTTTGACTGACGATCACCCGGATGGCGTCGAGGGTCGCTTGCACCGCCGGCTTGAGAAAGTCGCGCCGGCTCGCCGGCATCGCGTGGGCCATGCCCAAGCCGCTCTGCGGCAATTCGAGATCATCGCTCGCCCGGCCGAGCACGTGAAAGCCGGCTTTGACCATGCGCACGGTCTCGACGCTGTTCAACACCGCAACTTGCACCGCGCCGCCGCTCAGCGCCGCCGCCCGCGCCGTGCCGGCGTTGACGACTTTGTATTCGTCGAGCTTAAAGCCGCGCCGGCGCATCATCTCGTGCAACACGACGTTCACCGTCCCCTGCGGCGTGTAGGCGCCGATCACCTTGCCGCGCAGCTGTTGAAAATTGGCGATGTCCTTGGTGGCAACGATCGCGAAGTCCGGCAGATTGAGCGCTACTAAACCGACGCGCACCGGTAAACCGCGCAGCGCCGCCCGCGAAGTCGACCCGATGGCGGTGTAAAAATCCAACTCGCCGGCCAACAGCGCCGCCAAACCGGCGCGCGGCTCCAACACCAACACCCGGGCGTCAAAACCGTAGTTTTCGTAAATCCCCAGCTGCTTGGCGACGTAGATCGCCGTCATGGTGACCGAATTGTTGGCCAGGGCGATATGCAAAGGGCGGAGTTTTGGTTTCGGTTGAGCGAACGCCGGCAGCGAAACCAACCCCAGGAAGACTACGAGCGCAAAGCGCGAAATACCAAACATGCCGCCTCCTCCAGTCCTCTCCGTCATACCCGCGTCCAATCGAACCTGTCAAGATAAAGCTCGGGGGAAAAATCTTTCCAGGCTTGTCATCCCGAACGGATGTGAGGGATCGCGTCTTCGGACGCTAAAGATTATTCACCACAGAGCACACAGAGATCACAGAGAAAAAACATTTTCCGAACCTCTGTGCTCCCCCTGTGCCCTCTGTGGTGGAAACCATCTTCCCATATTCTGCGAACTTTGCGTTCTCCACGGCCCCTCCATCCTTGTCATCCTAAGCCAACCTGCGCTAAGAGAATCGTATTGCTTGGAGGACACCATGGACGAGATCAAGATTGTCGACACCACGCTGCGCGACGGGAACACCAGCCTATGGGCGCATAACATGACCACCGGCATGATGCATCCGACGCTGCGCCACATGGACCAAGCCGGCTTCGACGCCATGGAGTTTTTCGTCGCTGGGCGGTTCAAGAAAGTCATCCGCGAGCAACTCGACAACCCCTGGGACTGGGTGCGCTACGGCCAAAAGGAAATCACAAACACCCAGCTGCGCTACCACGGCGGTCTCACCGGCGGCTTTATTTTGAGCCCGCTGTGCATTCCGCGCCTGCTATTAAAACTGGTCATCGGCTACGGCATCAACATGACCCGGCTGTCCGATCCGTGGAACGATTACGACGAGCTCAAAGGCGAAGTCGAAGAGTTGAAACAAATGGGCATGACCTCGGTGGTCAATCTGATTTATTCGATCTCGCCGCGCCACACCGACGAATACTACGCGCGCAAGGCGCGCGAGTTGGCGGCCATGAAGCCCCACCGGATTTGCTTCAAGGATGTCGCCGGCATGCTGACGCCCGACCGCGCCTACACCCTGGCGAAACTCATTCTGGAGAACGTCGGCGACGTGCCGGTGGAATTTCACTGCCACTGCAACAACGGCCTGGCGCCTTTCAACGTACTCGAAGTGGTCAAGGCCGGCATTCGCATCGTCCACACCGCCATCCCGCCGCTGGCCAACGGCTCGGCGCAGCCGTCGGTATTCAACGTGGTGAACAATCTGCGCGCTCTCGGCTACAAGCCGCTGGTCAATGAAAAAGTCCTGGCGCCGGTGGAAGCCCATTTGCGCAGCTGTGCGAAAGAAGCCGGCCTGCCGATCGGCGCGCCGCGCGAATACGATCAGGGCTGGTACCGCCATCAAGTGCCCGGCGGCATGATCTCCAACCTGCGCCATCAACTGAAAATGCTCGGCAAGGAAGACAAGATGCCCGACGTGATGGAAGAGATCGTCCAGGTGCGCGCCGAACTCGGCTACCCGATCATGGTCACCCCCTTCGCCCAGTTCGTCGGCAGCCAAGCGGCGATCAACATCATGACCGGCGAGCGCTACAAAGAAGTCACCGACCAAGTGATCCAATTCGCCCTGGGCCTATGGGGCAAAGAAGGCGCCCAGTACATGGACAAGGAAGTGAAGGCGAAAATTCTAGACCGCAAACGCGCCCGAGAGATGGAAAGCTTTCAAATCCCCAACACGCCACTCGAAGAAGTCAGAAGCCAGTACGGCGGCGCGAAGATCTCCGACGAAGAACTGATCATGCGTTACTACGCCGGCCCGGAGTTCGTCGACGCCTTGAAGTCTGCCCCGCCAAGAAAAGAATATTTAGACGCGCGCAAACCGCTGGTGAAGTTGGTCGAGGAGCTCGGCAAGAAAAAAGATCTGGGCAATTTTTACTTTAAGAATGGCGATGTGACGCTGTCGATTCGCCGCGCCGCCGAATAGGGAGCGCGAAGGTCGCCGCGACCGATCCTTGCGGAACTATTTCTCATATAGCTTTTTGACAAAGCCGCTGGCCTCGATGTCGCGGGAGATTTTGTAGGCAACGAACTGCTCGGGGTCGGCGCTCTTGGCGGCGGGCATCGTGCTCGCCAGCTCGGCGAGGATGGTTTGAATACCTTCTCGGGTCGGCATGGGTAACGCCAAATATTTGTTCAAGTAATTGCCGTAGCTGTCTTCGAGCACTTCGCGGTCGTCGTTGCGAGTGTATTTTTTCAGCACCGCCAGGGCGGTTTCCTTGTTGCGTTTGAAGTCGTGGATCGCTTCGATGTAAGCGAGCATGAATTCGCGCACTACCGCTTCGTTCTTTTGCAAGAAAGCTTTGGTCGTGCCGAGCGGCGCCATGGGATAGTGCAAACCCAACTCGGCCAAATCGCCCAACTCACGGAAGCCCGACTTACGCGCCACCAAGGACGCGGTGCCGCTCAACACGCCGGCGTCGATCATTTTCGTCTGCATGGCGCGCACGGTGTCCTGGGTGGTGCCGATCTGTAATATGTTCACATCGCGGTCGGGGTTGAGACCCCACTTCTTGAGCGCCAAGCGAATCGCGAAGTCGGAGGTCGCGCCGTAGCGGCTGACGCCGAGCTTCTTGCCCTTGAGCTGCGCCGGGCTAGTCATGTCCGGTGGGCCGAACACTTTGAAGACAAAACCATTGATCGCCGCCGAGAGAATCACCGTGTCCGCGCCTTGCAACGCGGCTTGCACCAGACCGGAGCCGGACAGAGAAGCGATCTCCAAATCCTTGGCGATGAGCGCGCGCAAGGACACCGACCCGGTGCCCATACCGACCAGCAAAACATCCAAGCCGCGCTTTTCGAATAATCTAGTCTCCTTGGCGAACCACAGCGGTGCAATGGCGCCGTCGGTAGAGCCGTAACCGGCAACAACTTTGATCAGCGGCTTACTCTGAGCAGCGCCAATAACGGACGGAAGCCACAGGGCGAAGAGAGCTATGACAAGCAAAGTCGCAAGAGATATTTCACCACGAAGGACACGGAGATCACGAAGGCCGGAAAAAAGTTTTTCCGAAACTTTCGTAACTTTCGTGTTTTTCGTGGTCAATCCGAAATTCTTCAATCCGACAAACATATCCCTACCCCGCCAAAGTTCTCAGCAGCGCGCCGAAGCCATCGATCTTGCACTTGATCCCCAGCGTTCGCAGCGGGTCCCAGATTTGTCCCAGGGAGCTGCTCACCACCGGCTTGCCGAGATCGTCTTCCAAGGCTTGGATCGCGGTCAGCGTCGGCCAGGCCGAGGAGGTGATCAGCGCCGCGTCGGCGCGCTCATACTTGCGCGCGACGCTTCTGACATGGTCAAACACCTGGCGCGGCGACAGCATGGCTTTCTCGATGGAGGTCATGCCGGTATCCAAGCTATCGATGCCCAAGACCTCGAAACCTTCCGACAAGAGAAAGGCTCTGACCAGTTCATTGTGTGCCGGGATGAATGAAGTCGCCACCGCGAGCTTGACCGCGCCCAAATGTTTCAAGCCGTCGGCAAAGGAGCGCGGGCTGGTGCTCACCGGCACGCCGGCGCGGTCGCGCAAATATTCCAGCAGCTCGGCGTGGCGCGCTACGCCTTTGGCCAGCACCAAGGGCGCGCCGCTAAGCGTCAGATGATCGACATGGGTCTGCTTGAGATCTTCAATGGCGGTGTCGAAGCGCGCCCAAGAGGCCTCCACCTCGGCCGACTGGCGGGCGTCACGGATGACCAGATTGGCCATCGCCACGGTCACCCCTTCGGGCGCGGCGCGGTAGAACTCATAGGGGAAAATTTCCGCGCTGGCGGTCGGCGAAATATTGCCGATGCGCGCGCGCCAGCCATAACTCTTGTCATTGACGGTAGCCATGGACTCAATAAGTGCACCAAAAGCGCATACCAATGCAACGGCTTTTATGGCTAATATGCGTCTGATCAAAGCCAAAACGCGGGAAAGGGCAGCCATGATTGTCGCAAGAACATTTCACTTACCTATCGCCGCGATGCTCCTCTTGGGCTACTGGCTCACTCCGGGAACGCCAAGGGCGTCAGCCCAGGAGAAAAAACTCATCATCGGTTACACCGCCCGGGATTTGAATAACTTCCCGCTATTCGCCGCCCACGCGCGCGGCTATTTCAAGGACGCCGGCAAGGATGTCGAGCTGGTGCAGATTCGTTCGAATATCGGCTTGTCGGGACTGCTCGGCGGCTCGGTGGATTATTATACTTCGTTCAGTAGCGCGGTGACCTTAGCGGCGCAACAAGGCTCACCCATTGTCGGCATCTTTAGCATGATCGAACGGCCGAGCCTTTTTATGGTCACCCGCCCGGAGATTCGCGCCATGACCGAGCTCAAAGGTAAGACCATCGGCTTGGGCTCCATCGGCGGCATCACCGTGACCATCACCCGGCGAATGATGGCGAGCTACGGCGTCAACGCTAACGAATTTACCATCGTCTCCTCGGGCGACCTACCGGTGCGCCTGGCCGCGGTGAAGTCCGGCGCCATCCACGCTACCCTGGCCGGCCCGCCGGCGCCGGTACAAGCCAAGGAGTTGGGCCTCAACGTGCTCGCCTCGGCTGCCGACACCGTCGATTTTCCATTGGCAGGCCTGTCGGCATCAGTGGCGAAGATCCGTGGCAACCGCGCTGAAGTGGTCGCCGTGCTGACGGCGATGCTGCGCGGCCTATTGTTTGTCCGCAACCAGCGTAACGAAGCGGTCGGCGTGATTCAAAAAGTCTTCCGTATGGAGCGCGAGCTCGCCGAAGCCGGCTACGATCAAACCCTGCCGGCTTACAGCAAGGACGGCACGGCGTCGGCCCGCGGCATCGAAAGCGTCCTGGAAGTCGCGCGCCAAGGCGGCGGCGCCAAACCAGTCACGGTGAATGACGTGGTCGACTTTGGCCCGTTACGCGAGGCGCAGGGGGTGGTCAAACTGCGCTGATTGTATCCGCTGAAAAGATCGAGCGGGTCGGTTATTTCTTGGCGAGGACGCGCACCGCGATGAGTAGAACACCGGCGAGGATTAACTGCGCGGGGGTAGTGCCCAGAAAATTTAGAATATTCTTGCTCGGCGCTGGTGCGGCTTGGACACATTCCGCACCGACACAGCGCGGACCCAGCAAACTAACTTCCTGGTTTTCCGCCGCATACAGCGCCGGCGCCAACAATAGAGTAACTAGTGCCTGACCGGAAACCCCAATCTCAGTCTCTGCATCGCCGTAACGGCACGGGGTTAAGCGGGCTTTGAGGGCACGAAGAATGGCAATAAGTGGAGTTGGAAAGGGAGTTTTTTGCGAATGTGCTGGGGAAGGAAGGAATTT
>CAMDBU010000090.1 GCA_945889495.1 Syntrophobacter sp. SbD2 | reverse complement strand
CGCTCACCGCCACCCACATCCCTCTCTGCTCTTCGTGTTTTCGTTTTCCCATCGCCATGCAATAAACTCTACACGATCTCTTCTTCCTGTCGATCCTCATCGCCTCGGTTACCCACTTCATTCTCGACTTTCACCACGGGCTGTTAGCGAAATCGTAGATATAAATATTTTGCCATTCGAAGCAGTGGATCGGCTTGGCGAAATCAATGTCGTCTCTCCGGCTCACAGCCGGCACCGCGCTCGCTTTGTAGATGCAGCTCTTGAACTCCAGGGCGACGTTTCTGACCGCGCTTTGGGCGATGAAGGCGCCGGCGGGGTAGTCCGACATGTAGAGCACCGGCCAGGGCGGTTTGGCGCCGCCGTAAAATTTCTCGGTTCGGTTGTCGTAGGAGCCGGGCTGGTTCCAGCGCAAATAATAAAATCTGCCGTACTTTGGATCGCTGTTGTAGGCTGGATCGCGATCCTGTGAGTCGATCACCCAGTGGTGAAAGCAAAACGGCACCAGCTCGCCGAAGCTCGCCACGGTGTCGGTGACCATGCGCCGCACTTGGCCGGTGCGAGTGACCAAGCTGTCGAAGACGCAACCTTTTTTGAACTGCACCACCGCGTAGTTCTCCAGCGCCGCCACCGAGTCGGTCTCATACTCGATGATCACGCCGTTGCCGTAGGTGGGATATTGGGGATTGTCGCTGAACCAGATCTCATTGACCGCTTTGGTGATGGTGAAACTTTTTAGATCGCAGGTATTGGTTTGCTGGCAAGTGGGATTGAGAAAATTTTCCGTGGATTGCGATCTTATATGGACATGGCCTTTGCCAGTGAAGTCGGCGTGGGCGATGGCGACTTCTAGCCCGAATAGCAAGATGAATGAAGAGTAGAAGACGCGCTGCATTGAGTCGAGATCCTTCGACTTCGTCTCAGAATGACTTCACCTCAGTTTTAACTGAGGTGAAGTCAATTGCAGATCATCAGGTGGCAGTCGCGCGGTAGTTTTTTCATCAAGCCTTTGATCACATGGCCGCGCAGCATATGATAGAAGGCGCCGCGCCGCGAGGCGCCGATGAAGACGGTGTCGACTTCGAGGGCTTTGGCGGCGTTGGCGATGGCGTCGGCGGCGTTGTGGGCGACGGTCCAGATGGGAATGATTTCGATGTTTTTATCGCGCACCGCTTGGAGCGTGGCGCGCAGCGTTTTGACGCCCTCTTCATTGGGTTTGTGCGGCGTTTCGCCGGCGAACAGGCCGGGCCACTCTTCGACGTAGATGCAATAGATCGCCGACTCGCCGTTGCCCTTGGCGCGGGTGATGCCCTCGTGAATCAGCCGCGGGCTTTCGTCGCGGATCGCCAATAGCGTCGTCGATGGGTAGAGCGCCTTGATCTCCACCGCTTCGGCGAGTGTGACCAGCCCCTTGAGTTCGTCTTCCGCCAGATGTTCCGAGGCCCGGTAGGCGCGCGCCTGCAAGCGTTGGATGAGCGGAATCTTGGTCAGGGCGTCGACGAACCAGGAACGGCGCACGCCGACGGCGATCAACATACCGATGAGGGTGACGCCGCCGCCGAACAGCGTCGCCAATTGTTTCTCGATGAGATTCACACCCCAGGCGACCATGACCATCAAGGTGGTAAATACGCCGATCCAAAAGCCCAGGTCGCGCCGTCCCAAGTGCCAGCGAATCTTGTCCAGGCTCAGCGAGGAGAACACGAAGGCTCCTAACAAGCCGAAGGCGTACATGTCGCCTAATATCTTCATGTCGCCTTGGCTCGCCAAGACTACAAGGGCGGGAACCACCGTCGCGATGCCGATGGCGATATGCGGCGTGTTGAAGGTCTTGCTGCGCAAGGAAATAATCTTGGGGAGAAATTCGCTATTCACCAAGGCCAGGAAGACATGATAGGAACCGATGATCGCGGTGTTGGCGGCGAACAAGAGTAAGCTCGAGGCGGTGAAGACCACCGCGAGTTTGACACCGATGCCGCCGGTGATAGCGCCCAATTCGGAGATAAATCGTTCGCTCTCGGCGGCTTTAAAATGTTCCGGCAACAGGCCGATGGACAGCGCGGTCAACACCGGCGAAGTGACCACCATGGTGACGATCACCGCCGCCATCGCCCAGCGGGTGGTCTTGCGCAGCGGCAGTTTCATGGATGGACTTAGTTGGCTGATGCTCTCCAGGCCGGAGAAGGCGAGCCAAGCGGACGAGAAGCCGACCAGCAATTGGTAAGTTGAAATCTGGTTGCCGGTGCCGAGCCGGCTCAACACAGCGCTCCATTGCTCGGCGGTCATGGTCACGACGGCGATGGCGATGACCACCATGTTGACGACAAACGACGCGCAGGCCATCACCAACGAGACCCCGGCGCTTTCGCGGATGCCGATGACGTTGAGCAGCGCCAGGACGGCGATGCCGACACAGGACAGCAGCATGATATGGCCGTCGATGGCCGGGAACGCGCTGCCGATATATTGGAAGCCCGACACCGACGAGATCGCCGTGGTGAGAAAATAATCCACCGTGATCAGCATGCCGCCGAGGCAACCCCACATGGGGCCGAAGGCTTTGGTGGTGATCGTCACCACGCCGCCGCCCTCCGGGTTGCGCCAGCTGATTTCGATATACTTCAACGCCAGCAGGATGAAGCCGCCGGTGGTGAGCAGGACGAAGAACGGCGTGGCGTCTTTGACATGGCCATAGAGCAGGCCCGGTACGTAGTACACCGAGGTGCCGATGTCGCAAAACACCACCGCCCAGGCGAGAAACCAATTGAGTTGACGGGTATCTTTAGTCGGTTCCATAGGACTTATCGAACTCTTCTAAATCGGATGAGATGGAGAAAATGGGCGAGTACACCGGATGTCTCAGTAGGCTCTTGCATTGATATCGCCGTTCGACTTATCATGCAAGCCAACTCCTGACCCTATGGCCCTGCCGGTTCAATACTTTCAGAAGCTCGTCGAGAGCTCGCCTGACATAATCATCTCCGTCGATCGTCATGGTACGATTACATTCTATAATGACGGCGCGCGGCAGAATCTCGGCTTTTCTCCGGACGAGGTTTTAGGCAAAAACGTTTTAGAGATATATCCGAATATCGAAGAGGCGCGCAAAGTGATGACGGCGATGCGTGCCGACGATGGCGCCGGCAAGGGGCGGGTGCGCAACTTCGAAACCATCTGCAAAACCAAACTAGGCGAACCGATCCCGGTGGCGATCTCGGCGTCGATCATTTATGACGACCAGGGCCAGGAGATCGGCTCCATCGGTTTCGCCAAAGACATCCGTGAGATCCGCCGGCGCGACCGTTTGGTCACCCTGGCCGAGATCGCGGTTGGGCTGTCCCACGAGATCAACAATAGTTTGGAAGTCCTAGTCAATCAGACCGAGCTGATGCAGAAGTACGTCGAGCGGGTCGCCAGCGATGAAGACTATATCGTCGAGTCGGACCGCCTCGAATCGGTCGCTTCCCAAGTGCGCAAGATTCAAGCGATCACCACGCGCATGGCTAAGATGGCCGAAGAAGGCGAGTACGGCACCACCGAGTATCTCGATGGCAAGATGATGACCGATCTCCATGTCGATGCCACGGCGGGCGAGAAGCCCTGCGCCCGGCCCGAGCCCAGCGCACGTTTTCCCCTGAGCGGCCTCAATGTCTTGGTCGTCGACGACGACGCGAGTATTTGCCAGTCGCTTAAGCAGCTGCTCGAGTCCGAGCGCTGTTGCATCGAGACCGCGGCCTCCGGCGTCTACGCCATGGAGTGGTTGGGGCGGCGTCGCTTCGATGTCGTCTTGAGCGACGTCGTCATGCCCGACATGGACGGCTACGAGCTCTATCAGACGGTCAAGAAAAATACCCCCGAGTTGCCGGTGGTGTTGATGACCGCCTTCAACTACGACAAGGACCACATAATCAAACGCAGCTGTCTCGAAGGGTTGCAGGGCGTGATCTTCAAGAAGCCGGTCAATCCGACCATGCTAAAGAAAGTCTTGCTGCAACAATGCCGGCCCGAACAGCTGCCGACCCCGCCTGCCGCGTCCTGATCCTTTCACCAGAGACCGTCCAACTTACCCTGACCGTGAACAAAGAAGATTTTTATAACCAGGGGATGGAACATTTCGTCGAGGATCGCTTCGACGACGCGGTGGCCGCCTATCTGCGCGCCCTCGATGAAGATCCCAACTACGCCGATGCGCTGCACGCGCTGGCGATGACCTACGCGCATCAGGAAAAACTCGATCAGGCGATCGAGATCGCGCAGCGCTTGATCGTGGCGGCTCCCGATGATGAACTTGCCTACACCAGTCTGTCGATCTTTTACCAGCAGAAGGGCATGATCGCCGAAGCCGAAGAGGTCGGCGCCAAGGCGCGCACTCTCGGCTGGAAGCGCCAGCTCGCCGAAAACAAGCGCTAGCCGATTCGATCCTTGCCGTCCAGGCGACTTTCGCGCGCCGTCCAAATCTTGCTGCAATCTTACCCCGGAACGCAACGCTGTTGTGTTTTGCCCCGGTGAAAGTTATGGTTTTTGCCGATCCCAAGTCGACGAAACGGAGGCAAGATTTTCTGAAGATCGAAGGTAGTTACACATTCAACGCGCCGCGCGAGCGGGTTTGGCAAGTATTGCTCGACCCGAAAATCATGGCCCAATGCATGCCGGGCTGCGAAGCCATGAATGAGGTGGCGCCGGACCGTTACGAAACCATCATGAAAGTCGGCGTGGCGTCGGTCAAGGGCACGTACAAGGGCAAGGTCGCGATCAAGGATAAACAAGCGCCGGGCCATTACATCCTGAGCGGCGAGGGTTCGGGCGGGCCGGGCTTCATGCAGGGCGATGTGGTCATCGATCTCGAAGAATCCAATGGCCAAACCTTGCTCAAATACAGCACCGAGCCGAAAATTGGCGGCCTCATCGCCAGCGTCGGCCAGCGCATGCTCAATGGCGTGGCGAAAATGATGGCCGAGCAGTTTTTCAAAAAGGTCGAGAGTTTTATCTGAACCGCGTAGGCGATTCGGTTCCCGCCGTCCCGGCACAATAATTTCCATGGCACCCACCGTCAGCGTGATCGTTCCGACTTATAACCGCTGGCCCCGGCTGGCGGCGGCGCTGCGCTCGGTGCTGGCGCAGAGCTACGGCGATTTCGAGTTGATCGTGGTCGACGATGGTTCTACCGACGACAGCGCGGCGCAGCTGGCGCAGTTCGGTGCCGCGCTGCGCTACTTTTATCAAGAACAGCGCGGTGTGTCGGCGGCGCGCAACCTGGGCGTGAGCCAGAGCCGCGGCCGGCTGATCGCGTTTCTCGATTCCGACGACCTCTGGCAGCAGGACAAACTGGCGGTTCAAGTACGCGTGATGGACAGTTCACCGCAGATTAAGGTTTGCCAGACCGAAGAGATCTGGCTGCGCAATGGCACGCGGGTCAATCCCAAGCTCAAACATCGCAAGCCGTCGGGGGATATTTTCGTTCAGAGTTTGGAACTCTGTCTGGTCAGTCCGTCGGCGGTGATGCTCTGCCGTGAACTGTTCGACCAGGCGGGCGGCTTCGATGAGTCCTTGCCGGTGTGCGAAGACTACGACCTGTGGCTGCGCATCGCGCGGGATTATCCGGTGGCGTTGATCGATCAACCGTTGGTGATCAAGCATGGCGGCCACGCCGACCAGTTGTCCCATTCGCTGTGGGGCATGGATCGTTTTCGCATCATCGCGCTGGTCAAACTGCTTCGCGCCGGCATCGCCGGCGAACAACGCGGCGCGGTTTTGCGCGTGTTGCGGAAAAAAATTGCCGTGCTCGCTCAAGGGGCGCGCAAGCGCGGTCAAGCGGCGGCGGCTGACGGCTATCAAGCGCTGCTCAGCGAGTTTGCCGAGGAGATAGGCGATGCCGGAGAGCGCGTTCCGCGATTACGCGGAGTCCAAGGGCTTTCATCCGCAGACGCTCAAGCGCTGGCTTGATTGGCCGGCGGCGGACCGGTTGGCGCTGGCCGAGTTGGCCTTGGCGCTCAAGCTCGGCGACAATCAGTTGCGCGATTTCATGGACTGGTGCGAGGAGATCGCGTTGCGCGACGGCGTCACCATGGCGGCGCTCTTGATGGGCAAAGAGCTCGACAACATCGCCACCGATCCGCGCCTGGGCCGCGCCGACAGGGTGAAAAAAATCAAGGAGTGGTTGCGCCGCCTGCGCTTTCCGCGCCTGGCCCAGACCGAGGATGAAGTCCACGGTAAGATTCGCGCTCTCAAACTGCAACCGGAGATTCGCCTGAGCGTGCCGCCGGGTTTGGAGGGCGGTAGATTGGAAATTCACTTCAGTGTGACCAACCAAGAGGATTTCAAACGGCTGGCGAAAAAGTTGTCGGCCGCCGCAGATAGTGGCGCCAGCGGGGAAATTTTCGCCCTGCTGGGCGGCGCCGCGAGTAGCAACGAATCAGCATAGTTGACGGCGAACCGAATGCAAAATTTTCAACCCGAAGAAGTGATCGTCGAGCGCGGCTCGGAAGCGAGCCCGATCTATCGAAACTTGCAACGCAGCTTGCCTGATGTGCGGTTTCGCGTGGTAGACGACATTGCGTCCGCTAATGGCAGCGGCGATTTCGGCTCGGCCAAGAAAAAGCTTTATTTAGCCAAACACAAAGGCGAGTTTTTCAAAAAGTGTCCGGGCAGCGAAGGGCAGGTGTGCTGCAACTATTTCGTCATCAATTTCGCCAGCAACTGCCCGATGGATTGCAGCTACTGCTACTTGCAAGAATATCTGGCCGACAATGCCGCGCTAAAAGTTTTCAGCAACGTCGGCGACCTGATCGACGAAGCCGATGCGACCTTGAAAAAACATCGCGGCCTATTCTTTCGCATCGGCACCGGCGAGATCACCGACAGCTTGGCGCTGGAGCCCTTCACCGGCATGGTGCGGGAAATTTTGCCCTACTTCGCCCAACAGCCCAACGTCCTTTTGGAACTCAAAACCAAGAGCGATTGTGTCGACGGCTTGCTCGACCTCGATCCCAAGGGGCGGGTGGTGGTGGGCTGGTCGATGAATCCGCAGCGGGTGATCGACGCAGACGAGCATGGCACGGCTTCTCTCACCGAGCGGTTAAACGCCGCCAAGCGCGTCCAAGAGGGCGGCTACCGCTTGGGCTTTCACTTCGACCCGATGATCGAGTATCCCGGTTGGGAAGTCGATTATGCCGCCATGCTCGATCAAACCTTCGCGACCATCGATTGGCGCAAGCTCTCCTGGGTCAGTCTCGGCGTGCTGCGCGACACGCCAGGTTTGAAGCGCACCATGCGCGAGCGCTTTCCGCGCAGCCAGCTGCTCACCGGCGAGCAAGTGGTCTGTCCCGACGGCAAGCTGCGCTATTTCCAGCCGCTGCGCGTCGACATGTACCGCAAGATGGTCGGCTGGATACGCCGCGCCGCGCCGACGGTGAAGATTTATCTGTGCATGGAATCCCGCGAAGTTTGGCAGCAGGTCTTCGGTTTCGCGCCGTCCTGCGAAAAAGAGTTGGGCAATCAATTCGCTGATTTTGGATTTTAGATTTTGGATTTTCGATTATCGGAATCACTCCATGCCGTCCACTCCCCAATCCAAAATCCAAAATCGAAAATCCAAAATGGATGCGGAGAGCGCCATCGGCGTCTTCGACTCGGGCATCGGCGGTTTGACCGTGCTGCATGAGATCATCGAAGCGTTGCCGCGGGAGAACACGGTCTATCTTGGCGACACCGCGCGCTCGCCCTACGGCACCAAGTCGGTGGAGACCGTCATGCGCTTTTCCTTCGAGAACAGCGAGTTTCTAGTCGAAAAGGGCGTCAAGCTGGTGGTGGTGGCGTGCAACACTTCCACCGCCATCGCGCTCGGCCGCTTGCAAGAAAAACTGTCGGTGCCGGTGATCGGCGTCATCGAGCCCGGTGTGCGCCGGGCGATCAAGAGCACCAAGAACAAAAAAGTCGGCGTCATCGGCACCGAGGCGACCATCCAGAGCGGCGCCTACACCCGCGCCTTGAAAGCCGCCAACCCTAAGATCGAAGTCTATAGCCGGGCCTGTCCGCTGTTCGTGCCGTTGGTCGAGGAGGGCTGGACCGACAATGCCGTGGTCGAGATGACCGTCAAGGCCTATCTCGGCAGTCTCAAGCAGAGCGGCATCGATACCCTGGTGCTGGGCTGCACCCATTATCCCTTGCTGAAAAAAGCCATCCGCAAGTTCATGGGCAGCGCCGTGCGCTTGGTCGATTCCGCCGAGGAGACCGCCCTGGAAGTGGCGGCGGCGCTCAAAAAGCGCGCCGGCGGGCGCCAACGCGGCAAAGGCGTGCATAGTTTCTTCGTCACCGACGCACCCGAGCGTTTCGTCAAAGTCGGCCAGCGTTTTCTCGGTGAAAAGGTCGAATCCGCCGTGCGCATCGAGCGCTAGGCTCCCAGGAACTCACCAAACGCCTAGAAGTTGCTGGGATATTGGTGTATTTTAGCAAAATCCTTAGTAGCCAAAAGGCTCCTCCGTTTGCATCAAATCCGGGAGTAAATTTCAAAGATGTGGGATTTCATCAAAAAGATTGTCGGCACCAAAAACGACCGCGAGATCAAGCGCATCCGTCCCTATGTCGATGAAATCAACAAATTCGAAGCGGACTTCAAGCGGTTGAGCGACGACGAGCTACGCGCCAAGACGACGCAGTTCAAGCAGCGCCTCGCCGAAGCCACGGCGACCCTGCGCAGCGAGTTGGAGGAAACTCAAAACCGCGCCAGCGTCGCCGATCCCGACGAGCGTGAGGAGTTGAAGACCCACGCCGAGGAGCTCGACAAGGAACTGCGCCAAAAGGAAGCGGAGATCCTCGATCAGCTCTTGCCCGAAGCTTTCGCGGCGGTGCGCGAAGCCTCCCAGCGCACCATCGGCCTGCGCCATTACGATGTCCAGTTGATCGGCGGCGCGGTGCTCCACTCGGGCAAGATCGCCGAGATGA
Source organism: Syntrophobacter sp. SbD2 (assembly GCA_945889495.1). Classification (GTDB taxonomy): domain Bacteria; phylum Desulfobacterota; class Binatia; order UBA9968; family UBA9968; genus DP-20. Next base: position 16,374 of record CAMDBU010000090.1, on the reverse strand, counting down.
AGACCGGCGAGGGCAAAACCCTGGTCGCGACTTTGGCGCTCTATTTAAATGCGCTCGCCGGCCGCGGTTCGCACTTGATCACCGTCAACGATTACCTGGCCCGGCGCGACGTTCAATGGATGGGGCCGATCTATCACAAGCTCGGCCTCACCGCCGCCTCCATCGTCCATGAGGTCAGTTATCTGTTCGATCCGACCTACCTGACCAAGGACTATCGCTTCATTAACCTGCGGCCGATCCAGCGCCAGGAGGCCTACCAGGCCGATATCACCTACGGCACCAATAATGAGTTTGGCTTCGACTACCTGCGCGACAACATGAAGTTCTCGTTGGAAGAGTATGTCCAGCGCGAGCTCAATTTCGTGGTGGTCGACGAGGTCGATAATATCTTGATCGACGAGGCGCGCACGCCGCTGATCATTTCCGGGCCGGCGGAAGAATCCACCGACAAGTATCATCTGATCGACCGGGTGATCCCTAAGCTGCAACGGGGCGCGGTGATCCAGGGTGATCCGTCCCAGGAAGATCGTGCCGCCGTCGAAGCCATGGGCGATTACACCGTCGACGAGAAGAGCCGTTCGGTGACCTTGACCGAAACCGGCGTGGCCAAGGTCGAGCGCTTACTCGGCGTGCACAACCTCTACGACCCGCGCCAGATCGATACCCTGCACCATGTCCAGCAGGCGCTCAAAGCCCATGCGATTTTCAAGCGCGATGTCGACTACGTCATCAAAGAAGGGGAAGTGATCATCGTCGACGAATTCACCGGTCGGTTGATGCCGGGGCGGCGTTGGTCCGATGGTTTGCACCAGGCGGTGGAGGCCAAGGAGCGGGTTCACATTCGCGAAGAGAACCAGACCCTGGCGACGATCACGATTCAAAACTATTTCCGCATGTACAAGAAACTCGCCGGCATGACCGGCACCGCCGACACCGAGGCGCCCGAGTTTCAGAAAATCTATAAGCTCGACGTCACCGTGGTGCCGACCCACCGCGGCATGGTGCGCCAGGACAACGCCGACGTGGTCTACCGCACCGACAACGAAAAATATGACGCGGTGGTGGCGGAAATCGAAGAACGCCACAAAAAAAGTCAGCCGGTGCTGGTCGGCACCACCTCGGTGGCCAAGTCAGAAAAGCTATCGCGTCTGCTGAAAAAGAAAAACATCAAGCATAACGTCCTGAACGCGGTCAACCATGAAGCCGAGGCGAGCATCATTGCCCAGGCCGGCCGCTACGGCGCGCTCACCATCGCCACCAACATGGCCGGCCGCGGCACCGATATTTTGCTCGGCGGCAATCCGGAGTTTCTGGCGCGCTCGGATATGGAAAACGAATGGATCAACCGGGCATCCAAACTGCCGCTCCAGGGCGCAGCGCGCTACGAAGATTCCCTGCGCGAGTTGCGCGAGAAGCATGAAGAAGAAGTTCAATGGGCTGAGAAGAAGTTTATTAAGGACAGCGAGCTATTCGATCAGCAGCGCGGCGAAGCGCTTAAACGGACCACCGAGTTGCAGCGCGAAATCCGTAACGCCTCGCCGTTCGGCGAAGTGCGGGAAAAATACGAAGAGGTTTCGGCTACTCAACTGATCGACGCCCTGCATAGCACGCGGCCGATACCCGAAAATTATTTAAAAGCCAAGGACAACTTCGAGGGCGCGGTGTTGGCCGCGGCCAACGGCCAAGCGGCGGTGTTGCCGGATGACTTTGTCGAGGCCCGCGACGAATTCCAAGCCACCCTCGATCGCTGGCGCGACAAGCCCGAAGAGCGCGCTGTATTGACCGACTTTCTCGACGAGAAGCGGCGGCTCTACGAGCAGCGCTTGCTCGATCTGGAATTCGACCGGGCCAAAGGGGCGCTCGCCCAGGGCGATTTAGCGGCGTCGGTGGCCGAGTATGAAAAGGCCTACCGCGCCTTCGAGGAAGCCGAGGATCGTTGCGAGGAGCTGCGCGTACCCTACGAGCAAGCGATTCAAGACGCGCAGCAAAACTATGAGACCAAGCGCCAGGAATACCTGCGCATGGTCGAGGATATTCGCGAACAGTTGGAAAAGGCGCCGGATGAGTACCGCCAACGGTTCGAGGAGATGCTGGCGCAGTACAACAAAGTTTGCGCCGAGGAAAAAGAAAAAGTCATCGCCGCCGGCGGTTTGCATATCCTCGGCACCGAGCGCCATGAAAGCCGGCGGATCGACAACCAGCTGCGCGGCCGCGCCGGCCGCCAAGGCGATCCGGGCTCGTCGCGTTTCTATTTATCCCTCGAAGACGATCTCATGCGCATCTTCGGCGCCGACCGGATTCAAGGCATCATGAGCCGGTTGGGCATGGAGGATGGCGAGCCCATCGAGCATGGGCTGGTCACCCGGGCGATCGAGAACGCGCAGAAAAAAGTCGAGGCCCATAACTTCGATATCCGCAAACATCTGCTGGAGTACGACGACGTGCTCAACAAACAGCGCGAAGTGATTTACGGCCACCGCCGCGAGGTGCTCAAAGGCGAGACTTTGAAAGAGCAAGTGACCGAGTGGGCCGAGGAGTTGGCCGATGAAGTTACCGGGCGCTGCATCGAAAAGGACCGCCATGCCTCGGAGTGGGATTGGAACGCGCTACGCGAAGGGATGAATCATCAGTTCAATATTCGCCCGGAGTTCGCCAAGGAAGATATCGAGAGCGCCACCGAGGAGCAGTTGTCGGACACCGTGCGGCAGAAGATTCTCGAAAAATACGACGACAAGGAGAAGCGCTTCGGTGAGCCGATGCTGCGCCAGCTGGAAAAGATCATCATGTTGCAGACCATCGATACCCTGTGGAAGGACCATCTGCTCAGCATGGACCACCTCAAGGAGGGCATCGGCCTGCGCGGCTACGGCCAAAAGAACCCGCTCCAGGAGTACCAAAAAGAAGGCTATGACATGTTCGAGGACATGAACCACCGGGTTCAGGAAGATGTCGTGCAGAAGCTCTTCACCGTCGAGCTGGCGCGGGAAAACGCCCCCCAAGAGATCGCCGTCGAGCAGCCGCGCCCCCAACGGATGGTTTTGAGCCACGGCATGGACCCGATCGCCGCCCAGCCGGTGGCGGCACCGCGGCGCGACGCGCCCAAGGTCGGCCGTAACGATGTCTGTCCCTGCGGCAGCGGCAAAAAATATAAACGCTGCCACGGCAAGTAGTCAGGATTGTCAGCGTTGGCGTGACAGATTGTCATAGTTGGCAGGCAATTCTTGCCTGGCGCGCCGATAACATGAAAAAGGCCGGTTGTCTCAGTTGAGGCAACCGGCCTTTTTACTTCCAGTGGAGTTTTCTTGGTCTCGGTCTATGCCGCTCCCTGGCTACTCCAGACTTTAATGCGCGGCGGCTTTTTTCTTCGGTAGATCGTGGCTGTCGTCATGGGTCGAGAAGGACGGCACGTTGTTGCCGGCGCCCAACTTGATGATGCGCTCCTTATGGTCCTGAATATTCTTGGTCATGTTGCGGGTGTCGATCACCAGCTTGGCGGAGTCGACAATTTGCCGGACATCGTAGGCGCTGTGGTCGGTGAGAATGATCACGCAATCATGCTTGGCGATGGTCGCCGGGGTCGCTTCGATGGATTGCATTACGCTACCGCCCAGTCTCAACGACGGCACGAAGGGGTCGTTGTAAGCTAGATTGGCGCCTTTGTCGGAAAGCAAGCGCATTACATCCAATGCCGGCGACTCGCGGCAGTCGCTGACATTTTTCTTGTAGGCGACGCCCATGATCAAGACATTGGAACCGCGCACGCTCTTGGAAAAACGGTTGAGGCCGTCGCTGACCATGTCGGCGACGATGTTGGGCATCATGCCGTTGATCTCGGCGGCCAGGCCGATGAAGCGCGCTTGAAAATTGAGCGCTTTGAGTTTCCACGCCAGATAATGGGGATCGATGGGAATGCAATGGCCACCCAGGCCGGGGCCGGGGTAGAAGGCGCTGAAGCCGAACGGCTTGGTGGCCGCGGCATCGATCACTTCATAGACGTCGACGCCCAGCAGATCGCACATCATGGCGAGCTCGTTGACCATGCCGATGTTGACGCTGCGGAAAGTGTTTTCTAAAAGTTTCACCATCTCGGCGCACTTGGTACTGCTCACTGGAATCACCCGCTCGATGAACGCCGAGTAAAACAGCCGGGCGGTCTCGGTGCATTCCGGCGTGATGCCGCCGACGATCTTTGGCGTGTTGTGGGTGTTGAACGAAACGTTGCCTGGATCGATGCGCTCGGGGGAGAAGGCGACGTAAAAATCGACGCCGACTTTGAGGCCGGAATTTTCCAGTTCGGGCACGATCAATTCATCCGTCGTGCCCGGATAGGTGGTGCTTTCGAGCACGATCAGCTGCCCCGGATGGAGATATTTGCGGATCGCCTCGGTGGCCGAAAGGATGAACGAAATGTCCGGGTCGCGGCTTTTGCTGAGCGGCGTCGGCACGCAGATGCTCACCGTGTCGGCGTCTTTCAAGGCGCTAAAATCGTAGGTGGCGGTGAACTTGCCAGATTTGACCGCATCGGCGATGGTCTGGTCGGGGACATCTTGGATATAGGACTTGGATATAGGACTTGCCTTGTTTTAGCGTCGCGATCTTGCCGTGATCCAAGTCGATGCCGATGACTTTGAAGCCGGCTCCGACGATCTCCATGGCCAGCGGCAAACCCACATAGCCCAGGCCGATGACGGCGGCGGTGGCCTTGCGACTTTCGATTTTACTTTTGGTTGCGTTCAACTGAAGTTACCTCCCTTGATTGAGTTCAGATTTTTCGCCCGTTTTTGAAAGTTTAAACTCTTTGACGTGAATTCCATATTTATCGATCAGCTCGTAGAGATTGACCCGGCTGATGCCTAATTCCTTGGCGGCGCGGCTGACGATGCCGCGGTTGCGCGCCAGGGCCTTTTTGACGAAGTCGATTTCGATCGCCTGCTTGGCCGATTTCAAATTCACCTGGGTCGGAATCGCATCGAAGGCGAAGCCTAAGTCGCTGGGCTTGAGCACTGAGCGTGGGCTCAAGACCACCGCGCGACTGATCAGATTTTGCAACTCGCGCACGTTGCCCTGCCAAGGGTGCATGAGCAGCGCGCCTTCGGCTTCGGGCGAAAGGCTCATCGCCGGTTTGCGATGTTCCTGGCAGAAGTGCGTCAAGAAATACTGCGCCAGCGGCACGATGTCGTCCTTGCGCTCGCGCAGCGGCGGCATGTCGAGAGGCACCACCTTGAGGCGGTAATAGAGGTCCTCGCGGAAGACATGATTTTCCATGTCCTTCTTGAGGTCGCGATTGGTGGCGGCAACGATGCGCACGTCGACTTCCACCGGCTGGGTGCCACCGACCCGTTCGATGCGCCGGTCTTGCAGAAAGCGCAAGAGCTTGACTTGCAGCGGCGGCGCCAGCTCGCCGATTTCGTCGAGAAACAGCGTGCCGGTGTGGGCGAGCTCGAACTTGCCTTTCTTCTGCGCATGGGCGCCGGTGAAGGCGCCTTTCTCATGGCCGAACAGTTCGCTTTCGAGCAAGTTCTCGGGAATCGCGCCGCAGTTGACCACCACGAAGGGGTTGTTCTTGCGCGGGCTATGGCGATGGATCGCGTTGGCGACCACTTCCTTGCCGGTGCCGCTCTCGCCGCAGATCAATACCGAGATGTCCGAAGCGGAGAAAACCATTGCGCCGCGTCATCTCCTGGCGGAGGTCCGATGACTGTTCTTGGCATTTTTAGCTTTAGCTTGTGGTTGCCAGTTGTGTTCTTCGCCGGCTGCGGGCTATTCGATGATAGCCTGAGCAAAAGACCATCCAATAGCGGACTTATCGCGACGCCGGTCACCTATTACAGTACTTCCCGGGCGCGCTATCTGGGCACCAAGTACAAGGACAATCTCGATCGCATGGTCGAGAAGGTGGTGCGCAATCCGAAGACCTCAAGTTTGCAATTCGCCAATAATATCTCATCGGTCGGCGGCATCGGTTTTTACACCCATTCGGTAACCAAGACCGCCGACGAACGATTTCTCGAGTTGGTTATGGCGGTGCCGGAGACCTTTGAATCGAAAGGCGCTCACAGCGACAAGGTCAGCCGGTTATTCACCCTTTATGGTTCCGAGCTGTTGGCGATCCTGACCGGCGACAGCGATATTTACCAGGACAAGGAGTTAGCCGGCTACGGTCTCAACTTGGCGTGGCGTAGTTTGGTTAGCGAAGCGGCCGGCAACCGCGTGGTGTTGGAACGGGCGATTGTTTATCTTTCCAAGGAAAAATCGCGTGGCTTTTTGCGCCGTGAGATTTCTCAGAACGAGTTGTTGGCGAATGCGACGATCTTCGCTGTCGAAGAAGATGGACCGCTCAATTTAGTGTCCTATCGCGCCCCGGAGGTGCGTCCGGAGTTGGCACCGGCGATTCGCGAAGACGATATCGCCCCGGCACCATCGGCGCCGACCAAGCGCCCCGACAGTCCCGATCAAATTAAAAAGGAATCACTGCCGTTCAAAGAGCCGGTCGCCAAAGCTGCGCCGCCAAAGCCGCCGCTTACCGTGGCGCAAAACAATAAACCATTGCCGCTGAAACCACCGGTTCCAGCCTCGCCCCCGGCTAAACCGGCCGTGACCAAAGCCGCGATTGCCCCAGCCCCTGAGGTCGCCCGAGCGGTTGTCGTTAAGCTCGAGGCGCCAACGGCGGAGATCGTTCCGGCGGTGGAGAGTAAAGCCGAACTCACGCCGGAGACGCCGCTGATAGCGAGCGCCGCGCCAGCGCCGGTTGCCGTCGAGACCATCAAGCCGATCGCTGCACCGAAGGTTTTGCCAGTACCGATGGTGGTGGCACCACCAGCCACCGTCGCGCCGGAACCAATTCTAATCGGTGAAGCCACGACGAAAATCCCGGCCAAGCCGATTGAAACTACGGCGCCCATACTTGTCACGCCGCCGCCGGTGGTGTTGAACCTGCCCGCGTCCGAAGCGCCCAGTGTGGAAATCCCCGCCGCGCCCAAGCCGCCGTCGGTTGTGCAATCGCCGCTACCGCAAACCATGCCCAGGCCGATCACGGCTAACGCCGCGGCGCTGCGGCCTGACGCACCGTCTTCGCCGCCGCTGGCGATCGCTAAGGCGGCCCCACCTGCGATCGAAGTGCCAACGCGCATGACCCCGCCGGTGGCAGCGCCAATAGCCGACCCGGTTGCCGTAAAACCCGCCGCCGAACAGCTGGCGTTATTAACCAACCGGCCACAGGAGAGCGCGCCAGCTAAACCGGCGGTTGTCCGACCGGCTGCTCCTAAGGCGCTTGAAGGGTTCATCATTCAGCTAGCGTTCAACGACAAGGACCGCGCCCAACGCTGGGCCGAAGGGATGGAGAAAAAAGGTTTCGCCGTGTCGGTGACCGAAGCCGGCGCCGAAGGCGCGCTGCGCGTGCGTCTGGGCAATTTCGTTGTGCGCGACGACGCCGAGCGCCAGTTGCGCGCGATCAAGCAAGAGGGTTTGAGCGGAATTATTCTGAACCTACCGCAGGGCTTTCGCCCGGAAGCGCGCAGCTCGATTCCGTAGCGCGCGAGTGTTTGTGCGCCGCCGCGCTAATTTCAATTTTTATTCAGCGAAATCTATTTCAGTTTGTCGCGCAGGATCTCGTTGACCTTCTGCGGGTTGGCTTTGCCCTGAGTCGCTTTCATGACCTGACCGACGATGAAGCCGAAAACTTTGTCGTTGCCGGCGCGGAACTGCTCCACTTGCTTGCCGTTGGCGGCCAAGACTTTATCGATGGCCGCTTCGATGCTGCCGCTGTCCGATACTTGTTCCAGTCCTTTTTCACTGACGATTTGTTGCGCGGTTTTATCGCTATCGAGTAGTTCTTCAAAGATGCTCTTGGCGATCTTGCCGTTGATCTTGCCCTGATCGATGAGTTGCACGAGCTCGGCCAAGCGCGGCGCTGGGAGCGGCCAGGTTTTTATATACAGTTGCTCGTCGAGCTTACGGTCCTTCAATACCCGGAACAGATCGCCGACGATCCAGTTGCTGAGGGCTTTGGGATTGGCGTGAATTTTTACCGCATTCTCAAAATAGTCGGCGACGTCTTTGCGGCTGGTGAGCAGCTCGGCGTCGTAGGACGGCAAACCATATTCGGCGCCAAAGCGCTGTCGGCGCGCCGCCGGCAACTCCGGCAGCCCGGCGCGCACTTCATCAATCCAACTTTCCGGGACCACTAGCGGGAGCAAGTCGGGATCGGGGAAATAGCGATAATCATGGGCCGACTCTTTTGACCGCATTGAGCGGGTCTCTTCGCGATGCTCGTCCCACAGGCGGGTTTCCTGAACCAAGCTGCCGCCGTCGTCAAGCGTTTCGCTCTGGCGCTGGATCTCGAACTCGATGGCGCGCTCGACGGCGCGAAATGAATTCAAATTTTTGATTTCGATCTTCGTGCCCAGCGCCTCGGTGCCGACGGGACGCACGGAAATATTGGCGTCGCAGCGAAAGCTGCCTTCTTCCATATTGCCGTCGCAGATGGCCAAGTACTGTAAAATCGCCCGCAGCGTGCGCAGGTAGGCGCCGGCTTCTTCCGTCGCGCCCATGTCGGGTTCGCTGACGATTTCCAACAGTGGCACGCCGGCGCGGTTCAAGTCCACCAGGCTGGAGTCGCCATGGGCGTCGTGGATATTCTTGCCGGCGTCCTCTTCCATGTGAATGCGCGTCAAGCGCACCCGCTTGGTGGCACCGTTCAGGTCGAATTCGACATAGCCGTTTTGGCAAATCGGCAGCTCGTACTGGCTGATCTGATAGCCTTTGGGCAGGTCGGGATAAAAATAATTTTTCCGCGCCAGCACGCTCGACCGGGTGATCTCACAGTGGGTCGCCAGGCCGGCTTTGATGGCGAACTCGACAACTTTTTTATTCAACACCGGCAAGACACCGGGGAATCCGCAGCACACCGGGCAAGTGTTGGCATTGGGCTCGCGGCCGAATTGGGTCGAGCAGCCGCAGAAAATTTTCGACGCGGTGAGGAGTTGGGCGTGGACTTCTAGGCCGATGACCGGTTCGTAGTTCATTGTCGCAAGGCGCTCCGAACGGATGAATGGATAATGGATAATGGATAATGGATAATTGAAGAGATCGGAAAGCGATCCGAATTTCTTTCATTGTCCATTACCAATTGTCCATTATCCATTTGTTACTCTAGAGCTTGGGTTTTTGATTGTGCCAGTTTGTTTCTTGCTCGTAGGAATCCGCCACGCGTAGTACCGTCGCTTCGTCGAAGTGTTTGCCGATGATCTGCAAGCCGATGGGCAGGTTGTTGTTGTCTAGGCCGCAGGGGAGCGAGAGCGCGGGCAGGCCGGCTAGGTTGATCGAGATCGTATAAATGTCGGACAGGTACATTTGCAAGGGATCGCTGGTCTTTTCGCCGATCTTGAACGCGGTGGTTGGCGCCGTCGGCGTGACGATGACGTCGCAGCGTTTGAAAGCGTTGTCGAAGTCCTCTTTGATCAGCCGGCGCACTCGCTGGGCTTTTAAATAATAGGCGTCGTAGTAACCGGCCGACAGCACGTAGGTGCCGAGCATGATGCGCCGCTTCACCTCGCTGCCGAAGCCTTCATCGCGGCTGATCATGTAGGTCTCGGTCAAATCCTTGGCGTCGGCGCGGTGGCCGAAGCGCATGCCGTCGTAGCGCGCGAGATTGGAGCTCGCCTCGGCGGTGGCGACGATGTAATAGACCGCCACGGCGTATTCAGTATGCGGCAGCGATATCTCTTCGATCTTGGCGCCGGCCTGTTCAAATTGCCGAATCGCCTCACGTACGGACTTTTCCACTTCCGGCTGCATGCCGCCGACGAAGTATTCCTTGGGCACGCCGATGCGTAGATTTTTCACTTCGCCGGTCAACGCCGCGCTGTAATCGGCGACGGCATGATTCGAAGATGTCGAATCGGCGGGATCATGGCCGGCCAATGCTTGCAGCAAGAGCGCGCTATCGCGGGTGTCTTTGGTCATCGGCCCGACCTGATCCATGGAGGAGGCGAAGGCGATGATGCCGTAGCGGCTGACTCTGCCGTAGGTCGGTTTCAAACCGACCACGCCGCAGCAGGCGGCCGGTTGGCGGATCGAGCCGCCGGTGTCGGTGCCCAGCGCCGCGATGCACTGATCGGCGGCCACCGCGGCGGCGGAGCCGCCGGAAGAGCCGCCGGGGATGCGTTGGAGATTCCATGGATTGCACGTCGGGAAAAACGCCGAGTTCTCCGCCGATGAGCCCATGGCGAATTCGTCGAGATTGGTCTTCCCGACGATCACCGCACCGGCGGCGCGCAGTTTGGCGACCGCCGTGGCGTCGTAGGGCGGCATGAAGTCGCCCAAAATCTTCGACGCGCAGGTGGTGCGCAGCCCTTGGGTGAGAAAATTATCTTTCACCGCCAGCGGCACGCCCAACAGCGGCGACGACGGCTGGCCGCTAGCGAGCCGCGCGTCGGCTTGCTTCGCTTGTTCCATGGCGCTATCGCGGGCCAGGGTCAGATAGGCGCGGACCCGGTCGTCGGTGGCGGCGATGCGTTGCAAAACCGCTTCGGTGAGCTCGACGGATGAGATCTCCCGGCGGCGCAGTTTTTCGCTGGCCTCGTGTAATGTAAGGGCGAAGAGACTCATTCGATGATTTTCGGCACGCGGAAAAAAGTTTCGTCGCGCTCCGGCGCGTTGGCCAATAGTGCCTCGGTGTTGGGTTGGTTGGCGACCCGGTCTTCACGCAGGGCGTTGGCGCTGTCCATGGCATGGCTAAACAGCTCGACGTTGGCGGTGTCGAGCTCGTTGAGCTTGTCCATGTAGCCCAGGATTTGTTCCAGTTGCCCGGTGAGCGCCGACTCTTCGTCGTCGGTCAGACGCAAGCGCGCCAAAGTCGCCACCCGTTGCACCGATGCGCGGGTCAATTTCATGGAAAAATTTTTAACATATGGTCGCTGCCAATGCCACTCGCCGGGACCGCTCACGACGCCACCTGACGGCGAAAATTATTTGCAGTTACTAGGGGTTCGGGCTAAAACTGAAACCCATGGGCGGTACTGAAACGGCGGCGCGGCGGGCAGGCTTTGTGGATTTCGAAGCCGACGCCTTGGCGCAGGGCTTTAAAGCAGTCGCCGGCGTCGATGAAGTGGGGCGCGGGCCGCTGGCCGGTCCGGTGGTGGCGGCGGCGGTGATTCTGCCGGCGGGATTTTCCCATGGCGAGATCAAGGACTCGAAACTGCTCAGCGCTAAACAGCGCGAAAAGTTGGCGCCGCTGATTCAAGAGGCGGCGCTCAGTTGGGCGCTCGGTATGGTTGACGTGGAAGGCATTGACCGCTTGAATATTTTGCGCGCCAGTCTGACCGCCATGGCCCAGGCGCTGGGCGGACTGTCCGTAGCGCCGGACTACGCGCTGATCGACGGCAACCAAAAAATTCCTTTGGAAGTCTTTGCCGCCTATGGTGTCAATTTCTTTGCACCGGCGCAGCAAACCATCGTCAAGGGCGATCAGCTCTGTCTGTCCATCGCCGCAGCCTCGATCGTTGCCAAGGTCGCCCGTGACCAGATGATGGTCGATTACGACCGGCAGTTTCCCGAGTATGGCTTTGCCGGCCACAAAGGTTATGGTAGCGCGGCCCATTTGGCGGCGCTCCGGCGCTATGGGCCGACGCCGATCCACCGGCGCAGTTTCAAGCCGGTGCGCGATCTGCTTGAGAATATTACCGGCGCGGCCGTGGCGGTGGACCGGCCGTGAGTTTTTTTGGCAAACGGCTCGGCCAAGCAGGCGAAGACCTCGCCGCCGGCTATCTGCGCAAGAAGGGCTACAAACTGGTCGAGCGTAACTATCGCTGCAAGAGCGGCGAGGTCGACTTGATCGTGCTCGACCGCAAAGTGGTGGTGTTCGTCGAGGTGAAAACCCGCTCGGATCATAGCTTCGGCTCGCCCTTCGAGGCGGTGGAGGCGCGCAAACAGCGCAAGATGATCCAGGCGGCGCAGTATTTTTTGCACGAGAAAAAGCTCGACCAGCGCGATGCGCGCTTCGATGTCGTCGGCATTTCCTGGCAGGGCGAGCGGCCGGTGGTGGAGCATATTGAAAACGCTTTTGACGTCAGTTAGGGGAACGATTCATGTTGGATGTGAAATTACTGCGCGACGATTTGGAACAAGTGAAACAGCGCATGGCGACGCGCGGCGGCGCGGTAGATTGGGACAGCTTTGTCGCCGTCGACCGCGAGCGGCGCGACGCGCTCGCCAACATCGAGCGCCTCAAAGAAAAGAAAAATCGTCTGTCCGGAGAGATCGGCAAGCTTAAAAAAAGTGGTGGCGATGCTGCTGGGTTAATGCAGGAGAGCGAAGCGGTCAGCGAAGCGATTCGAGTCAGCGAGGCACCGTTGGCCGACATCGAAGCGCGCTTCGAAGCGTTCATGCTGACGGTGCCTAATCTGCCAAGCCCGACGGTGAAGGTCGGCAAGAACGAGCATGACAACCTTGAGGTGCGCCGTTGGGGCGAGCCGCCGCAGTTCGACTTCGAAGCGCTCAACCATTGGGACATCGGCGAAGGGTTAAAGATTCTCGACTTCGAGCGCGCCGCTAAAATCACCGGCGCGCGCTTCACCGTCTACCGCGGTGCCGGCGCGCGGTTGGAGCGCGCGCTGATCAACTTTATGCTCGATCTCCACACCGGCGAGAACGGTTATCAAGAAATGCTGCCACCGGCGCTAGTCAACCGCGCCTCCTTGGTCGGCACCGGCCAGTTGCCCAAGTTCGAAGAAGATTTGTTTCATCTGGCGCCGGGAGATTATTTTCTCATCCCCACCGCGGAGGTGCCGTTGACCAATTTGCACCGCGGCGAAATCCTCGAAGCCGAGCAGCTGCCGATCAAGTACGTCGCCTACACGCCCTGCTTTCGCAGCGAGGCCGGCTCCTATGGCAAGGATGTGCGCGGGCTGATCCGCCAGCATCAGTTCAACAAGGTCGAGATGGTCAAGTTCGCCGAGCCCGACAGTTCTTATAATGAGTTGGAAGCGATGGTGCGCAACGCCGAAGAAGTTTTGCGCCGCTTGCAGCTGCCCTACCGGGTCATGGAGCTGTGCACCGGCGACATGGGCTTTGGCGCGGCGAAGACCTACGACTTAGAGGTCTGGTTGCCGGGGCAGGGGACTTACCGCGAGATCAGCTCCTGCTCCAACTGTGAAGACTTCCAAGCGCGCCGGGCCAATATTCGCTACCGTAAAGATAAAAAGGGCAAGCCGATCTTCGTCCACACGCTCAACGGTTCCGGTCTGGCCGTCGGCCGCACGCTGGTGGCGGTGCTGGAAAATTATCAGCAGAAAGACGGTAGCGTGATCGTTCCCGACGCGCTGCGCCCCTACATGGGCGGGCTCGCCAAGATCGGTTAGATCATTGCTGTCTGTTTATGGCTAAACTTTTTCTCGCCACCTTGTGCGACGATGTCCGCGAAGAAAAGACCGGCAAGTTCAGTCTCATGGGCCTCTTCGACCGCTTCATCGTTGCCGACTTTCGCGCGCCGCTGCCGACCTTCTGGCTGTTCGTGCAAATCGGCTGCGATAGCGAAGGCGAGCATGAGTTGACCGTCGAGTTGCGCCAGGTTGACGGCCCGTCGGTGCTGCGCGCCGATCTCAAGCATGGCATCGCCGGCCAGAGCAGTATCACCGGCCTGTGCCATGCCAACGTCAATTTGCGCTTGGAGCATGTGGTCGTGCCCAGCGCCGGGGTTTATGAATTCACCCTGCGCAGCGACGGCGAAGAGATCGGCAGCCTGCCCGTCGAAGTGGTGCAGGCGCCGGCCCGGGTGGTGCATTAATTATGACCGACGGTGGCCGAAACATTCCCGTCATCGACTTCGAGCCGATGAAGGCTACGGACGGTGTAGCGCGCAACTCAATGCTGGCGAGTCTGCGCGCGGCTTTGGAAGTCCACGGCTTCATGTATCTGCGCAATCACGGCATCGCGCAGTCCTTGGTCGACGCGGTGTTTGTCCAGTCGCGGCGATTTTTTTCCTTGCCGGCGGAAGTGAAGAACCGCGCTAGGCCGCGGGAGAAGGGCAGCACGCGCGGTTACGAAGGGGTCGGCGTGCAAGCCCTCGAAGCCGGGCGGCCGGGGGATTTAAAAGAAATCTTTCAATGCGGTCCTGAGCCGGCGCGCAACCGGCCCAACGCCTGGCCCGAAGCGCTGCCGGAGTTTCGCCAGACTTTGATCGAGTTTCTCGAAGCGGCGCGAGCGAGCTGCGATGGTTTAATGAAAGCGATCGCGTTGTCACTCGGCCTGCCGGAAAACTATTTCGTGCCATTTCATGACCGCACCGACTCGACGCTGCGCTTGCTGCATTACCCACCGTTACGGGACGCCCCCGCGCCCGGTCAGCTGCGCGCCGGCGCGCACACCGATTTTGGCGGCATGAATTTACTTTTCCAAGACGATGAAGGCGGTTTGGAAATCCAAGCGCCCGACGGCAGCTGGATCGCCGCGCCGGCGATCCCCGGCACCGCCATCGTCAACACCGGCGACTTGATCGCGCGCTGGACCAACGGCCAGTTCCGCTCGTCGCCGCATCGAGTGGTCAATCCCAGCGGCCCCGCGGCATCCAAAGACCGCTATTCCTTCGTGCTCTTCCACAGCCCCAATCCCGACGCGGTAATTTCTTGCTTGGAACCTTGCCAAAGTCCGGACAATCCACCGAAGTTCGCACCGATCGCCGCCGGCGAACATCTGCGCGCCCGCGCCGAGGCGAGCCGGCGCCATGGCTATTGAGCCATGCTTTCGATGGCAAAGTAAATCTCGCTTGCCATCGCGGGCGCCGCGACAAAACATCGGGGTGGCGGCGACAACGTGCACTGGCTTCGGGTTAGCCTTTAACTCTGCTAAGTTTAGTCACATGGGTAGATCCTTACTGGTCTTAATCGTCGCGCTTTGGCTCGACAGTGCTGAGGCCGCGGAGCCGGTTCAGTGCGTAGTGACAGCGCAGTTCTCCAGTCAAGGCAGCGTCGGCGCTGAACTCACTCAAGCTCTGCGGGGCGCGACCGAACGGCTGACCGTTGCATTGTATGGCTTTGACAACAGCGACCTCGCAGCGGTGTTACTCGATTTGGTAAAGAAGAAAGTGGCGGTGCGGGTAAAAGTCGATACCGCGCGCAGCGCGAGTAAGAAGATCGTCGCGCTGATCGACCGGCTTAAGGCTGGCGGCGTCGAGGTGCGAACGGTGGCGCCCAACGGGCGCAACCACAACAAGTTCGCCGTGATCGATGGCAAGCGCGTGGTCACTGGCTCTTATAATTGGACGCTCAAATCGGAAGGGAATTGGGAAAACCTACTGATCGTCGACTGTCCTGAGCTAGCCAAAGCTTATGAAAGCGAGTGGGATCGGATTCGCTAAATCGTTAGATGTCGCAAGCACGTTGCCGACAAAGCTTTTACCTCTCGGTCGGTGTACGATTCAGCGAAGAGTGATTTGATGCAGACGAAAAAAGCTGACCCGCAAGGACCTCGTCGTCCGTCCATCGACCCTGGCCTGGAAGCGATCGCGCTTTTCAAACTGGTGAAAGGCGCGTTGTTGTTGATCGTCGGCACGGGGGCGGCCAAGCTGGTTCACGTCGATGTCTACGCGATGGCGCTTCAGTGGGTCGAAGTTCTCCATGTCGACGCCGACAACCGCTACATTCACTGGTTACTGGGCAAGCTGATGTTCGTCGATGAACGGACGCTGCGGCACCTGAGCGGCGGTACGTTTATTTACGCCGCCGTGGTGATCACCGAAGGCATCGGTCTGTTGCGCCAGAAACTTTGGGCCGAATACTTAACGGTGATCGCCACGGCGGCATTGATCCCTTTGGAAGTCTACGAGCTAGTAAAACGTTTTACCACATTGAGGGTTGGCGTGATCGCGATCAACCTGGCGGTGGTTGGCTACCTCATCTACCTGTTGCGGCGAACTAGTGGGCACGAAACTACGAACGCGCCGCGCTCCGAATAACCGAAACCTGCTTGTAACCCTCAAGGTGAATCGTTATTCTAGTGGACAGCCCAAGCTTGGAATTCCCCAGCCGTATTAGTTTCCCGCCAGTGAATAAAACATGCTCGGAGGGGTGGGAGAGCGGTTTAATCCACCGGTCTTGAAAACCGGCGCCCACTTCGTGGGCCGCGAGTTCAAATCTCGCCCCCTCCGCCAATTTTTTTCGCCTGACTTCGAAGTAGCCAAGTCAATGGAGTATTGGGAGCGGAAATACTTGCGTCTAGGATTTCGATCTATCTAGTGCCTGACCGGAAACCCCAATCTCAGTCTCTGCATCGCCGTAACGGCACGGGGTTAAGCGGGCTTTGAGGGCACGAAGAATGGCAATAAGTGGAGTTGGAAAGGGAGTTTTTTGCGAATGTGCTGGGGAAGGAAGGAATTTTCCC
>CAMDBU010000089.1 GCA_945889495.1 Syntrophobacter sp. SbD2 | reverse complement strand
TTTTGCTCTGTGGGTGCGACTACGTGACCAAGTCGCTGCTCATCGGCGCCGAGGACTCGATCGGAGAATATTTATGATCTCTCGTCACCGCCTCGCACTGATGCCTAGCGTTTTGTGAAAATCGGACTTCTACCACGGGCTGCTAGGGAAAGTGGTAATTCTTAGGCGGAGAAAGCTGAGGAGATAACGATGAAGACATTAATATTAGTCGTTGGTCTATTGCTCGCGGTAGGCGCCCAGGCCCAAGATCCCGCCAAGCGCGATCATCAGCAGATGCACCGGCTGCACAACGATCCCAAAGTCTACATGAAAGCGTTGGACGACCCCAAGCGCGATGAATATCAGAAACCGCATGAAGTCCTGAGCGCGCTCAACATCAAGCCCGGCGAAGTCATCGCCGACATCGGCGCCGGCACCGGCTATTTCACCTTTCGTTTAGCGCACCATGTCGGCGCCAAGGGCAAAGTCTACGCCGTCGATGTCAGCCCCGACATGATCCGCCATATCAATCGGCGCAGCCGCGACGCGAAAGCGACCAACGTCGTCGCCATCCTCGCCGACAATGACGACCCGCTGCTGCCAGAGCAGTCGGTCAACCGCATTTTCATCTGCGATGTCTGGCATCATGTCGACAATCAGACCAAATATCTCGCGCTCATGAAGAAGATGCTCAAACCCGGCGGCGAGATCGTCATGATCGACTTCCACAAAAAAGAACTGCCCTTCGGCCCACCGCTGCAAATGAAAATCGCCCGCGAGGATCTGATCAAACAGCTGGAAACTAACGGATTCCGCGTGGCCAAAGAACATACCTTCCTGCCGCACCAATATTTCCTGGTCTTCGCGCCGAAGTGAGGGGATCGGAGAAGATTCTTAACCACGAAAGGCACGAAAGGCACGAAAGTTCGGAATACTTTTTTCGTGTATTTCGTGTCTTTCGTGGTTAAACTCCCCCGCCGAATCCGTAAATCCCCCGCGCACTGCACTGCCGTAGCGCCACCTGACAATCGCGACATCCACGATCGTTTACCATCTAGCGAACCGATCGATGACTCATTTGTCAGCCCCAATCAGGTCTTTTGAAACTCACTCCGATGGGGATTGACAGTACTGGCACCACGTCGACTAGTATCCGTGGTGTGATTGGTCTCGGATAAATTTAACGGAGGTGCTGCCATGAAAAAGAAATTACTGGTTTCAACTGTGGTTGCCATTGGACTGTTCGCTGCGTCAGCGATAGCAGCGGAGGATTCGGATACCTTGGTTCGATTCAAAGGAGGCATCGGAGCCATTCCGGTCTCGAACGTCACCGTCGCTGGGACCCCTCCGGTGGTCACGGTCAGCCGCAACATTGTGCGTAACATCTCGTCGCCCGGCCAGATCTGGGTGATCCGCGATTTGGAGGCACGGGTTAAGATCAATGGCGATATCAAAGTCGAAGGCAAAGGATTGATCTTGGGCGGCGGTAACAACGTCGGCAGGGCGACCGGTCAGAGCGTGTTCGCTACGTTGATCTGCGAAGCGGCGGCGCCGTTCGTCGAACGCAGCACCACGACAACGGGTGTGCTGTTAGCGGCCAATGGCGATTTCAAAATCGACGATGTTCTAGTTCCCTTGCCGCCGGCGACCTGCGCCAGTCCGATGTTGCTGATCCGCACTGCGGGCAGCGGCAATTGGTTCGCCGCCGGAATTCCGGTCGTCGCGGGTAACTCTTCCCGCGGCAATGACAAAGACGACGATTAGCTCCATCCAGGGCGCCAGCTCAACCGCTGCCAAGCGCGTGAGCTGGCGCCACACTCCGCTTAACCTTGCTCACAGGCGATAAAACTCCACCGCGTTATGTTGTAAGATTGCGTTCCTATGCGCGTCTGACAATTCGTGGTTCTCGATCAACTCGTCCAATTCATGTTTGCAGGTCGCGGCGTTGACCTCATGGGGAAAGTCGCTGGAATACATGAACGGCTCATTGCCAACCATCTGCACCGCTTTGCCGATCAACGGCTCGCCGCCCTCGCAGCCGACGAAGATGCGCCGGGCTTTGATCTGGCGGATGATGTATTGGCTGACCTTTTCGCCTGATTGTAATTTGAAATAGCCGCCACGCAGATCGCGCATGACGTGAGTATCGTAGGAGCGGTCGAAGCGCTCCAAGCAGAAGAGCAACCAAGCCACCCCGCCTTCGAGAAAACCAAAGCGAATATTCG
This sequence comes from Syntrophobacter sp. SbD2, assembly GCA_945889495.1. Classification (GTDB taxonomy): domain Bacteria; phylum Desulfobacterota; class Binatia; order UBA9968; family UBA9968; genus DP-20. Next base: position 23,374 of record CAMDBU010000089.1, on the reverse strand, counting down.
GGAACTTTTCAAAAACACCGTTGAACACCAGCGACGCCAGCGAGATCATCTGCCCGAGCGGATGGCCGATGGCGTGCACGGCCGCGTAGGGATCTAGTCCATCCATCCCCATGTTGCCGTGAACTCCGCCGTGGATCGCCACGCAACAACCCAAATCATTGGCCGCCTGGTAAATCGGCAAATAGGTCGGCGTACCCAACGGCGGCGCGTGCAAACTGTTTGACGGCATTACCGCGCCGCACATGCCGAGCTCGGTCACCGCCCGGCGCAACTCTTCCGCGGCGGCTTGAGGATTGATCAGCGCCTGCGGTAACAGCGCTAGGCCGCGGAAGCGCCGACTTGGTTGTAAATATGTCGCGTGTAGCCAATCGTTATACGCCCGCGTCGCATCGATGGCCCAGTCGGGGTTGACGATATTCGCCGAGGCCACGCCGGCGGTGGGATAGAGCACGGTGGTTTCAATCCCGCCTTCGTCCAAGAACGCCAGCCACTCCTTGGGCCCGGCTTTGCGATTGAACGAACCGGGCGGCATGTCGACCAAATGGCCGGCATGCAAATGATCGAAGGGCGGAAACGGATTGAACGGCTGCTCCCGCGCCTTGTCCCGATAAGCCTGCGGCATGCGCGCGATGATCGCCGCCGAGTCTTCGGCGACGTGTCCGTCGGCGTCGATGATTGTTCGCTTAGCGGTTGCCATCGCTAGTCTCCTTCATGCGCCAATATTCGCGACACCGGCTGAGCGAATCACTGAGCGACAAATCTACGAGTATCAGCGGCTCACTCCAACGCCGACTTCTTAAACTCCGTGCGCATCTCCGACTGCAATCTGCCCAGCCGATACTTCTGCCAGTCCATGAACTTGCCCGACTGCGCGAGCGCCGGATGGACCGATTGGATTTTGCGCCACATCTCTTGGCAGATGAAACGGTAGTCGGGATGGCCCTGGGGCATGGTGCGGAGCTCGCACATGTGTAGTGCTTCGCGCAGGTTCATCTTCATGTACCAACGTATCTTGTAGGCAAACGGCACGACGTACTGGGCTTCGCTGGGGAAGTCGGCATAAATCTGCTCGTACAACTCCGCCGTCCGTCTCATGCAGTGGTCGTACTCACTCTTGAAGCCGCCCTCTTCGATTTCCGGCGGCGTGTCGTAGCCATGCACCGTCGTAAATTCCTGGCGCTCCTGGGTGAGAATGCGGTGGCGGTGCAGGTCGCGGTAGAGACCCAAGTTTCCGAGGATGTCGAAGGTGTAGTAGACGTTTTCAAACGCCCGGCTTAGCTTATCGCGACGGTGGCGCCGCTGAGAAAAAAACTCTTGGAGGATTTTCTCGCGCTCGGTGGCGCTCAGCGCCGCGGCGATCTTGCGTAGCTCTTCGAGCGGTTGGCGCGCCTGGCTATAGAGCATCGCCGCGATGACTTTTACTTCCGCGTCGCTATCGTAATCGGCAAGCGTCACCGGCTCTTTGGTTGCCACCGGTGTCGACTTCGACGCGTGGGCCGCCAGCGCCTTTGCCACCGCTGTCGTCGCCACCAGATAGTCATTGCGCTGGGCGCGTTTGACGAAGGACGGAATGAGCTGACCCAACTCGCCGTGAATCGCCGCGCCCAACGCTTGCGCTTCGCTCAAGTCGTGGGAGTAGAACTTGCTGACCAGATATTCGAAAGCTTGGCCGGCGCCGAACATGCCGACGTTGGTCAACGTCGCCGCCGGCAGGTAGCTACGCAAGACATCGCAAGCTTGAGCCCGCACCGTGGCGCGGTAGGCGCTCTCGGCCCAGCGCTTTAACCGCTCATCCTTGGCCGCGTCGCTGTAAGCTAATCCTTTGCCGGATACCGGGTCGCGCACTTCCAACTGCTCGATGGGCAGCGATTTCGCGACGTGATCGAGCATCGGCTCCATTTGTTTGGAATAAGTTTCGAACAGCAGATGCATCACCGCGAGATAATTGTCCCGGTGGCGCGAAGCCATGATTTTAGGCTCGCGGTAAAATAGATAATTGCCGGCGCCGTCTTTTTGATCGAAGCGCACGTAGCGCGTCGATTTTTCCAGCGGCGCGATGCCGATGCGCGCGTCTTCCAATAATTTCGCCGCCACGTTGGAGATATTTTCGCAGGCGATATGCGCCCCGCCCAACTGCGCGACCGAATCGTCGCCGTAGCCCACCAGCACGCGCTCGAAGAACGCCCGAGCTTTTTTCAGCGCCGCGCTATCGTCGCCGGCGGGAATCTGGCCGCCGAGCAAATCTTTCAAAGCCAGCTCGGGATCGCCGAGAAATTCGTCGAGAAAGGTCCGGCGCAAGCTTTTCGCCGAACGGCTGTAGCGCGAGAACAGCGCACCGGCCACTTCCTGGGGCAATTTCAAGCCGAAGGTGTCGCGTTCGAGGTTGGTGAAGAACGGCGCGAGGCGATTTTGTTCGTCGGAGCTGAACTCGGCGGTCATGGGTCAAATTTCCTTCATCGGCGCTCAAAGCATCGGAACGGTTCTGTGACCATAACCAAGCGCGCCAGCGACGGCAAGCCGTTGGCGGTGATCATATCGCGGCCTCGGGCCGGCAGACGACATGGACGAGAGATTCGAGCAACCGGTTGCGCTTGCCGGAGAGTTGGATGAACGGCGCAAGCAGCGCCGGGCGATACATCAGGAAGCGAATGGCGCCGTTGAGGCCGCGGCGCAGGCGGAACTCCGCCCGACAGCGTAGCTCGGAGGAAGATAATTCGCGGGCGGAAAAATCGCCCCGGGCAAATGCCCCATCGATGACCTCGGCAGCCATGGCGGCGCTACGCAACGCGAAATATATCCCTTCGCCGCTTACCGGTTCGTTGACCCGCGCGGCGTCGCCGATCAGTAGTACGCCATCGTCCACCGAGCGGCGCGGCGGAAAGTAAACCGGATAGGTGGAGCGCACCGGTCCCAGCGCTTCGCTGCCGGCGAGAATATTTTTTAAATGGGGATTGCGCGGTAAAGAGGATTCCATGAGCGCGTCGATGCCGACCTGGGAACCGAGACGGCGGCGATCTGCGGCCAGACAAAGATTGATCGTGCCATCGCCCAGCCCCAACAGACCGGCGTAACCACCGGGAAAAAGGTGGATCTCGACCCGGCCGCCTAGACCCGGCGCATATTTGCGCCGCAGCTGAAAGCCGATGCGGCCGCCGCGTTTAGACGCACCGCGCGCCATGCCGAGATGATGCGCCACCCAGGAATTGCGCCCGTCGGCGCCAATCACAATGCGCGCGGTTAACTCCTGTACCGAATCGCCATCACCATAACCGACGCGCCAGCCATCGGCCAGCCGCTGCAAAGATTTGATCCGCCAGCCGAGGAGCGCGGTGACGCCAGCCGCCTGGGCCTGGCCGAGGAGAATTTGATCGAAAAAATAGCGCCGCAGCCCGAGACCGTGAACCGCTGAGCCGTTGAGCGCCGGCAACGCCGCTTCGGCCAACGCTCCCGAAACTGCGGTGAGGCGAAAGGCTGTGACGATTTCATGATCCTGAGTAAACATTTGCCGCGCGACGCCCAACTGTTCGAGCATCGGCCAATTGCTCGGATTGATGAAATCGCCGCACAGTTTTTCGCGTGGGAACTGCTCTTTGTCGATCAGCGCAACGGCATAGCCACGGCGGGCCAACGAAATCGCCGCGGCCGCGCCAGCCGGCCCGGCACCAACGATGACGATGTCAAAGGCGGTTGGCATTAGCTGTCGATCTCGATCCAGCCGCTCATGCGAAAGGGCATCAGCGGGGTGACGTGAAACTTGCCGACATCGGCGCGGCGAAACAGCGCGCGCCACTCAGCCAAGGTAAACGCCCGGCGCACCGACAGCGGCGCGTCGGTCAGGGTCATGATGTTTTTCGTGCTCAAGCGGGTCAGCGCCTGAATGCCGTAGTAGGCCAGCGGATGGCGCAAGAGATCGCCGACGACGATCGCCCGGCGCGCCAGCGTTGCCCAGCTCCGAAGTAGCTCGACGATTTCAGATTCGGAAAAGTGGTGCAGGAACTGCGACGCCACCACGCAGTCGAAGCGCTTGGGCGCAAACGGCGGCGCCGCCGCGTCGCCGCGCACCACGGAAATCTCAGCCACCCCGGCGACAGCTTTGGCCGCCACCGCCACAGTCACCGGATCACGTTCGAGCGTGACCACGGTTGCGCGAACGCGGTTGTGCCGGCACCAACGCACGATATCGAGCGCCACATCGGCGCTACCAGCGCCGACATCGAGGATCGAAAGCGTCGACAAGTTCCGCCGCCGCACCAGCCGCGCGATGCCGTAACGCACACACCGCGCCCCACCTAGGTAACGATTGAGCTGGCGCAGATAAAGCAGATCCTCCTCGAGCAATTCCCGCGGGTTGTCCGAACTATCCATCATTTCTACTGCAATGCTACGTTTCATAGAAAATCCGAACTTTGCGCCTTAGCGCCTTGGCGGGAGATATTCCCAATCCTCGCTCATAAATTGCCACGGCCGATCACCAGCGTGGAATTTTTTGAGCCAAAGCCGATGCAATTGCACAGCGCGATGTCGACTTGGCGCGCGATGGCATGATTTGGAATGTAGTCGAGATCGCACTCCGGGTCCGGGGTGGAATAGTTAATGGTCGGCGGCAGAAAGCCCTGGTTCATGGCGACCAGCGCCGCCACCACGCCGGCGGCGCCCGAGGCCCCCTGCGGATGGCCAATCATCGATTTCACCGAGCTCATCGGAATATCGTTTGCGCGCCGACCGAAACAAAGCTTGGCCGCCAGCGTCTCGGTCTTGTCGTTGAGCAAGGTCGAAGTGCCATGGAGCGCCACATAGCCGATCTCATCCTTGGCGACGCCGGCGTCTTGGATGGCCAGCTCCATGGCCCGCGCCGGCTCTTCGCCGTTGGGATTGAGGCGCACTCGGTGGTAGGCGTCGCAAGTAGACCCGTAGCCAAGAATCTCGCCGTAAATCGGCGCGCCCCGCGCCCGTGCCGCTTCGCGCTCTTCCAACACCAGCGCCCAGGCGCCTTCGCCCAAGACAAAACCGTCACGGCTGCGGTCGAAGGGACGCGACGCGCCCTCGGGCTCATGGTTGCGCGACCGACTGACCACGCCCATGACGCAGAAGCCCTGCATGATGCCCGGCGTGATCGTCGCGTCGGCGCCGCCACTGACCAAGCGCTCGGCGACGCCGAAGCGAATTAAGTTAAATGCGTAGCCCAGGGCGTCGGTGGAGCTGGTACAGCCGGTAGAAATCAAATGGCTTTGGCCGCGCAGATCGAAATGGAGCGACAGCTCGCTCGCCAAGGCGCCGGGAGTGGAGCTCGAAACATTGTAGGCGCTGACCCGGCCCAACTGGCCGGAAAAAAATCGCCGGTACTGTTCCTCGGTGAAGTCCGGAGTGCCGCCACCGCTGCCGATCACCACGCCCCAAGCCTGCTTGGCGGCCACTGGCTGATCGCGCCAGTCGATACCGGCCTGGGCAAACGCTTCGGCAACCGCGGCGATCATCAGTGGCACGGAACGGCCGACCCGGCGCAGCTCCTGGGCGGTCAGAAAATCTTCGGCACGAAAGTTTTTCACCTCGCCGGCGATGCGGCAGTCGAGCGCTTCGGCGGCGAAGCGCGAAATCGGCCCGACGCCGCTCCGGCCGGCGCGCAGCCCGGCCGAATAAGCGGCAACGCCGACACCGTTGGGCGCCAGCGCGCCCATACCGGTGATCGCCACGCGGCGCGCGGCGCAAGTTTTTCGTAAGTTCATCTTGACTCGTTGGGAGGGACAATGTTTCATTCACAAGGTAACACTGGTCGTGACCTCATTGAAGCTCAATTCGATTGGACTATGACAAGATGCAGTTAGTGCTCGCCGGTGCATCGGGATTTATCGGCTCCCGGCTCTGCGCCAGATTACTCCAGGACGGCCATACACTGGTCCTACTGACCCATGGCACACCGTCGTCGGCGAGCATTCCCGGACGGCGCTGGATTCATTGGACCCCCGGTAGCATGGGCGAGTGGGCGAGTTTCATCGACGGCGCCGATGGCGTCATCAATTTGGCTGGCGAATCCATCGCCGGCCGCAAGTGGACTTACCGCCAGCAGCGGCGCTTGCAACAGAGCCGTTTGGATACCACACGCGCCATCGTCATGGCCTGCGGGCGCGCCAAGCGCCGGCCGAAGTTTCTGATCAACGCCTCGGCGGTGGGTTACTACGGCGCGCGCCAGGATGAACTGCTCAGCGAGGACGCCGAGCCGGGTAACGACTTTCTGGCCAATCTCTGTTTGGGCTGGGAAGCCGAAGCGGTTGGCGCCGAAGCCCTCGGCCTGCGCGTGGTCCGCCTGCGCACCGGCATGGTGGTCGGACCCGGCGGCGGCGCGCTTACGAAAATGGTACCGCCGTTCAAATGGTTTGTCGGTGGCCATCTCGGTTCCGGCCAGCAATGGATGTCGTGGATTCATTTAGAAGACGAAATAAATTTGATTCTCCATTTGATCGAGAACCGCTCGATGAGCGGTCCGGTCAACGCCACCGCGCCCAACCCGGTGCGCAATAAAGAATTCTCCGCCACCTTAGCTAAGGTGCTGCGCCGGCCTTGTTTATTGCCGGTGCCGGGATTCGCCCTGCGGCTGGGCTTGGGGCAGATGGCCGAGATGCTGCTGACCGGCCAGCGGGTGATTCCCGCCGCGGCGCAGAAGTCCGGTTTTAAATTTCGTTATCCCGATCTCAAGGAAGCCCTCGAAGCCTGCCTGCCGCTCTAAGCGGTCGGCGGCAATCACGTAAATAATCATGGAGTTGAGCCAGCGCATCGTGCTGATCACCGGCGCCTCGGATGGCATCGGTAAACAATTGGCCATCGACTTGGCCAAGCGCGGCGCCGTGGTTATCGGCTGCGGCCGCTCCATCGAACGGCTCAAGGAAGTTCTCAAAGAAGTACGCCAATCCAGCCCGGCGTCGGCGATGATGGGCTGCGATGTCAGTGACCAAGAACAAGTTCACGGCATGTGCGAAAAAATTCTCGCCGACTTCGGTCGGGTCGATATTTTGGTTAACAATGCCGGCATCGGCATGCGCCAACCCTTCGCCGATATGCCGTTGGCGACCATCGAAGCGATCATCCAGACCAATTATCTCGGCGCGGTCTATTGCACCCATGCATTGCTGCCGTCGATGATCGCCCGCGGCGCCGGCCACATCGTCAACATCTCGTCGGTGGCCGGCAAGATCGGCACCCTTAACATGGCCGCCTACTGCGCGTCGAAATTCGCCATGAACGGCTGGTCGGAAAGTCTCTATCACGAGCTCAAACCGTTGGGCGTGAAAGTGTCGGTTGTTTGTCCTGGGCCGGTGCACACCGGCTTCAATCGCAATTTCCCCAATAGCCAGCCGCAATCGCCGGAATCTCTATTCGTCAGCCCGGACGCGGTGAGCGCCGCGATCATCCGGGTCATTGAACGAAACCGCGCCGAGCATATCATGCCGCCCACGCTGGCGCTGTTGAGTTGGATCAAACAGGCAGCGCCCGGCTTGTTTCGCTACTTCGCCCAGCGCCACTTTCGCTCCCATGTGGTCGTCCCAATCCGTGAGCGTGCTTGATTATGCGCGCGCGGAACTTATGATGAGCGCAATCGTTAATGGATTTAGTGGAGGTCGCAAGTGAAAAATAAATGGCTCATGGCCGGCGTCATCGCCGGGGTTCTGGCGGCAAATCCGCTATCGGCCCAACTCGGTCCCAAAGATCCCACCAGCGGCAGCGCCACCGAACTCGAGCGCGTCAAAGCCGGCCAAGCAGCGCCCGACTTCGCGCTGGAAAACGTCGAAGGCCAGACCGTCAACCTGTCCGACTTTCGCGGCAAGAAAGCGGTGGTGTTGGTTTTCTACCGCGGCTACTGGTGACCCTTCTGCATGGAACAGCTCGGGAAGCTGAAAAGCCAGAAGCTGAAAAGCCTGTTGACTAAAGCGCAGAAAGACAAAGTCCAGATCCTCGCCATTAGCGTCGACACCCACGACGAGTCGAAAAAGTTCGGCGAGCTGTTGCGCAAACGCTTCGACGGCGACTTCGATTTTCCCCTGCTCGAAGACAAGGATCACAAAGTTATCGACCGCTACGGTTTGTTCAACCCGGACGGCAAAGGCTGGCCCTACCCGTCGACCTTCGTCATCGACCCCCAAGGCGTGGTGCGCTGGCGCTTTATTGAAAAAACCCAAGACAAACGGCCGACCAACCAGCAGATCGTCGCCGAACTGAGAAAGATCAAGTCACTCTAACCGGCCGTGGCCGGCGTGAGAAATTAACTTTTTAACGCGATTTTTTTCCCGCCTCGCGATCGCTGGCGTAGGGAGAAACGCCGCGCGCCCGGCGATAATCCTCAATCGCCTTGGCCCCCGAGCGCCGGTAAATCCGCTCGCGGTGCGCCGGTTCCATGGGAATCCAATGGAGCCGCTGCGACCTCCCTTGGCGGATGATCGGCAGATTCTCCGACTCCATGCGGTCGCGCCGCGCCAGGCTCTGGCACATGCCGTCGATCTCATGGCTATCGGTCCAATCCGATTTGTAGACGATCACGCCGTCGCGATCGATCAGATAAACCATGTTGGGCAATTGGCCGTAGGCGCTATGCACGGTGCCGTCGATGTCATCGATCAAGATTGGCATGTCGTCAACGCGCTCGAGCCGGCGCAGCTCGCGCGCCTGGCCGAGTTTCTGTTGGGCGGAAACATGATGTGGGTAATTTTCCCCTGGGTGCGCTTCGCGGGTATAGACGATGAAGAAGGCGAAGCTCAACTCACGGTATTGACGATAAAGCGCGCTCAGCGGAGGAACCTCCCCCACAAACGGCGGTCAGGTGATGCTGCCGAACTCCAATAGCACATGCTTGTGGCCGGCGAAGGAAGCGAGCGAAATCGGTTCGCCATCGATATTGGGCAGCGTGAATAACGGCGCTCTTCCGCCCACTGGCGCCACTGACCAAAAATCGGGTGCGGCGACCTCGCACTGGCCGAAGGACTCATAGTTGTAAACGCTCATGGCAAACCTCCCACGCCGCCGGCGGCGTCCGCGGTGATGAACCAGCATAAACGGCCGTCGCTGGGGCTAACCTGGGCGGCGGGATAGTCGCTGGTTGAATTGGCGAGAATCGCTTTGACCATCGCCGCCTTGCTCCGGCCGGCGATTAGAAAAGAAACTTGCGCCGCATGATTGATCACCGGCAATGTCAATGTCAGCCGATGGGCGGCGAGCTTTTCGACATAGGTTGACGCGACCCACTGCACGCGCTCATTCAATGCCGAACTTTGCGGAAACAGCGACGCGGTGTGGCCATCTTCACCGAGACCTAGGTAAACCAAATCGAAACGCGCTGGATGGTTTTCTTGCGGGCTGAAGAAGCGCGCCAGCTGCGCGCCATAGTCCGCCGCGGCGGCCGCCGGCTCGATCTCGCCCGCCATGCGATAAACGTTTTGCGGTGGAATGGAAATTTTCTCCAGTAGCGATTCCGTCACCATGCGGTAATTGCTCTCGCCATGATCCGGTGGCACGCAGCGCTCGTCGCCAAAGAACAAATGGATAGAACGCCAGTCGAGTTGGCTGGTGAATTCAGCTGTGGCCAATAAAGAATAAAGCGCTTTCGGCGTCGAACCGCCAGACAGCGCCACCGCGAAACGGCCACGAGCGGCGATCGCTTGATGCGCCAATGCAACAAACTGCTCCGCCGCCCGCCGGCTAAGCGCGGCGACATCCTGGCAAATGATAATTTCTGGCTTAGTCACGGGCGAGAAATGCGGCATAGTAGGCGGCGCCGCGCAGCGCCGCTTGATCGTTCAACACCACTTGGACGGAAATCGCCGCCAACAGATCGGCGTAACGTCCTTTGTCGGCGAAGCTGCGCATGAAGGTGCCATCTTTTAACTTGGCGAGGATCTTCGGCGCGATGCCGCCGCCGATGTAGAGGCCGCGCACCGACTTGGCGCGTAGCGCCAGATTGCCCGCCTCGGCGCCGTAGACTGAGACAAATAATTCGAGACTCTTGACGCAGATCTCGGTCTCGCCGGCGAGAGCCGATTTGGCAATCACCGCACTCGGATCGTCGCCGGCGGCGAACTGCTCGCTGAGCGCCGCTGGTTCTTCCAGGCCGCGGCATTCCTTGAAGAAGCGATAAATGTTGAACAAGCCGGGGCCGGACAAAACTCGCTCGTAGCTGACATGCTGAAAGCGTTGGATCAAATGACGTAAGAGCTCAATCTCCAATTCGTTGCGCGGCGCGAAGTCGCCATGGCCGCCCTCCGACGCCAGCGGATGAAAATGCTGGCCGTCGTCATGCAAGATCGCCTGGCCCAAGCCGGTGCCCGCCGAGATCAAAGCCTTGTTGCCCGACTGGCGCATGGTGCCTTCGTTGAGCGTGCAAAACTCGTCGTTGCCCAGGGTGAAAATCCCGTAGGCGCCGGCCTCGAGATCGTTGAGCAGCGTAACCACTTCGAGTTTCAACGCCCGGCGCAGCTCCGCGGTATCGATCATCCAGGGCAAGTTGGGCGTTTTGACTTTGCCATCCACCACCGGCCCGGCGATGCCGAAGCAAGCCGCGTCAATTTGCGCCGCATTACCGGCGAGAAACTCTTGCAGTACCGGCACCAGCCCAGAGTAACGTTTGCTGGGAAATGTCCGGAGCGTTTCCGAGCGCAGCTTCTCACCCTGCACCGAGAACAGCGCCAGGTTGGTTTTGGTGCCGCCAATATCGCCGGCGAGTACAAGATTTCTCGGTGCCATGGGTTTAACTCACCACGAAGGACACGAAGAGCAGGAAGTTCGGAATAATTCTTTTCCGAAACCTATGTGACCTTTGTGCTCTTTGTGGTTAAATTCTCCGACCCCGCTCACGGCTTGCGCCAGCGCCGGCCATCGCGCTGCATTAGCTCATCGGCCTCCGCCGGTCCCCAGCTGCCCGCCGCGTAGTTTGGAAAACTTTTTGGCTTGCTCAGATTCCACACCTGGATGATCGGATCGGTGAGCGCCCAGGCGGCCTCCACCCAATCATGGCGCGTGAACAGCGTCGAGTCGCCCTCGATGCAATCTTCCAATAATGTCTCATAGGCTTCCGGCGAGCCGCTGCCGAAAGCTTCTTCGTAATTGAAATCCAAACTCAGCGGGCTCACCACCATCTCCGATCCCGGCGGTTTGACTTCGAAGGTCAGCGACACCCCTTCGTCGGGCTGAATGCGCATGACCAGCACGTTAGGATTGACGTTGTCGAGGGCATGGGACTTGAACAGCAAGAGCGGCGGCCGCTTGAACTGGATCGCCACCTCGGTGACCCGCTTGGCCATGCGCTTGCCGGATCGCAAGTAGAACGGCACGCCTTCCCAGCGCCAGTTGTCGACGTAAAATTTGAGCGCCGCGTAGCTCACCGTCGGCGAAGTTTTGTGCACGCCGCTTTCCTGGCGGTAGCCGGGCAACTTCTGATCGCCGATCTGTCCGGGCCCATATTGGCCGCGCACGGCGGATGAGGCGACTTCCTCGGGGGCGATGGCGCGGACGGATTTTAACAGCTTACCCTTCTCATCGCGCACCGCGTCGGGGTTGAACCCCACCGGCGGCTCCATGGCGGTGAGACAGAGCAGTTGCAGCAGATGATTCTGAAACATGTCGCGCACCACGCCGGCCTCTTCGTAGTAGCCGCCGCGGGTTTCGACACCGACGCTTTCCGCCGCGGTGATCTGCACATGGTCGACATAGCGGCGGTTCCAGATCGGCTCGAAGACCGCGTTGGCGAAGCGAAAGACCATGATGTTTTGCACGGTCTCTTTGCCGAGATAATGGTCGATGCGATAGACCTGGCTCTCGTCGAGCACGTCATGCACCCGCCGGTTCAACTCCCGGGCGGTTTGCAGGTCGGTGCCGAATGGTTTTTCGATGATCACCCGGGCGCGCCCCTCGCCGTCGGCTTCTCTGGGCGCCAATCCGGTCGCCGATAGCCGTTCCACCACCGGACCGTAGAGATCCGGCGGCGTCGCGAGATAGAAAACCCGCGCCGGTGGCACCCGGCTGTTGCGATCGAAGCCGTCGATGAATTCCTTCAAGCTCTGATAACCGTCGGCTTCATCGTAGCCGCCGCGGACGTAGTAAAGCGTCGCCGCGAACTGTTCCCAGACCGCCTGGTCTTTCAACCCGGTACGGGAAAATTCTTGCACCGCCTCACGCATCTTGTCGCGAAACGCTTCATGGGACATCTCGCTGCGCGCATATCCGACCACGGCCAAGCGCTCCGGCAGTTTTTTCTCCAGGGCTAAATTATACAGCGCCGGGATCAGCTTGCGTTTGGTGAGATCGCCGGAAGCGCCGAAGATCGTCACGATGCAGCCATGGGGCTTTTTCAGCTGGCCCAAACTCTGGTGCAAATATTCCTGGCCATCGCTCGCCATAGTCGCTAACCCTTTTTCACCGCATGGCCGCCGAACTCGTTACGCAGGGCGGCGATGACTTTGTTGGAAAACGCATCCGGCTGGCGCGACGAAAAGCGCGCGAATAAGGAATGCGCCAACACCGGCGCCGCGACGCCTTTTTCGATCGCTTCGATGACCGTCCAGCGCCCTTCGCCGGAGTCGTCGACATAACCTTTGATGCCGTCGAGCTTGGCGTCTTTTTCAAAGGCGCTCTCGCATAACTCTAATAACCAGGAACGCACCACGCTGCCCTGGTTCCACAGATGAGAGACTTTCGCCAAATCGATATCGAACTGCGAGGTCTTGAGCAGCTCGAAGCCTTCGCCGTAGGCCTGCATCATGCCGTACTCGATGCCGTTATGAATCATCTTCACGAAGTGGCCGGCGCCGTTGGGGCCGGCGTGGAGATAACCGTCCTTGGGCGCCAGGGTCAGAAAGATCGGCTCCAGGCGGCTGACGATTTCTTTCTCGCCGCCAACCATCATGCAGTAGCCGTTCTGCAAACCCCAAATGCCGCCGCTGGTGCCGGCGTCGACGAAGTGGAGTTTATGCGGCTTGAGTTTGGCGGCGCGCCGGATGGAGTCTTTGTAGTTGGAATTGCCGCCGTCGATGATGATGTCGCCGGCGCTGAGACTCGGCAGCAACTGCTCGATGGTCTGATCCACCGGGTCGCCCGATGGCACCATCAGCCAGATCGCCCGCGGCAGGGATAATTGTTTGACGAAGTCGGCCAGCGAGTGCGCGCCCACGGCGCCCTTGTCGACGACGCGCTGAATCGCTTCGGCGCTGCGGTCGTAGGTAATCACTTTATGGCCGCCGCGCACCAAGCGCTCGGTCATGTTGGCGCCCATTCGGCCGAGGCCGATCATGCCCAGTTCCATCTTATTTCTCCTTCCCTGGAGAAGCTAAGTTATTTTTGTATGGCCGCCGTCAAACGCTGCAAACCGCCGGCTATGTCGCCGCCCAGGTTGACCCGCAGACCGCGCCGCCGTCGTTGTTTGAGCGCGGTGAAATCGCCGATCGCTTGCGCTTGGATCAGGGCATCAAATGTATAGCTTGTCTCCGGTACAGCTAGATTATCGGCCGGTTGGTCGACAATCTGTAGCACCAAAGCGGAATTGGGGCCGCCCTTGTGCAATTGGCCGGTGGAATGGAGAAAGCGCGGCCCGAACCCTAACGTCGTCGCGACGCCGAGCCGGCTTTGCAGCGCCGCGCAGATCGCTGCAAGCTGAGTGCGATTTTCCGGCGACGACGGGATGTACGCCTGCACCACGACATAATCGCGAAGCTTTTTCTTGCTGAGCCAAGCGCCGACCATCTTTTCCAGAGCCGCGTCATCGGCGGCGGCGACTTCTTCTTTGAACTTGGCCGCGCCCGCGCCGCTCTCGCTCATCGCTTTCTTGGATAAATCTTTCGCCAGCTGGACATCGGGCTGGTTGAAGGGATTGATGCCGAGCACGCCGCCGGCCGCCGCCACGGCGAACTCCCAGCGGAAAAATTCCTGGCCGATGTCAAATTTGTCGGTCAAATCGATCTGCGCCACTGGATGGCCGTTGGCCTGGAGCGCCGCCACCTGGCGGTCGAGCTGATGATTTTCATCGCTGGCCAAGCGCAAATAAACGAAGAAGCGGTCAGCGGAATATTTTTCCGGCGCCAGCAAAGCTTCGTTAGCTACCGGCACGATGCCTTTGTTTTCCTTGCCCATGCTCTCGGCGATCAACTGTTCGGCCCAGGCGGGAAAGGCGCTGAGCGACGGCGAACAGATAAACGTCACCTTGTCGCGCTTGGCCAAGGTCAACTCGCCCAGGGCGGCGCCGAGCATGAGTCCGGGATTACTGCCGTCGGCGACCGCCGCGCCGCAGGCCGCGCTCATCGCCCGCGCCCGCGCCAACAGCACTCCGATATCGACGCCGATCAACGCCGCCGGAACTAAACCGAACATGGTGAGCGCCGAATAGCGTCCGCCGACTTCCTCCGGCGCGTTGAAAACACCGCGAAAGTTTCTTTCCTTGGCGAGCTTTTCCAGCGCCGTGCCCGGATCGGTGATGGCGGCGAAGTGCGAACCCGGTTCAATGCCGAGTTTTTTTAACTTGTCCCAGAAGTAAAAGAAAAACGAATTGGTCTCGGTGGTGGTGCCGGATTTACTCGACACCAGGAACAGCGCGTGGGCTAAGTCGATGGCGGATTCAACCGCGCGCACCGCCGCCGGATGGGTGCTATCGAGCACGCGCAGCATCGGATAACCGGCGCGGTTGCCAAAAGTCTCTTGAAACACTTCCGGCGCTAAACTCGATCCGCCCATGCCGAGCAGCACGATATCTTTGATGCCATCGGCTCTGGCTTTATCGGCGAAGGCGGTCAGCGCGGCAACTTCCATCGCCATGGTGTCAGGCAGTTCCAGCCAGCCCAAGCGATCGGCTAACTCGGGCTGGGGATCCTTGGACCAGACTCGGTGATCCTTCTGCCAAATATGGCGCCCGACCTGCGCCGCTTGCCAATCCTTGAGCCGCTTGTCGACGCGCTTCTGCGCTTTGCCGAGATGGAGCTCTTGATGGTTCAAAAGCGAGGTCACCATCGACTGGCGTTTCTTTTCCAACGCCGCCATCAGTTGATCGAAGGACGCGGCGAAGGCCGCCACACCGTCCTGCTGTAATTTCGCCGTGATCGCGGCTAAATCGACGCCTAACCCGGGCAGCGCCGCCAACGCCGCGTCAGCCTCGTCAAATCTCTGCTTGACCAACGGGCCAGGAATCTTGCCATGATCGCGAAACGCATTAATCGTGTCGGGCGGGAAAGTATTGACCGTCTCCGGACCGATTAAATTTTCGACGTAGAGGACGTCCGAGTAAGCCGGATTTTTCGTCCCGGTGCTGGCCCATAGCGGCCGCTGCACCCGCGCGCCACGATTACGCAGCGCGGCGAATCCTTCGCCGTGGAAAATTTCCATGAAGCGGCGGTAGACGATTTTACAATTGGCGATGGCGATCTTGCCGCAGAGCGCCTTGGCTTCCGCGCTGCCATTTTTTTCCAACTCTTTGTCGACCACGGTGTCGACTCGGCTGACGAAGAACGACGCCACCGAGGCGACCTTGGACGGATCGGCGCAGCGATTTAGACCGTCGACGTAGGCGCGCGCCACCGCTTCGTAGTCGGCCATGGAAAACATCAACGTGACATTGATGTTGAGGCCGTCGGCGATCAACTGCTCGATGGCCGGAATCCCGGCCGCCGTCGCCGGCACCTTGACCATCAGGTTGGGCCGGTTGACCGCGGCGCGCAGCCGGCGCGCTTCACCGATCGTGCCCGCGGTGTCGTGGGCCAAGCGCGGCGACACTTCCAGACTGACATAGCCGTCGTCGCCGTTGCTGTCGTCGAACACCGGCCGCAGCGCGTCGGCGGCCATCTGGATATCTTCGATGGCCAGCGGCTCATAGAGACTTTCCACCGCCGCCTTGCCGTCGCGCGTCAACATGGCGCTGAGCGCTTCGTCGTAGTCCGTGCTACCGGCGATGGCCTTTTCGAAAATGGTTGGATTGCTGGTGACGCCGCGGATGCCGTCGTCTTCGACCATCCGTTTCAATTCGCCGCTGCGAATCAAGTTGCGCCGGATATAATCGAGCCAGATCGACTGTCCCTGTCCACCGAGCTCTTTCAATGGATTCATAGCCAAACTCCCTTAGGCTGTTTTAGCGTACCGCCGCTCCAGCGCCGAAATTTTGTCGACTCTTCTGCGGTGGCGCTCCTCGCCGTTGAATTGCGCCGCGAGAAAACGCTCGACCAATTCGCGCGCCAGCTCGACGCCGATGATCCGCGCGCCGAGCACCAGAACATTCATATCGTCATGCTCTACGCCTTGGCGCGCCGAGTAGCCATCGTGACATAATCCGGCGCGGATACCAGGCAGCTTGTTGGCCGAGATCGACGCGCCGACGCCGCTACCGCAAACCAAAATGCCGCGTTCCGCTTCGCCGGCGAGCACCGCGTTGCCCACCGCTTCGGCGAAGTCGGGATAGTCCACCGGCTGGTCGCTGTCGGTGCCTTGGTCGATCACCTCGTGACCGAGGCGGCGCAGATCGGCGGCAAGGATTTGTTTCAACTCGAAGCCGGCGTGATCGGCGCCGATGGCGATGCGCATAATTATTTTAGCTGCGCCTTCACCGCGGCGATAATATTCTCCACGGTGAAGCCGAATTTTTTCTGCAAATGGTGAAACGGCGCCGACGCGCCGAAGCTCTTCATGCCGATCACCGCGCCGGTGCTACCGACATACTGCGCCCAGCCGAAGGTCGTGCCTTGTTCCACCGCCACTCGCGCCGTCACGGCAACCGGCAAAACCTGCTGGCGATATTCCTGGCTTTGCTGCTCGAACAATTCCCAGGACGGCATACTGACGACGCGTGCTTGAATGCCGGCTTTTTTCAATTGTTCGTAAGCCTCGACACAGAGATAAACTTCGCTGCCGGTGCCGATTAAAATCACCTGCGGCTTGCCACCGTCGGCGTCGGCGAGCACGTAAGCGCCCTTGGCCACCCCCGCCGCCGCGCCGTACTTGGTGCGATCGAAGGTTGGCAAGGCTTGACGGGTCAACGCCAGCGCCACCGGCTGATGTTTCAACTGCATGATCACCCGCCAGGCCTCGACCACTTCGTTGGCGTCGCCGGGACGAAGCGTAATCAAGCCGGGAATCGCCCTGAGCGCAGCCAGATGCTCCACCGGCTGGTGCGTCGGCCCATCTTCGCCGACACCGATGGAATCATGGGTGAAGACATGAATCGCCGGCAGCTCCATCAACGCCGATAAACGAATCGACGGCCGGGCGTAATCGCTGAAGATCAGAAAACCGGAACCGTAGGCGCGCACGCCGCATAAGGTCATGCCGTTGACGATCGCCGCCATGACATGCTCGCGCACGCCGAAGTGGAAGTTGCGCGCGGCAAAACTGCCGGCGGCGAAGTCGCCGGCACCGTCGAAGGTCAAGCGCGTCTTGGTCGACGGCGCCAGATCGGCGGAGCCGCCCATGAGCCAAGGAACTTGTTTGGCGATGGCGTTTAAAACTTTGCCCGAGGAATCCCGCGTCGCCTGGCCCTTGGGGTCGGCGGGAAACGGGGTCAATTCCTTGTCCCAGCCCGCCGGCAGCTCGCGCCGCTGCATTTGCGTCAATTGCGCCGCCAGCTCGGGAAACTGTTTCTGATAATCGGCGAACTGGGCCGTCCACTGAGTGCGCAGCTCATGGCCGCGCTTACCCAGCACCCGGGCGAAGTTTTCTTGTACGCCCTCGGGAACGTGAAACTTTTCGTCTTCGGGCCAGCCGTAGTTTTTCTTGGTGAGTTTAATCTCGGCGTCGCCCAGCGGTTCGCCATGGGCCGCCGCGGTGTCCTGTTTGTTGGGCGCGCCAAAGGCGATATGGCTGTTCATCACCACGAAGGTCGGCCGGTCGTTGCACTGGCGGAATTTTGTTAGCACGTCATCCAGCGCTGCTTGGTCGTTAGCGTCGGCGACATGTAAAACGTTCCAGCCATAGGCTTCGAAGCGTTTGCCGACATCTTCCGATAGCGCCAAGCTAGTGCTGCCTTCGATGGAGATTCGGTTGCTGTCGTAGATCCAGCAGAGGTTGCCAAGCTTCAAGTGGCCGGCCAAGGATGCCGCTTCGCTGCTGATCCCTTCCATCATGTCGCCGTCGCCGCATAACGCGTAGACGTCGAAGTCGAAGAGCTCGAAGCCCGGTCGGTTGAAGTAGCTGCCGAGCCATTTCGATGCGATCGCCATGCCAACGCTGTTGGCCACGCCTTGGCCCAACGGCCCGGTGGTGGTCTCCACGCCGGCGGTGAGACCGAACTCCGGATGGCCCGGCGTCTTACTGTCCAGTTGGCGAAAATTTTTCAAATCGTCGAGCGTCAGCGCCGGCTGATTGAGCACTTGGTGATTCGAATCCAGCGCGCGCACGCCAGCCAGGTGTAAGGTCGAATAGAGCAACATCGACGCATGGCCGATGGAGAGAACAAAACGGTCGCGATTGGGCCACAGCGGATCGGCCGGGTCATAGCGCAAATGGCGCTGCCACAAACCGTACATCACCGGCGCCATCGACATCGGCGTGCCCGGATGGCCGGAGTTGGCCTGCTGCACCGCGTCCATGGACAGCGTGCGAATGGTATTGATGGATAATTGATCGATCGACTGGGTCATAGACAGTTCGCCTGTTCTAACCGGAGCCCGCCGGTAGGATTGATTTCATGCGTACCCTTATCACTTTCGCCCGGCCAGGTCAGCAGCATAATCGAACTAATCGGCAGTTCTTCCGCGATATATAATCCACCGCCGTCAGAGTTTTGACGCCGGCCAGAAGCCAATTTTTTCTAAATAGCTCACCGCCCGCTCGATCCCACCGCGCAACTGGCCCAAGCGGTGAAAATCCTCCGCCCGGTCCACGTCGAACCAAGTCGGCAGCAGACTGAAAGATACCCCAAGATCATTCAGCCGCGCGGTCGTATCGGTCAACACCCGCTCATGGCTCCAGCTCATGCCGGAGAAAATCTCCGGCGTCGGCTGGTTCATGCCGACCAGATAATAACCGCCATCCTGGCTCGGCCCGAGCACCACGCGCGACTGCGCCGACGCCATGCGCGCGAACGCTTGGTCGAGATATTCCAGTGGCAGCGCCGGCAAATCGCTGCCGATGAGTGCGATATTGCGATGGCCGCGCTGCCACAGATCGACGAACACTTGCGCCATGCGCGCGCCGAGATCTCCGTCTGACTGGGGCAAGTAGGCGTAATCGGTGCCGGCTATTTCGCGCAGCGCCGTTTCAGCGTCAGCTGGGGCGAAAAACACATAGCGCACCGCGCCGGCAATATTGCTTAGATGTTCGAACTGATCGACAAGTAGCGCGCGGTAAAATTGCGCCGCCTGTTCGGCGGTGAGCGGCGGCACCAGCCGGGTCTTGACCGCCCCGGCCACCGGCGCCTTGGCCATGATCGCCAGCGCGTTAGCGGGTATCGGCATAAAATTGTTTCAAGCGTTCCGGCGACACGCCGGCGAGATAGAGCGATTTTAAAATCCACATGCGTAAAATTGTCCGCCACAGGCCGTCCATTTCCCAACGGCGCGCCGAGGTCATCACCCGGCTGCGCAGGCAAGCGACCGCGCCGAGCCGCTTGAGGGCGCGGCAAAAAGCGATGTCTTCCATCAAAGGAATATCAGGGAAGCCGCCCATGCGGTGAAATACTTCGCGGCGCACGAACAGCGCCTGATCGCCGGTGCCGACTTTGGAAAGCCGCGAGCGATAGCTGATCATCCGCCCGACCAGCGGCAGCATCCAATGCGCGCCTTCGAGAACCACATCGAAACGGCCGCCGAGATAACGCGCATCGCTGAGCGCGGCGCTAATATCCGTGAACGCCGTCGCTGGCAAGCGCGTGTCGGCATGGAGAAACAACAAGACCTCGCCGCTTGCCTGCGCCGCGCCGCGATTCATCTGGCGCGCCCGGCCGCGCTCCGCCTGGACGATCTGCACCGTGAACTGGCCGGCAATCTCAACCGTTCGGTCGAGACTACCGCCGTCGACGACAATGGTTTCGTAGGGCGTGAGCGGCTCCAGTGCCTGCAAAGTCGCGGCGATGGATTTTTCTTCGTTGAGCACTGGCACGATGACGGAGATGTTCATCGCTTGTCGTGAATCAAGGCTTGAGATCGATGCCGTTCAATCGCCAGTCGTAATCATGACTCAAACCGCCTTGGTACTTTTGCAGCGCCGCCGCCAGCGGCGGCTCGGCATACTTTTGCCAATGCTCCATCAAGCCCTCGGCGTCGTCGCCAAAATCTTCTTGGAACCAGATATAGATGCTCGACACCTTGAGCTTGCCACCGGCGAGCGACACGCCGCGCGGATGATTGATGAACTCCTTGGCGGCTTTTTCCAGCAGCGCTTCGGTATTTTCACCGGTGAACGCGGCCGGCGGCAAATTCGGACAGCCCAAGCTGGCGCAGTTGACCGCGTAATGAATCCGCTCATCTTTCCAGATCGGCCGCAAAATCCGGTGCTCGATGTCGTCGAGTGACAGCTTCTCGCCTTCGACGCCGAGCAACTTGGCGCCCCAGGGGCCGCGCGCGAACAAACCAGGAGAAATATTGATGTCGCGGATCGACGCCAGCGGAAAGCGCGACACAATCAAATCGACGGTCAGCGCATTGTAAAGATTGATCCAATAAGCCAGCTGCTCCCTGCGGTTGTAGTTCGATGTCGAAAGCCCCTGCAATGTTTGCAGGTAACTTTTCAAAAGCCTTTGATCCTCGGCCCGGACATCCTGATAGCGCACCCGATTGATCCCCGACGGATGCAACACCACATGCTGCTTGAGCAAACGATCCCAAACTCCATGATCGATCTTCGCCGAGCTCGCCGGCTCATGCTTCTGCCAACGCGCCCACAACTCCGCCTTAGGCGCCGCGTACGTGCTAGAAGCACCAAGCAGAACCACGAGCAGAACACCGAGCGAATTGTGAATCCGAAACCCCTTACTCCTCACTCCTAACTCCTTACCATCTTCTCATCTTCTCCACTCCAACCATTTAGCAAACAACTTCTTCACCGTCGGCGTCAGCTTGGTGCGCATGTAGGCATCGCCAATCTTGCGCAGCACCTCGGCCTGGGTCGGATAGGAATGAATCGTTGAGGAAAGAACGCCGACACTCTGCTTAGCCGTGATCGCCAGGGTCAGCTCGCCCAACATTTCGCCGGCGTGGCGCGCGACAATGGTGCCGCCGAGGATCCTACCAGTTTTCTTGTCGTAGTGAACTCGGGCGAAACCTTCGGTCTCGCCGTCGAGGATCGCCCGGTCGACATCGCTCAGTTGTTGAGTGATCGTCGCGACCTCGAAGCCCGCGGCGACGGCATCTTTCTCGTAAAAACCGGCGTGGGCGATCTCTGGATCGGTGTAAGTACACCAGGGCATGACCAAGTCGGTCGCCTTGCGCCGCGACATGAAAAGCGCGTTGGCGATGACGATGCGCGCCATGGCATCGGCGGCATGGGTAAATTGGTAGCGCGAGCAAACATCGCCAGCGGCGAAGATGCGCGGATTCGACGTGCGCATTCGCGTGTCGACTTCGACGCCGCGTAGGCCGTAGCGCACGTTGGCAGCTTCTAAACCGAGCCCTTCGAGATTGGGCGTGCGGCCGACCGAGACGAGAATCGCATCGCAAGCCAGATCGAGCGCCTTGTCACCGACCTTGACCGCCAGATTCTTCACGCCGGTCAATTGCATGGCGCCGGTGATCTTGGCGCCGGTGATGATCTTGACGCCATCTTTTTCCATCTGCGCGCGCACGATCGCCGCCGCGTCGCGATCCTCCCGCGGCATGATCTCGGCGCCGTCGGTGAGCAGGGTCACCTGGCTGCCCAAGCGCTGAAAACTCTGCGCCAGCTCGCAGCCAATCGGCCCGGCGCCGATCACCGCCAAGCGGCGCGGTAGCTCGGTCAAAGTAAAAATCGTCTCGTTGGTGTAGTAACCAGCCTCGCGCAAACCTGGAATCGCCGGCTCCGAAGCGCGCGCGCCGGTGGCGATCACCGCCCGGTCGAACTGCAAGCGCTGGCCGTCGACTTCAATAGTGTTGGCGTCGACAAATTTTCCATT
The DNA here is from genome assembly GCA_945889495.1 of Syntrophobacter sp. SbD2. Classification (GTDB taxonomy): domain Bacteria; phylum Desulfobacterota; class Binatia; order UBA9968; family UBA9968; genus DP-20. The sequence goes on along the minus strand of CAMDBU010000089.1, from coordinate 1,347 downwards.
GCCGATAAAAACATCGACGCCCAACTTGCGAAAACGCTCCGCCGAATCATGCGCGCTGATGCCGGCGCGCAGCCGGCGCATGCGCGCCATCGCCGTAGCGAATTCGATCTGAGGGTCGCCAGTATTTTGAATGCCGAACTCGGCGCCGCTACGCGCGTCATGGGCGGCGCGCGCGGCGCGGATCACGCCCTTGGACGGCACGCAGCCGACGTTGAGACAATCGCCGCCAAGTAAATTCCGCTCGATGAGCGCGACTTTTGCACCCAGCCCAGCCGAACCGGCGGCGCTCACCAATCCCGCCGTGCCGCCGCCGATGACGACTAGATTGTACTTGCCCACCGGCGTGGGATTGTTCCAGCGCGGCGGATGGCAATTGTCGATCAGCTGGCCGTCATGGGCATCGCCGGCGATGGTCATCGCGGTGAAGCTGGTTGGTTGGTGATCGGCATTGAGCAGCGGCACGCCGCTCGTAAGGTTACCTTCTTGCTGCTGCTCGGCCTCACGCATCGCCTTGCGCGCGATCCGGGTCACCACCACGACCACGGCGACGGTCGCCAGTAAACCGATGTATTTGAGAATCTGCTGATAAAATCCCGCCGACGCATCAGCTTGCCCGGCGATGGCGTCGCGCGCTGCCGCGCCGATGTAGACGAAAAGAAATATGCCGGGCAGCATGCCCAAGAGATTGGCCAAGACATAGGTGCCGGCGCGCACCGCGGTCAAGCCCAACATGTAGTTCAGCAAAGAAAATGGAAACGCCGGACTCAGACGTGACAAAAACACCATCTTGAAACCCTGGCTGCCGATGGCGCGGTCGAGGGATTTGAACTTGGCGTTGCTGGCGGCCCAGCTGGCGACCTTTTCACGCAAAAGCGTCTTGGCCAAGAGAAACGCGCAGAGGGCGCCGATGTTGGCGCCGACCAATACAACGAGAAAGCCGGTGGTCAGACCGAATAGCCCGCCGGCGCCCAAGGTCAGTGCGCTACCGGGGATGAACAGGACCGTGCACACCACATAGGCCACCGTCCAGACCAACGGGCCGATGGTGCCGAGACCGCGGACGTAACCTTCGAGCTCGATAAACCCGGCGCGGATCGGCAAGGCGCGGAAACCGACAACCACCGCCGCCAAAACTAGAACAATTAGAATAACCTTACTTGGTTTCATGGTGCGACTTCCTCGGCGACTCATCCTTCGATTAGCAGCCCGTGGTAAAAGTCCGAATTTTACAAAACGCACGGGGGCAGTGCGAAGCGGCGACTTTGGATCGCAAATAGTCCCAGAGCGAGGCCTCGGCAGCAAATAGCGGTTGCTCGGTCGCGCCGTAGCACCCACAGCGTAAAATAA
>CAMDBU010000088.1 GCA_945889495.1 Syntrophobacter sp. SbD2 | reverse complement strand
GCACGGATTGTTCACCAAGATTGCAATCTGTGGACTGGCGAGCCAATCCCGATGAGGAAACCACCGACTGGAGAGCCGTGTGCGGGAAAACCGCACGCACGGTTCGGAGGGAGGGGACGGCGAAAGCCGTTTCCTACCCCTATCGGAATCGGGTGCCGACTCGATGCGCGGTTCAGCTACGGGTAAGTATTTTCAAAGAAGAAGGCACGAACGCCACGACGGTTTCGGACAAAATTAATTCCGAACTTCGTGCTCTTCGTGCCTTCGTGGTGAAAGACGCTCTATCTTTATTCTCTTCTATTCGCCGATTCCGCTAATGCGTCGCGCGCGCTTGCTGCTGCCTGGGCACTTCCAAGCCGACGATGAACGCCGGGTTGACCGTGCACATGGTGTAGATTTCTTCGTCGGTGCAGCCGAAGGCCGACATATGGCCGCGTAGGAGGCGCAAGGACTCCACCGAGTTGGGGAACAGCGGTTCGCCGGCGTCGGACGACAGCGTGCAGCGCGCCGGTCCCACCGTGCGGATCGCCTTATACATGTTGCCCGGATCGATGCCCAGGAGCGGCGACAGTTCGTCGTAGGTGAAGTTGATCCATAGACCGGCTTCAGCGGCGTCTTTCATCTCCTCGATGGTAAGGCTGACGAAGGGGCTGAAGGGATGGTCGACGACGCCCCGTTTGAAACCGATCTTTTGGCAGTACTCGGTCATGGCGCGGAACTCGGGCTTGGTCGGGTGGCCGAAGAACACCGCGGCGTTGTGATCATGGGCCATGCGGAAAATCTCTTCGATGGCCGGCAAGAGCCGGCCTTTCTCGTCCAGCTGATAGTGGCCGTACTTGAGCGAATCTTCCCAGGACAGCGGCTCAGTGTGGGCTTTGGGATCGGCGTTCTTATCCCAGGCGCTCGGTTTGCCGCCGACGATGTTAAGCGTGTTGGACGAAGTGTTGTTGGGCATCCACAGCCCTTTGACGCCGGCCTTTAAATTATTCTCCGACCATGACGGCTCGATCTTCGACATGAACCCTTGGGTCACCGACGCGCCGGCCCAGAGCTGCACCGGGGTGTGGCCTTTTTCCGCGCACCAGTCATCGAGTTTAGCTTTGATGCCCGCCACGGTCAGCGCTGAGTCTTTTCTGCCGACAATGGTTTTGTAGAGGATGCCGGCCATGCCGCTTTTCGACGCGAGCTTGGCGACGCCGAGCGCGTCCTGCTGGCCCTCATGGGCGTGGCAATGAATGTCGATGGAGTCGTCGACGCCGATGACGTAGTCCAGCGAAGGGTCCACTGGTCCTTGTTTGAAGCCGCGGCGGGCGGGATAGGATGTCACCGAGCGCAATGCGCTAGGCGTCGAATAGTTGGGTCGGTTGTCGGCCATGGTCATTCCTCCTAGGTTACGATTTGCTCGGAACATAGCGCGTCCGATGTTTGCGGGCAACCGGATTGTGTTCCGGCAATTGGGCCGGTGCGGTGACAAGAGATCCCTCTCTTCGTTCGGGATGACAGCTACTAAGTATTTGTCATTTCGAGCGTAGCGAGAAATCCCGTCGGCTGTGTGGATATGGTCAGGAAACCGAAGGCGCCGCCAATTTGACAATTTTCTAGCGCGGGTGTTATCAGGCAGAGATCGCTGCGATGGCACATTGTCGCAGCGCCTGACAAACTTCGGCCCAACCCAGGGAGGTTCCATGGCACATACCAACGTCATCGATGGCGACGGCCACATATTCGAAGATAGCGACGGCATCGCGCGCCATTTCCCCTACACGGCGGCGGGCGGCAAGCTGCGCAGCGGCGTGTTTCCGCTCAACAGCCACATCCAATACTCGCTGACGCGCACACCACCGGGAGCGTTTGCGACCAACGCCGAAGGTAAGTTCGTCAATCCCGGCCCCGAGGGTTGGATCAAGTTCATGGAGGAAGCCGAGATCGACCACGCCGTGCTGTTTCCCACCGCCGGCCAGCGCATCGGTCGCATCGTCGACCGCGACTACGCCTGCGGCGCGGCGCGGGCTTACAACGACTGGCTGGCTGAGACCTACTTGCAGCGCGACAAGCGCTTCAAAGGCGTGGCGCTGTTGCCGATGCATGACGCCGACGCGGCGTTGGCCGAGCTCCAGCATGCGCACAAAGATTTGGGCATGGCCGCCGCGCTGTTTCCCGCTACTGGGGTGCATTTGAATCTCGGCGCCAAACCTTATTGGCCGGTGTACGGCGAGGCGGCGCGCTTGGGCATCCCGATCGTCGTCCACGGCGGCGGCCATTGGGATTTGGGCATGGAAACCATGAACGTCTCCACCGGCGCCAACGCCATCGGTCATCCGATGTCGCTCGCCATCGCCATGGCCGAGATGGTGCTGAATAATTTATTCGACCGCTTCACCGGCCTGCGCGTGGCATATCTCGAAGGCGGGCCGCTGTGGTTTTTGATGGCGCTGGAGCGGCTGTCGCGCTCCTTCGAGGCCGGCACGCCGGTCAATCCGCGTGGCGAGCTTTTACAATTGCCCGAAGGGCAGACGGTGTCGGAATATATTTTTAGCCTGGTGCGCGCCGGTCGTATCGTGGTCGGCATCGAAGGCGGCGAAAGCGATCTGCCCTACGCGGTCAAAGTGGCTGGCGAAGGCGCCTTCATGTTCTCGTCGGACTTCCCCCATGAAGTGAACCTGCACACGGTGAGAAAAGAACTCGACGAACTGCGCGAGCGCGAAGGCTTGAGCGAGAGCGCCAAGCAAGCGGTGCTGCGCGGCAACGCGGCGAAGTTTTATAATTTCGCGGCGTAGCGGCGATTCGGAATAGGATTTCGGAAATTAACCACGAAAAACACGAAAGACACGAAAAAGGGATTCGGATTGTTTCCGAACTTTCGTGCCATTCGTGTTTTTCGTGGTTAAAAATCTTTTCCGGTCTTGATTTGAATCTTTCCTACCTATCGAAGCCGTGCAGGCGCGCCGGATTGTCCACTAAAATCTTTTGCAGCAAAGCCTGGTCGCCGTCGACATAACGATAGAGGAGTTCCACTTCTTCGGCGTCGTTCATCATGCGCTTTTTCCACTGCGGGTGGGGCCAGTCGGTGCCCCAGACGATGCGCTCGGGGGCGGCTTCGATGAACGCTTTGCCGTAGGGCAGGGCGTCGTCCCAGCCCTTGTCCATTTTCGAATCGCGGTTGCCGTTGGACACCATCACCCACCAGTTGTCGAGCTTGAGCGAATCGAGCACCCACTGGATCACCGGCCGTTGCAGGCCGCCCTCGAAGCCGACATGGCCGAAGTGGTCGATGACCATGGGGATATCTTTCAACGAGCGCAGCAGCGTAGAATTCTCCAGCAAGTCTTCGCCGTTGACATGCAGGCGGGCGTGCCAGCCTAATTCTTTGATGCGCGCCATGGAGCGGCGCACCTCGGCCTCGCGCTGCTCCATGGCGAAGAAGCGGACGAAGTTAAAGCGCGCGCCACGCACGCCGGCGGCGTGGAGCCGTTCGAGTTCTTTGTCCGACACTTTGTCATCGACGATGCCGATGGCGCGGTAACGGTCGCGGTCGTTCAAGCCTTCCAGCGTGTGGAGGAGCAGCCGGTGATCGCTGCCGTAGATCGCGCTATGAACGATGACGCCGCGCTTAAAACCGATGGCTTGGTGCATGCGTTGGGCTTGCTCGAAGGTCGCGCTTTCGATGGGCGGATAGGGCGCGTTGGCGCGCGGCGCAAACTGCTTGGGGTCGCCGTAGATGTGGAATTGGCAATCGCAGCTGCCCGCTGGCGGCGCCGGCACCGGCATGCGCGGATTGCGGTCCCATTCATAAATCGTTTCTCCGGATGCTTCCATGGTTGTGCTCCTGTCCCGTCGGCGTGAAATCGTGCAACGCTACATCGTTCCGGTTCTGTGAGTCAACAAAACCGTTGACGTTAACTTAAATCCCTCCCGGTAATGGCGTATAAATGAACCAACGAAAATACCCGCATCGCACCAGGAGAACTTCATGGCACAGAAAACTTCGAATACGACTGAGTGGCAAGAACCGGACAAAGGACAGAACGCCGGCATCGGCAGTTGGAACCGGCCCAACTCGCCCTACGACAACTTCATGGAGAGTGAAGGCGTGCCGATCTACCGCGGCATCGGTGTGCAGCGAGTCCAGGAGCTACCGTTCAAGCCGTGGAAGCGGCTGGGCGGCAAGGGCACGTTCGTTCAGCTCTATGGCACCGAAGGTTTGTGGGGCTGCTACGTCGTCGAGATTCCCGGCGCCGATGGATTAAACGCCGAGCGCCACATGTACGAAGAGATTTATCTGGTCGTCGAGGGGCGCGGCACCACCGAGGTGTGGGTGGACGGTTCGGCGCGCAAGCATCAGTTCGAGTGGCAGACCGGCTCGCTGTTTTCCATCCCCATGAACGCCTGGCATCGGGTGGTCAACGCGCGCTCGACGCCGGCGGTGCTCTTGGCCGCGACCACGGCGCCCAATATGGTCAACTTGGTGCGCAACAGCGATTTCATCTTCAACTGTCCCTACGTCTTCAAGGACCGCTACAATGACGGCGAAGATTTCTTCAAACCGAATGTCGAGGTGGTGCCCGATCCGTTGCGCGGCCTGGCCATGAGCAAGACCAATTTGATCCCCGACGTATTCAATAGCGAGTTGCAGTTGGACAACCGGCGCTCGCCCGGCTACCGGCGCATGGAACCGCGCATGACGGAAAATGTTTTCTATCAATTCATTGGCGAACATGAGAACGGCCGCTACTCCAAAGCCCACGCCCACGCGTCCGCCGCCGTCTTGGTCTGCATCAAAGGCAAGGGCTACACCTACACCTGGCCGGTGAAATACGGCCTGACGCCGTGGAAGGACGGCCACGCCGACAAGATCATTCGCCAAGACTACGACCACGTCGGCATGGTCAGCGCCGCGCCCATGAGCGGCGACTGGTACCATGCGCATTTCGGCGTGAGCAAGGAACCGATGCGCCTGTTGGGTTGGTACGGGCCCAACAACCACCGCGCCCAGCAACCGGGCCGGCCGGGAGAAAAAGCCATCGACGAAGGCGCCATCGACGTGCGCGACGGCGGCACAGCGATCCCCTATGATCTGGAAGATCCTTATCTCCGCGCCGAATATGAGGATGCGCTGAAAAAAGAAGGGGTGGCGTCGCGGATGACCGATGAGTTGTATCGGCGGACGTAGATTGGCGACTGGACGAGCAAATCGCGGGACAATCGCTGTTAGTGCTTCCAAATGGCGATCGATAGGGTGGGTTTCTCGGGATGGTGATTCAGGCTAGCTTCTTCAATTACGTTGACGCGTCAGCGTAACTAAGTTACCGTTCCTTCCATGAGCAACGTATCCACCCGAGCAAAGCGCTTAACCGTTGGGCGTCCGCGCACCAGCGCATTGATGCGCGCTGAACAGTTGCGCCAGGCTAAGCGCGCCCAACGCAAGCGTGACGGCGACGCCGGCCAGACCGAGGCGCGGATCAAGCTGCCCAGGGCATTAGCGCAACGTTTACGGTTCGCGTCACAGCAGCCCGGATTCGTGGCTAAGCTGGCCGAGTTGCTCGATGCCGAATCCATCGAAGTCGGACGCTTTCCACAGCTAAAATTACTGTGCTGGAACCGGCGTAATCAATTTCTCTCAGCTCAAGACGCATGGAGCCTATACGAGCGCAATTGGCGCTTCGTTGAAGCGAATCAACTCGATGCCTCAGAGCGTCAGCTGATTGATCTCCTTTCGTCACGCTTTGGCGTCGGGATCAAGCATGGCTGATTACCGCCGTCCGCGGCACCGCAACGTCGCGAACCCTGCCAGTGGATAAACCGAGATGACGGGACGATTAACGCTACGGTGATTAAGCGAGAGTCGGAGGAACTCATGAAAGCGGTAAAAGTCGAAACCGACGGATCAATAAAGCTGCCTAAAGAGATGCTGCGGCTCTTTCCGACCGCTAGCGAGTTGGCGGTGTGGACGGAAGGAGACATGATTGTCTTGAAGCGGTTACACCCGCTCAAACCGTCTCGGATCGCCGAACGATCTCCTGACAATGGGCCGTCTCTCGACGAACTCGCGGCTGAAGTTCACGCGACGAGGCGCGAGGCGCGGCGACGCCGTGGCTAAAGTCCGGATCGTGCCGGATACCAATGTGTATGTCTCGGCGTTGCTGTGGACTGGCATCCCTCACCGGCTGCTGCGCTTGGCGGAAGAAGGTGAGCTGACGCTAGTGACCTCGCCAGCGATTATGGAAGAGTTGCGCGAGGTGCTGCGGCGTCCGAAATTCAGACTGAGAATAAGGAGTTTGCAGACTTCAGTGGCGGAACTTATGGAATCGCTATTGAGCGTGCTTGAGGTGATTCCGGATTCGGCGATCGAGCCGGTAATCAGGCGCGATCCAGACGACGATAAGATTCTGGCCTGTGCGGACGCGGCGGACGTGCCATGGCTGATTTCCGGTGACGATCATCTGTTGAGTTTAAAGCGATATAAGGGAATCGCCATCGTTACGCCGAGCCAGTTTTTGCGCGCGCGGGAGAAGTCCCACTAAACTCGGGTTAAACCCAGGGACAGTTTTCGTCTTGGTTAGGAAGGACTGCCCATATGGATAGCACATCCTCCTGTCGATCTCGTAATCGGTTCTACGCGGTAGTTCTGTTAGCGATCTTCTTGCTAGCCGGTCATGCCTTCGCCCAAGTCTCAGCGGTCAAGCCCGAAAAACCTCAGGTCGAAGTCGCCATCGCCGCCTGGGGTGCGACCGCGATTCCGACGGCGGTGGCTTTGGATGGCGGGTATTTTGCCAAGCATGGGCTCAACGTGAATATCTCGGTGATCGCGGCGAGCACTTCGGTGCAGGCGGTGATTTCGGGTCGGGTGGATATTTATCAGGGTGGGGCGACGGCGATCGCTGGCAATCTCGGCGGGGCGGATATCATTTACGTCGGCGCGTCGGTGGATAAGAGTTCGCTGATGCTGCTCGGCCAAAAGGGGCTGACATCCTTCGAACAATTTCGCGGCAAGACCATCTCGACGACTTCGCCCGGCGCCTTCGGCGAGATCGTCGTGCGCATGACCGCGCGCAAGTATGGCATGGAGTTGGGTAAAGACGTGAAGCTGATCTATCACCGTACGCCCGGTGAAGCTTTGTCGACGTTCTTGGTTGGCAACGCCGACGGCTTGGTGATCGGTCCGCCGCACAGCGATCTGGCCCGGCAGAAAGGCGCCGCGACGGTGGTCGTCGACTATTACAAAGAGGGCGTGAAGATCATCGGTCCCGGCACCGCGGTGATGCGCGAGTTCGCGCAGAAAAATCCCAACACCATCAAAGCCTATTTCATGGGTCATCTCGACGGCCTCAAGCGCGCTCTCGATGACGAAGAGTATGCCAAGAAGCTCGACGGCAAGTACTCAAAGCTGACCGATGCCGCGTTGCTGAGCGAGAATTATCGCCAAGGTTCGCGTGTCTGGAATAAAGATATGACGGTCGATCCGGCAGCGATCCGCGTGGTGCTCGAAGACTCACCGGACGGCAAAGGCAAAGGCGCCGATTCGCGGCGGTTTTACGACAACACGATCATCCAGGCGGTCAATCGCGATTACGCGTCGAAGCTATTTCCTGGGGATGTTAAGTAAGGCTGGCGAAACTGAATTCGCGTGGCACGATACCGCAATACTTTTTCGGAGTCCTTCGACATGGCTCAGGACGAACGGAAATAAGCCCCGCATTAGATCCGTTCATGCTGAGGTTCTCGAAGCATTCCAAATTTTTCAACCATCGCTCATTTCCCATAGATCCGCTCGAAGAATCCGCTCTCATCCAATCTTTTGATGTAACGGCTATCGACCAGATCCTCGACATTAACGTCGCCGATGCGTGGGTTCTGTGACTTCAGCAAGCGTTGCACATTGCGCATGCCTTCGACGGCGGGATAGGGCTTGCGCGCCATGGTGCGTACTGCATCGTGGTAGCCTTCTTCGGCGGTGAGCGTGTCCTTGATGCGCAGTTTCTTCATGATCAGCTCGACCACCGCGCCCTGATTTTTCGGCGCGACTAAGTAGGCCATGCTTTCCATCAATGCTTTGATCATGTTTTCGATCAGCGGCGATTGGTCGTTCATGAAGCCTTTGGTGGTGACGATGTCGACGCCGGTGAACGGAATGTCGGTCTTGAGCGCGTCGCCGATGACGTTGAAGCCGCGCTGTTCGAGCTTCTTGCTAAACGCCATGTCGATCACCGCGGCGTCGACGCTGCCGGATTCGAGCGCCTGGGCGCGCACCACCTGCTCGCCGGTGCCTTGCAGAATGATGTTGTCGCGCTTCAGGTCGAGGCCGAGATTCTCGAGCCAGAGCAGCGCCGCCATCCAGTTGGTGCCGCCGATGCCTTGGATGCCGAGCTTCTTGCCGCGCAGATCCTTCGCCGCCTTGATCGCCGGCCGGGCGACCACGTTGTTGGTCATCCTACCGGTGAAGGTGGCCAAGACGCGCAGGTCGGACTCGGTGACCGATGCGCCCAGGATGCCGCTGCCGCCGCCGTAGGCGATTGGAATCGTGCCGGCCTTCATCGCCGCGATCATCAGCGGCGTGTTGCGGACAAACACCAGCGTGGCATCGATACCGTACTTCTGAAAGAAACCCTTCTCCTGGGCGATCCACAGTGGCGCGACGCGCGGATTGATCGTCGAGTGGCCGATGGTGAGCTTGGTGGCGGCGAGGGCAAAGGTGGCGTCGATCGATAGGAGCGCCAGGCTGAGGATCAAGCACCGAGTCATCTTCATAACGCTCTCCGCAGACTAAGTTGCCGCCGCGTCAATCGATCGTTTGCGTCGCCCGTCCTTTGAGCGCCAGCCCGGCGATGACGGAATCCAACAACGCCGTGCCCAAGAAGCCGACGATGGTCTGCACCGCGAGATATTTCTCGGTGTAGATATAGACGGAAATATTGGCGACACCAAACAACATCCAGGTGGACCAACTCACGCCGTGAGTGCTGCGGCTTCGGAGGATGGCGAGCAGTTGAATCAAAGTCGCGGCGGGAAAGATGATCGCCGGCAGCCAGCCGGAGATTTCGATGAGTAAGGGCGGCATTACAATTTATGCGGCTGTTGGTTTGTGAACTGTGCGGTGAGTTCTACCAGATTGGGAAACCAGCTCCAAGAGCAACTGATAGTTCACTCGGCTAATTTGCGGTATAGAGCCGCATTCTTTTTCAGAACATAATCGACTGCTTGCTCGAAGCGCGTAGCGGGTCGTTCCAACATCTCATCGACGCTGGCACATATGAGATCGTCGACAGAGATGCCAAATTGATCGGCCAGCTCGTTAAGCTTCGTCACCTGTTCATCTGACAGAGCGATGGTAATTTTAGCCATGCCGGTTTCACCCCAACTCCTCCCGATCCAACCCAGTCATCTCCAGCAGCGGCCGGTCGGTGAAGGAGAACAGGATGGCCGGCTCGGTTTGCGATAGATTTTTGTGCGCGTGCCAGCGCCAGGGTGGGACGGTGTAGCTGTCGTGGTGGTCCCATTGCATTTCGACGGTATCGGTCTTGTCGATCATGGTGACGCCGCGGCCTTGGACGCTGTGGTACATGGCGGTGCCGGTGTGGCGGTGGAATTTTGTTTCCTGTCCAGGTTGCAGCATTTGTAGATAACAAGTCATGGTCAGAAATGTGTGGCCGCCGTCGATGGGGTTTTTGTATTCGATGTACAGGCCGTCGTAAGGATCTTGCAGGCCTTGTTCGCCCAATTCCTTCAAGGCATCCAAGGCTTCCTGCCATTTGTAATGGTAGGGGACGCCGGCGGCGCCTTCCTTGTCGACCTTCGGTTGGCGCGCCGGGCCGTACAGACGGCGCGCGGCGCCATGACCGCGGGTCAGCGGCTGCTGTTTGCCCTCGGCCCATTCCTCGCGAAAAATATGCGCGTCCAAATAATTCACCAGGCCGGCGTCGAGGGCGTCGATCCAGATGATCGGTTCCTTGGAGGTATTCACATGATCGTGCCACACCCAGTTGGGCTGGATAAGTAAGTCGCCGGGCTCCATCACCATCGGTTCGCCGTTGGACGTCGTGTAGGCGCCGCCACCGGAGACCACGAAGCGCAGCGCGGTGTTGGTGTGGCGGTGCGCCGCGGCGGCTTCGCCCGGAAGGACGATCTGAAATCCCATGGCCAAAGTCTTACTGCCGGTCTGCAAGCCGATGTTGCGGCGGAACGAGTCTGGGCCGATGCGGATCACCTCGGCGGCGTCCATCAAGGCTGGCAAGACTTCTTTCCAACGCCAAAGGCGCGGTTCCATGCGTTGCGAGCTACGCTCGTTTTGCCAGTAGCCGCGCAGGCCCAACTCGGCGAATTTTTTGTGCAGTGCTTCGCGGTCCATCGGTGCTTTCAAGGCGGGCTTGGACATCTTTTTTCTCCTGGGTTGAAATCGTTCATGCGTCAGAAACGTTGACCCAATGAGTTTGTAGCAGATTCCCGAATCCGGGCGCAACTTGGGCTTTACAACGGCAAGCGTTTCCAGCTATGACATGAGAAACACTCTCCAATAATCCAAGGGGGTTCCTAATGATTAGCGCAAAAGATGTCCAAGGCGTGATGGCGATGATGCCGTCGTTCTCGACCAAAGATGCCGGCGAGTTGACTTCCAAGAACACCATCGATGTCGACAATCTCAAGGCCGGCGTCGACAAGATGATCGGCGACGGCATCGATGTCATCACCACCACCGGCAGCTTCGGCGAGTGCTACAACTTGAGCTGGGATGAGTATAAGACCATCGCCGCGGCGGCGGTGGACGCGGTGAAAAAGCGCGTGCCGCTGTTCGTCGGCGCTACTAGTCCCAACGCCCGCGAAGTGGTCGAGCGCTTGAAATTCGTCCAGGACATTGGCGCCGATGGCACGCTATTGGGCGTGCCTTACTACGACGCCCAGTCGCCGGAATATATGGCCGACTGGTACTCCCAGATTGCAGAGATGTTTCCCAAGCTGGCGTTTCTGATTTATCACAACCCGGTCAACCACAAGGTGAAGATTCCTGTGTCGGTGTTCCCGCGCTTGGTGAAATGTCCGAACATCGTCGGCATGAAAGACAGCCATCGCGATACCCGGGAATTTCTCCGGCTGATGGAGATCATCCGCGGCAAAATCAGCGTGATGACCAATCAGGCGCAGATGGTTCCCTACTACCGCATGGGTTCCGCCGGCTGCTGGTCGATCGATTCCTGGATGGGGCCCTGGCCGGTGCTGCATTTAAGAAATCTCGTCCGTGCCGGCAAGGATCAAGAAGCGATCGCGGTGATCGGCGACATTATGAACGCCGCCGGCGGCGAGCGACCCGGCGGTAACGAAGGCGCCACCGCCAAGCTGCCTATTGAGTTCGCCGGCTACGTCAATCCCGGCCCGGCGCGCACGCCGATCGTGAAATTTTCCGACACCGCCATCGAGCGGGCGAAGAAAAAAGCCGAAGGCTGGAAGGCGTTGTGCGCTAAGTATAAGCCGTTGGTCGAGGCGGCGAGGGCGCAGGTTAAGGCGGCATCGTAAGAATCGTGATCGTGGCTCGTGATCGTGTTCGCTTCGGTCACGGATCGGTTTCGCGTTGAAACTTGAAAGGTAGGTTGGGTGTGAGCTCCGTTCCACTAATTCCTAAACAAGCGGCGATCGCGGTCGCCGATCTGGTCGACAACTGCGCCAAGGTGAAGCCGGGCATGAATGTGCTTCTGGTTGCCGCCAACGATGGCGTGTATGGCGGCGTCAACATCGTCGACTCGGAAGTGATTTCCTGGATTCACTCGGCGGTGGTGCAGCGCGGCGCCGACGCCACGGTGGTGTGGTGCGATATCCCGTATCGCCCGACGGTCTTGTGGGGTGAGGGCGCCGATCCGGGCAAGGCCTGGCGTTTGCCGCCGATCGTCGCCGGCGCGATGAAGTCCGCCGACTGCATCATCAGCAACGCCGTCGATCTCACCTTCGAAGAAGAGCTGCGCGAGACCGCGGATATCCTCGAAGAGAAAAATATCAAATACGCACGCAACATGGCGACCACCGGATCGCTATTGACCAGCAACTGGGGATTGACGCCCTACGAGCTGGTCTCCGAGATTCGCGTGCAAGCGTGCGCCCTCGCCGTGCCCGGCGCCAAGTGGGTGATGACTCATCCCAACGGTTCGCATATCGAAGGTTATGTGGTGAAGCCGGAGGATATGGACGACTACGCGCACTACCGCGACATCGGCGTCTACTGTCCGTTTCCCGAAGGGGTGTGGTCGTCGATTCGCGCTCGTGACGCCGAGGGCGTCGGCATCATCAACGAGATCGGCGTCATCTGGGCGCGCCATATTGGCGTGCCTTGTCCGTTCAAGCAGCCGGTGAAAGTGTTCATCGAAAAGGGCCAGATCGTCAAATTCGAAGGCGGCGCCGAAGCCGAGACGCTGACGCGTTACTACCAATTCATCTCAAAATATCTCGGCGACGCGGCCTACGAAGTACGCGGCTTCCACGGCGGTGTTCATCCGTCGGCGATCTTGGAGCCGCACCAATGCCCCAACGCGCCTTACCGCCACTTCATCGAGCACCATCACTGGAGCAGCTTTCACTTTCACATGGGCAACAGCCGGCGCAGCAAGACGTTTCCGTATCTGATGCATATCTCCGCCGAACTGCGCGGCGGCAATCTCAAGATTGGCGAGAATTTTGTTTACAAAGACGGCCGCATCACCACCGCGGACCATCCCAAGGTGCGCGCCATCGCCGAGAAGTACAAAGACCGGCCGGGGTTGGAGCCGGAGAAGTGGTTGCAGACGCCGCGCTGACCCGCGGTTCTTAGGATAGTTTCGAGTTTTGAGTTTTGGCTTGCGAGTTTGACGGATCGGATGAAATGTTCGGAGGCTTTTGAATATGGCAACGAAATACCAACTGTTCTCGGCCGATTCCCATTTAGAGATTTCACCGTCGCGTTGGACCGATCGGATACCGGAAAAGTATCGTGATCGGGCGCCGCGCTTGGTCAAGCTGGCTAATGGCGGTGACGGTATCATTATTGAGGGCCGGCCGATGTACGTGGTTGGTTTGGCGATCGCCGGCAAGCCTTACGAGCGCCATGAGCTGCGGGGGATTAGCTACGAAGGCTCGGAAGGGGCGGGATCGCCGGAGCAGCGACTGAAAGAGCAAGATCGCGACGGCGTCGATGGTGAGATTCTCTATACGTCGGCTGGGAACTTGAGTTTTTGGCGCGGTATCAAGAACGACGACGCGTATCTTGCCACCATTCACGCCTACAACACCTTCTTGGCCGAAGAGTACTGCGCCGCCAATCGCGACCGGTTGATCGCTTTGGGTGCGCTGCCGACATTTTCCGTCGATGCCGCGATTACGGAATTAGAGTACTGCGCCAAGGCCGGCTTGAAGGGCATGATGCTCAACACGTTCCCCAGCGGCAAATCCTATCCGACCTTGGAAGACGACCGCTTCTACGCCGCGGCGTTGGATCTCAACATGCCGTTGTCGGTTCACGTCGCCATGGGACTGCCGGACGGGCCGCTGTTCAAGTACGACAAAGATCCCGGCGAGGTCGCCTTCGGCGGCGATCCGATCCGGGTGCTGACGCGCTTCGGCGGCAACAGCGGTTTGAATGCCGTGCAGCTACTTCTATCCGGCGTCTTCGACCGTATGCCGAAGCTGCGAATTTATTGGGCGGAAACTCAGATGGGTTGGCTGCCGTATTACTACGATCAGTTGGACGATGTTTATAAACGCAGCAAGCATTGGATGCAGCGCTATTTCGACTTGCAACCGCTGGCTAAGGAGCCCAGCGCCTACTTCCGCGAGCACTTTTACTGGGGCTTCATCTATGATCGCGTCGGCGTGCGTATGCGTTACGACGTTGGCGTCGATAAAATTATGTGGGGCAACGATTTCCCTCATTCGGCGGGCGACTGGCCGAATTCCAAGCGCGTCATCGCCGATCTGTTCGCCACCGTGCCGGAGGACGAACAGCGGAAAATGCTGGTCGATAACGCAGTGAGCTTTTTTCATCTTGATGCGTAAAACTTCGTCTAGGGTCTAGGGTTTCCCAAAACGCTAGACTCTAGACCCCGGACGCTAGACGAATCCTATGTCAAAGGCAGAATCCGATAACCATCGACAGCGGCTGCAAGCGCTCAACGCTGACGTTCAATCACGCTCCCTGCGCGGCGCCTGGCAGCGCGAGCGCGGCAATCCCAAGCAAGAAGAGATTCGCCCGGCGCTGTGGCGCTGGAGCGAGATGGCGCCGCTGCTGCTCGAAGCGGGGGAGTTGGCGCCGTTGGATGATGTCATGCGCATGCGTACGCTGCACATGACCAACTCTCCCGACACCATTCCGCTCGGCGCGGCGCGCACCTTCGCGGCGATGTTGCAGCATGTCAACGGCGGCGAAGTCACCGACTCGCACCGCCATACCGCGACTTCGGTTTACCTGGCGATCCAGGGCAGCGGCATTTATACCACGGCCGAAGGCGAGCAGCAGTTCATGGAGCCCGGCGACCTGCTCACCCAGCCCAGTTGGACCTGGCATGGCACGACCAATACCGGCAGCGCGCCGGCGATTTGGTTTACCGCCATGGACTCGTCATTGATGCAGTATTTAGACAACTGGGAGAATGAGCGCTATCCCAATAGTTTTTCCGAGCCGATCACCAAGCCAGACGGTTTTCACCTGAGCAGGTTGGGCGCGCTGCGGGCGCCCGGCGCGCTCGCTGGACCGGGACCGTTTCCGGTGAAATACCGCTGGGCCGATACCTACCGGACGTTACAGGAGTTGGCGGCGGCGGAAGTGCGCGATCCCTTCGATGGCATCGTCTTGGAATATCGCAATCCCCAGGACGGCGGGCCGACCACCGCGACCATGAGTTGCCGCATGCAACTACTCCGGCCCGGGGAAGCGACCCAAGCGCATCGCCATACCGGCAATACCGTCTATCATGTGGTGCGCGGCCAGGGTATGACCAAGATCGGCAGGAGCCGAGCACTTGAAACTGACTTGGCCTGGTCGGAACGCGATTGCTTCAACGTGCCGACCTGGCACTGGCATAGTTTGGTCAATACGGCCGCCGAGGACGTGATACTCTTCTCGGTCTCGGATCGGCCGCTCTTCGATGCTTTGCGATTGTACCGCGAAGAATCTTGAATCGAATTTATTGTTCTGCGATAGGCTGGTTATTCCATGCCGAGGCGGCGTAATTTCTTCATGAACCCCGGCCGGCTCAAGCCCAGTTGTCGCGCCGCTCCGGCTTTGTTACCGCTGCAGTTGTCGATGGCCTGGGCGATCAGCATGCGCTCTAGGGTGTCAACCGCTTCGGCCAGCGTCTGGCTAGACTTAATCGCCGGCGTGGCGGCTTTGCTTGGTTGTGAGCTGGTACGCTCTAGCAGCAGATGTTCGACACCGATACTGTCGCTGCGCACGGAGGCGACCAGCCGCCTGATTTCGTTTTCCAGTTGACGCATGTTGCCTGGCCAGCCGTACTGCGCCATGGCCGCCAGCGCCGCTTCGTTCAACTGTTTGAGCGGCACCTGATTGGCGCTGCAATGCTTGTGCAAAAAATGATTGGCCAGGACGGCAATGTCCTCGGGGATCTCGCGCAGCGGCGGCGGTTGAATGCGCACCACGCTCAAGCGGTAATATAAATCTTCGCGAAACTGCTTTTCGCGCATGGCGGATTCGAGATTGCGGTTGGTTGCCGCGACGATCCGCACATCCACCGGTACTTGGGCGCGGCCGCCGATACGATCAACGGTATGTTCTTGCAAAACGCGCAGGATTTTTGCTTGGGCCGCCAGACTCAAATCGCCGATCTCGTCGAGAAACAGCGTGCCGCCATGGGCCGATTCGAACTTGCCGATGCGCCGGTCGACGCCGGTGGCGACGCCCTTTTCGATGCCAAACAGTTCGGTCTCCACCAGGTTGTCCGGCAGGGCGGCGCAGTTGAGCGGCACGAAGGGATGTTTGGCGCGCGGACTGTTGAAATGGAGCGCTTTGGCGATCAACTCCTTGCCGGTGCCGCTTTCGCCTTGAATCAACACATCCACGGAACTGGGGCGAATCTGGTCGATCAAGCGGATGATCGATTGGATGCGGTGGCTCATGCCGACAATCTTTTGAGTGGCAAAGCCGTCGCCCCAGGGCGCGCTCGGTTCGGCGGCGGCGCCGGGATATTGCGCGCGCATCTCGGCGCTGATCGGCGAGTGCTCGATCAAATCGCTCAGATGGGCCGCCAGGGTGCTGAGGATTTCGCCGTCTTCCTCGGTGAAGCGACCGCCGAGTTTGTTGGTCGCCTCGCCGACGCCGATGACCGCGCCGTCGAGGCTGTGGATCGGCACCGCCAGTAAGGTGCGCGTGCGATAATCGGTTTGAATGTCGACTTCCTTGTAGAACAGCGGGTGTTGGTATGCGTCGCCGACATTGATGGTGTGGCCACTCATGGCCACCGCGCCGGCGATGCCCAGACGCGCGTCGAAGCGCATGATCTTGCCTTCTTGGGAGATCGCCGACCATAGCTCGCACTTGTCGCGATCGAAAAGAAACACGCTGACGCGGTCGGCCTGGAGTAACTCTTTGGCCTCGCGAGTGATCAAGGCTTGCAGTGCGGCCAAGTCGGTGCAAACGCCCATGCGCCGGCATAGATTGAGCACAGCGCGCAAGCGATCGACATGTTCCGGTGTGCGACTGCTGACGCCATCAGCGACTTCCCTGTCGGTGGAATCCATTTCACTACTTGCTAACACAGTCGCCAAAAAACTGTCAATGAAACTTGCGTTTAAGACTCACCGGTGGCGCGAACCTGTCATTGGGCGTGCTCACCTGTCCACAATCGTACGCCAGAATGTCTCGCTTATGGCCGCTTGCGGCAGCGCAGCCCGATTCATCGTCTTCGGCACGCGGTCTGGCGGCTTTGCCGCCTGATTGGCGGCCAAAGCGGTGCAATCGCACCGCGGCTTCCTGGCATCGCGGTTGCTCTTAGCAATAGTTGAAAATAGCCCGTCAAGTAATGGAGGTCTCCATGAATCGGGAAAGCTTTCGCGAACAGCTGCTTGGGGTGATGGAACGCAAAGAGCATTGGGCTTGGCCGGCATTCACTTCGGGCCGCGTGGCGCGCGAACGGCTGCACTTTCACTTCGAGCAAGAGTACGGCACCTACGTGCGCGACTTTCCGATTCTCGTCGGCCGGTCCTACATCCGCTGTCCGATCGCCGAGATCCGCCGCGGCCTGGCGGAAAATCTCTACGAAGAAGAGACCGGCGGACTGGTCGCCGGCCGGCCCCACCCCGAACTATTTCTCGAATATCCCCGCGGCCTGGGCATGGACATGAGCCGCTTTCAAAATATCCAACTACTGCCGGCGGCGCAGCGTTATCGGGAATTTCTCGATGCCGCGACCCAATCCTTCGGCTGGGATATCGCCGCGGCGATCGTGACAATCTTTGTCGAAGGCACCAGCGGCGAACGGGCGGCCCTCGATGGCGCCCACTGCCAACCGCCGCCGCTGGAGGAACATCCGTTGGTAAAACACTACGGACTGGCGCTCGATCGCTTGGCGCTCACCAAAGCCCATCGCCAGGTGGAGGGCAATCATCGCGCCGCCGCCTGGCAGGCGATCCTCGAACATGTCGCGCCGCTACGCCGCGGCGCGGTGGTGCGGGTGATGGAAGATGCGCTGCGTAGTTGGTTGCTTTACCGCGACGAGGTGGCGTTGATTTGCGGTGTCGAGTCGAGGGACCGGCCGCAGTTTAGTACAGCGCCCGCACGCGCGGCCATGCCAGCTCATGTCTGAGGGTTCGGCGGCTCAAACGATCGCTTCGCCGCGATAGCTCATGGCCATAATCTGCATCGGATTGAGTGGCCGTTTGCCGTTGGCTTGGTCGATTTGAATCGCCGCCAGCGGGCAGTCGGAGCAGGTCACTTTGGGATCGCCCTCGGCCATTTCTTTGAACGCCCGGCCGCCATATTTCATCGACATCGCAAAATTTTCTTTTTTCATCGCCCAGGTGCCGTCATGGCCGGAGCATTCCTCGACGACTTTAATCTTGGTGTCCGGTAGGAGCGCCAGAACGTCGCGGGTTTTGTAGCCGACGTTCTGTGCCCGCAGATGGCAGGGGATATGGTAGCTAATCGCGCCGGCGCCAGTTTTGAAATCCCGATTGAGCTTACCTGCCGCCGCTAGCTTGGCGAGAAACTCCATCGGGTCCATGGTCGCGGCGGCGACTTTCTTGGCCGCGTCCGTGCCGAGCAACCGCGGATACTCGACGCGCAGCATTTGCGAGCAGGTCGGATTGGTGGCGATTACAGTCCTGCCGTCGTCGACGAAACCCAGTAGATAATCGACATTGCGCCGCGCCGCGGCGATGGCACCGTCCATGTCGCCGTTGTGCAAGAGCGGCATGCCGCAGCAGCTCTCGTAGGCGAGGGCGACGTCGACGTTGTTGCGCGCCATGACTTCCAAGGTGTCGTTGCCGATCTCCGGTTGGTTGTAGTTGACGTAGCAAGTCGAGAAAAACGCCACCCGGGCGGCCGGTTCGCCAACTGGTTGTTGTTTATTTTTGGCAAACTGGGCGGCGAAAGTTTGGGACGCGAAGGGCGGCAGCTTTTTGTCCTTGTGGATGCCGATGGCGCTTTCCATCAGTTGGCGGTTGAGCGGATTTTCATTGCCCCAGTTGGCCAGCGGCGCGGTCAGGGTGCCGACTTTGCCGACCAGGTCGGGGTTGCCGAGCAATTTATCGACTAACGCGACGCCATTTTTTCTCACGCCTTGCGCCTTGGCCCGGGTCATCAAGCGTGGAAAATCGATGGCCCAGTCATGATCGCCGGGGGTGTAGGGACATTTGATGTAGCAGAGTTTGCACTGGAAGCAGAGGTCGACGACTTTGTCGACGTCGGCTTTCTTCAAGTTTTTCGTGTTGACGTCGGCATACTTGCCTTCGACGCAATAGTCGTCGATGGCGTCGAACAGTTTGGGAAAGCTGCCGCAATATTTTACGCACATGCGGCAGTCGGCGCAGAGGCCGAAGACCCGCTCGACCTCGGCACGCAGGTCGGTGATATCGAAGTAGCGCGGATCGGTAGGGTCATAGGCCGGATGATTTGCCATGGAGTGGCTCCTTGTTTCGAACTGGCGTATCTTAAGAAGGACGTTAGCGCAGTGGCGCCAGGAAAGAAATAAACCAATCGGCTGGTTGGCCGATTTCCCTTACTAGAGTTCCCCCCCTCCAGCGTTATGACTGTTTTCGGGCGCGTTAACGTTTTTAGCGCTGCGCCGTCTAAGTGAGCAAGGAGGATCTAACAATGACAATAACCACAAAGACCTTATTTGCCGCCGGGATCGTATCCCTGTTGGCTTTCACCATGCCCGGCATGGCGAGCGCCGATGCGCGCAGCCGATCGCGCGATTTGGCGAAGAAAGCAGCCAAAGCCGAGCAGGGTAGAGTTGCCGAGCTGCACCGCGACCGGGCGGAGCTGCGGCGCGACTATGAAGAGCTTGAACGCGACCGGGCCGATTTGCGTCGGTTGCAGCGCTCGGGCGCCAGTCGGCAGGAAATTATCCGTAAACGCCAAGAGATCAATGGCGATTTACGAGAGATATCCCAGGATCGCCGTGAGATCAGAGAAGATCTCGAAGCGCTACGCGGCCGTCAGGGCTATGACAACGGTTGGGGCAACGACGACTGGCGCCGCGACCGCTGGGGCCGTAACGATAACAGCGGTGGGGGCTCGGGCCGCGATCGCTGGGACAACCGCGGTAACCGGGGAAATTGGGATCGCTTCGGCTGGGGCTACGGCCGGGACTAAGCTTGGTTAAAGCTAACTGCCGAATCATTCGACGTCGGTTGAAATATCACTTGGGGGCGGACCTGAAAGTCCGCCCCCCAAGTCGTATTATTGACATCACGCGCTTCCGAGCCTTATAACCGACGAGTAATTACTTTTCGGAGGCGCGAAATTGATCATCGATTGCGATACCCACTTGATGCCGCGGGACGCGTTCAACGCAGTTGGCGGTACCCTGGAAGCGATTAAACCGACACTCAAGTTCAACGATCAGGAACTCTACGTCGATGTCGACTTTCCTGGTTACCCGACGGAAGTGACTGGTACCAGTCCGCTGCCGGCGCCGGGCTCGGGCGCCATGTTCAAGAGTCTATGGGATCCAGTCGCGCGCATGAAAGACTACGACGGCCGGCTGGGCATCGACCAGCAGATCGTCTTGCCGCAGTTCTCCGGCTGGTGGTCCTACCTGATCGAGCCCGAGCTCGCCCGGCGCATGGCGCGCTCGCATAATGAATCGCTGCTGCGCCTGATGCATGAGTATCCTGGCAAGATTCTCGGCGTCGCCTTGGTGCCGTTGCAAGATGTCGCCGGCGCCATCGCCGAGATGGAATGGGCTAAGGAGCATGGTTTCTGCTCGGTGGTGCTCGACAAAGTCTATCCAGTCAAGGAGCATCCCTACAGTGAGCCGCTGGGCAGCCATCGCGAGCTCTGGCGGTTTTTCCAGCGCGCCGAACAGCTGTCGATGCCGATCTATCTGCACAACGTCCAGCATGGCCACCGCTTGAGTAACCTATCGATCTTCCAACGCGACGGCTTATATATTTTCGCCCCCCAGGAAGGGCAGATGAGTTTAGTGTCGCTGATCACCAGCGGCCTACTCGACGATTTTCCCAAGTTGCAGTTTATCTTCACCGAGGCCGGCACCGCGTTCATCAAGCCATTGGTGCAGTGGCTCGACAAAGTCTTGGACAGCCCGCCAGTTGACTACGACGACCAGGAAGATCCGCTCAATACCCGCGGCCCGTTGACCAAGGTCGGCGAGCGCTTGCGCCGCGCCCGGGCGATCAATCCGGCGCAGCTATTTCTCGAAAAAAACCAAAAGCCGGCGAGCTACTACTTCAAAAACAATTTCTTTTTCACCATTGAAACCGAAGAGCCCGAGCTGGTCGAGGCGATCGAGTTTCTCGGTGCCGAGCGCTTTCTCTTCGCCACCGACTATCCCCATGACGATCCCGGCGGCCGGATGAAGTTCGAAGATGTCCGGCTCCTGCGCGAGCACAAAGGGATTAGCGACGCGGCCAAGGAGCTGATTCGCTACCAGAACGCCCAGTGCTTGTTTCAACTGCCGGGTTAGCGCGCTCGCGTAGAAAGGTTGCAAGCTCGTGGCAATTCCTGAACGTTACAACACCGGCTATAACATCGGCGTCGGCGGCGCGGTGGTGCGCGATGATAAACTGCTCTTCATTCGGCGCGCCTCGCGCCATGGCCGGGGCAATTGGCAATTGCCCGGCGGTTTCATCGAACCCGATGAAACCATCGAGCAGGCGGTGGTGCGCGAGGTGGAAGAGGAAGCTGGCGTTGTCACCGAGGTCGAAGCGGTACTCGGTCTGCGCAGCCGCTACGATCCCGACAGCGGCAATGGGGTTTACGTTATTCTCCTATTGCGGCCGATCAGCGGCGAACCGCGCGCCGACGGCCACGAAACCGATCACGCCGAGTTTTTCACTCTCGACCAGATCAGCAAGCTGACGCCGTTGCCGCCGGTCAATTGGGAAATCGCCCAGCGCGTCCTGGCGCCGGATCGCCGGCTGCTCCAGCCCAAACCCCTGACCAATTTGAACGGCGCCAAGTTTACGCTGTTTGTCGGTTAACGCTTCCTTCGAATAATCTGCCAGCGACTGCCGCCGGTGAATCCCAGCTATGGTGGGGCCAGCGCCAGGGATCGAGCGGGTCGGCTCCGTCCCGTTGGTTTCCTTGACAGCAATCGCCCCAGCTTGATAAAGGCTGATCTTCCGCAGGTCGGGGTTCGCTGAGGAGGACACCGTGATTCGTCAGAGCTGGCAAAGATCGCTGCTGCTTGTCCTAAGCGGACTGTTCGGCACCTTGCTTGTCGCCGAGTCAATCGTTTCGTCGAGCCGTTGGATCGGCCAACCTTTCCCTGGTTTCTTCGTTCACGAAAACCTGACCGTAGGTCCGTACACCTTGCCGGGCTGGTCCGGTAGCGCGGCTGGACTGGGCTCCTTGGATCAGATCGTCGGCGTTTCCGGACGGCCGCTTAATGGCCGTAGCGAACTTTACCACGCCACCCGTCAGGTGCCGGTGGGAGCGCCTCTGGGCTACCAGATCTTTCGTGCTGGTCAGGTGGTCGAGCTGGTGGTGCCGACTATGACCTTCGGCCTGCGCGATTGGCTGCTTAGCTTCGGCATTTACATGGCCATCGGCGTGGCGTTTCTGGTCATGGGCGCGGCGCCCTATTTGTTGCGCGCGACCACGCCGGTGGCTTGGCCGCTCTGTTTCATGGTGCTGACGGTCTTCGTCTGGTTCCAGACCACCTTCGACTTCATGACCGAAGCGGTGCTGCCCAAGGAGCTGCGCATTTTCGCCCTCACCCTGACGCCCAGCGCGGCGATTCATCTGGCTTTGATGTTGAGCCGGTCGGAGAGCGATCCAACCTTGCGGCCGCGCTTTGTCACGATTATCTACGGTGTCGGGCTGGCGTTGGGAGCGATGAATAGCTTGACCTTTTTCGGCCCATTGGACATCTGGATTCATCACTTCCGCGCCGGCTATATTTATATTTGTATCGGCGCCGTGAGTTTTCTCGGTATCACCGGCCGGGCGCTGCGCCACAGCTCTTCGGCTCTTGAACGATCACGCCTGCGGGTCATGTTTGTCGGCGCCCTATTGGGCTTCCTGGTGCCCGGCGTGATCACCGTGTTGACCAGCGTTTATCAGCTGTCGATTCCCTACAATCTCGCCCTGGTGCCGACGGTCTTTTTTCCGATCTCCATCGCCTATGCGCTGCTCAAGTATAGCTTGTTCGATCTTGGCAACGCCTTGCGGGTGACCGTCAGCCGCATCGCTCTGATGGGCATGTTGATCGCGGTCTACGCCGTGGTGGCGCTGTTGCTTGCGCCTTGGGCCGGCCAGTATGCCAAGGAGCCGCTGATTCCGATCCTGTTTTCGATCCTGGTGGTGGCGATCTTCAATCCGCTTCTGCGCTGGCTCGAACATGGGGTCGACCGGCTGGTCTATCACCAGGATTACGACCCGGCCCAGGTGCAAGAAGAGACTAGTTTGTTTCTCCGCAGTTTGGACGCGGCACCGGCGTTGGCCCAGGGATTCATCGATCGGCTGTGTACCCCCTTGCACATCGATCATGCGGCGCTGGTTTACCGGCCGCGCAATTCCGCCGAACCGGTTTGCGCGCTGCGCCCGCAAGGTTCTGGCGATGCGACGCAGCTGGCGGCCGACAACGATTTCCTCGCCGGTCTTTTAACCGACGGCGCCGCTCGCGGCATGAGCCGCAGCGAGATCTCCAACCACCCGCGCTACGCCGAACGGCGCGCCGCGCTGCTGGAGATTTTCGATCGTTGGCGGGCAATCTTGTTGTTGCCCCTGGTGTATGAACGGGCGGTGCGCGGCTTTGTCTGTTTTGGCAGCAAGGGGGTTGCCGGTGAAATTAGCGCCGAGGAGTATCGCCTGTTGCGCGCCTTGACCGATCAGTTGGCGCTATCGTTGGAAAACGGCCGGCTCTATCAAGAGACCGTGGAAGCGCGCGACCGGGTGGAGGCAACCAACCGCAAATTGATCGAGATGGATCGGGTCAAGAAAGATTTCGTCGCCAATATTTGCCATGAGTTGCGCACGCCGGTGAGCACGATTATCGGCTTTAGCGAAGTGCTGCGCGACAACGGGGTCAACGGCAACGGCCGCGAGATCCTCGACCGGCTGGTCAATAACGGCCAGGAGCTTGCCCAATTGATGGACAACTTGATGAACTATTCGCGCATGGAAACCGATAGCTCGTCGGCTCAGGTGGAGCTCGTCAAGTTGAAGGAGATTCTCGGCGGCTTGGAGATGATGACCCAGCGCTTGATCCGCCAACGGCCGATCCAGTTCGGCATTCAGCTCGAACCGGCTGTCGAGACCATCGAGAGCGACGGCCAGAAGTTACAACAGATTCTCTTGGAGCTGGTCACCAACGCGCTCAAGTTCACTGAAAAGGGGCGCATCGATTTACGTATCCGCCGGCTAGAGGAAAATAACGGCGAGTTCGTCGAGCTCGCCATCGCCGACACCGGCGTCGGTCTCGGCCTATGTAAAAAACTCGCGGCCGCGTTGGGCGGCGAGATTCAACTCGCCAGCGAAATCGGCGTCGGCAGCGTGTTCAGTCTGCGCCTGCCGGTGAAGTCGATGGCTCCGAACCCGGCGCAATCTATTGCCCCGGTCGCCAAACTGCTGCAATAGTTCCCCGGCCGTGACATATTGCACGGCAGCCGTTTCGCGAAAGGATGTCATCCTATGCCGCAGCTCCGTCAATTGGTCATAGCCGCCGAAGATCCAGGCCGTCTCGCCAAATTTTACCAGGAAGTTTTCGATCTGGAAAAAATTGACGAGGTCGACGGCGGGTTGTTTCTGTCCGACGGGGTTTTCAATCTAGGCATTTTGCCCGAGGCCGACCCGGACAAGTGCGGCTTTCGCCATCTCGGTTTTGACACCGCGCGGGCCGAATCGATTCGCAAAAAGCTGCCCCATGTCGGTATTGACGAGAGCGCGATCAGCGAAGTGCGCTCGGCGGCGGCCATCGATCATGAATTTAAAGATCCCGACGGCAACTTGATCGGCATCAATAGCCGCGCCTTCGACGTCGCCTACGCCGCTCGGCTGGTACCGATCCGTCATATCGCGCTATACACGCCCAATCCGGCTAAGCTGGCCGAGTTCTACTGCAAGGTTCTCGATATGAAAGAAGTCGAGCGCACCGACCGCTCGTCGATTTTTGTCTCCGACGGCTACTTCAACCTGGCGCTACTCTACCAACGCAAGGAAGAACCCATAGGGCTCAACCATTTCGGCTTCCATGTGCGGAGCACGGAAGAGATGCAGGACCGCGCCGAGAAGGCCGGCGTGCGGCGCGGCGCCAAGCGGCCGGAGCGAATACCGTTCGCCGAATATCGGGTTCATGATCCGGAAGGCAACGGCATCGATATATCGCAAAAGGGGTGGCGGGTTTAGGTTCGTGATCGTGTTCGTGGATCGTGTTCGTGGTCGGAATCGGAGTGAGCGTGGATAGCGAACGGTTCTTGCAAGAAATATTGGCGCCGGTGCATGAGTTTTGCCAAGCGCTCGATGGCCGGCCACCGGCCTATTCCTATGTGCCGTTAAAGACTGACGGCGAGCGGATTCGCGTCATGCAGAGCCGTTTGTTCAATGAGCTGCGCGCCGCCGATCTGTTCGGCACTTGGCTCAGGACCACGCCTGAACTCGACGTCAAGGCGACCATGGCCGAGTCGGCCCATGAAGAGATGGTCCATGCGGGGTTGCTCTCCAAGCGCATCCGCGATCTGGGCACCGATCCCTTCGACTACAAACCGCTGCCGGCGCAGATCGCCATGTTCAACGCCATGGAGGGGTTGAACGAGACCTGCGAGCGCATCGCCGGATTTTCGCTGGCGGGGGAGACCGTGGCCAATTATTTGATTCAAATGTGTCTCAGGTCGCCGGACGTGCCGGAGTGGATCAAGCAACCTTATCGCAAAATCACCGAAGACGAAGAAGGCCATGGTAGCGTGCCGCAAGGATTTCTTAAACGCTACGCCACCACCGATGAACGCCAGGACAAAGTGCGCCGCGCCGTCGCCATGCGCATGGTGCTATTCCGCGAATATCTCGCCAGTCTCGACCGCTGGGCCATGGGGCAGGAGCGCTGGTAGTTATTTCGTTGGATCATTCGGAAAAGATTTCTCACCACAGAGGGCACAGAGAGCACAGAGTTCGGAATGTTTGGCGGGCGGGTTTAAAACCCGCCCGCTTTTTTGTCGTGTCGTAGCAACGTCAATCTGTCATGTTAACGGCAAGGCGAAAATGTCAGGTCGGTTTGTTGGTAGCAGCCTCCAAGGTAGAAATCGGACCGTAGCGGAACCCCTGCTTCTTAGCTGGCGTTCGGTATAGGCCAAGTGTGTGCGTC
>CAMDBU010000087.1 GCA_945889495.1 Syntrophobacter sp. SbD2 | reverse complement strand
TTTTGCTCTGTGGGTGCGACTACGTGACCAAGTCGCTGCTCATCGGCGCCGAGGACTCGATCGGAGAATATTTATGATCTCTCGTCACCGCCTCGCACTGATGCCTAGCGTTTTGTGAAAATCGGACTTCTACCACGGGCTGCTAGCGGTGCTCGATAAAAACGTCCGCGAACCGCTGGTGAAAAGAATTCTCCGCGCGCGGGCCAAGGCGAATCGCTACTTTCACCAGAATGAAAAAGGCACGGCCGACGTGCTGGCGAAGTTTTTGAACGTCGACATGAACACAGCGTTGGAAACCTACCGGTTGTCGCGGGCGGCGTTTACCACCAATGGCATTCCCAGCGACGCTGAGATTGCCGAGCATTTAAAAGGCGACCAGGAAATCCTCGGGCTCAAAGAGCCGATCGCGCCGGCGAAAATCTTCGACTTCACTTTGCAGCGCGAGATTAACCAAGAACTGGGGGCAAAATGAGCAATCAAGTAGCGGTCTTTGGCGGCGGCTGTTTCTGGTGCACCGAGGCGGTGTTCGACGAGCTGCGCGGAGTTCTCTCGGTGGTCTCGGGCTACGCCGGCGGCAAGAACAAAAACCCGACTTACGAGCAGGTCTGCATGGGCAACACCGGCCACGCCGAGGTGATCAAAATCGACTACGACGACGGGCAGATCTCGTTCCGCGATCTGATGACAGTGTTTTTCGCCACCCATGACCCGACGACGCTCAACCGCCAGGGCAACGATGTCGGCACCCAGTATCGCTCGGCGATTTTCTACAGCGACGACCAGCAGAAGGCCGAAGCCGCGGCGTTCATGAAGGAACTCGACGAGGCCAAGACCTTCAAGAATTCCATTGTCACGACGCTGGAACCGCTGACCGAATTCTACCCGGCCGAGGACTATCACCAGAAATTCTTCGCGAGAAATCCGTTTCAAGGTTACTGCCAGTACATGATCCCGCCGAAAATCACCAAGCTGCACAAGCAGTTCAAAGAGCTGCTCAAGTCGCAGACCAAGTAATGGCGCGGCGCGCGGCCAGCGCCCGGTTCGATTTCACCGCCAGGCTGTGGCATAAACCGGCGTGACCGGGCGCCAGTTATGGACGAGATTTTACTCACGCTGACCATCGGCGCCGCCGCCGCGCTTTATTCCAGCGTCGGCCATGGCGGCGCTTCGGCTTACATCGCTCTGTTGGCCCTGGCCGGCAGACTGCGGCCGGAAGTGGCGGCGACGATTTTATTGATGAACATCTTGGTGTCGAGCCAGGCGTGGTTTCGCTTTCGCCAGAGCGGCCACTTCGACGCCAAGCTCGCCACCACGTTGTTAATATTCTCCGCGCCCGCGGCCTTCGTTGGCGGAATGATCGCCACTTCGTCGCGCTTTTTTATGCTGCTGGTCGGCGGCGCGTTGCTGCTCGCGGCGGCGCGCTTGATCCTACCCGACCCGCGCGCCCGGACGATTCAACGACCGGTGGGCGCGTTGCTATGGATTTTCTCGGCGATCATCGGTGTGAGCTTGGGCATGCTCGCCGGCTTGACCGGTGTCGGCGGCGGCATTTATCTCGGGCCAATTTTGATTCTCCTCGGTTGGCAGGACGCCAAAGGGACGGCGGCAATTTCCGCGGCATTCATCGCGGTCAATTCAATGACCGGTCTGATTGGCCGCTTTGTCCGCGGCAGCTTTATCGACTGGTCGCTGCTGCCGCTACTTTGCGCCGTGCTCGTCGGCGGTTTCATCGGCGCCTGGTGGGGCGCCAAGCATGCGACACCGCTCACGGTGCGCCGCTTGCTAGGCGCTGTTCTCGCCATTGCCGGCGTTAAATTACTTTGGCCGTGAAAAATTACCATCGCCCAAGTGCGGCGCCGGCGATGGCGCTCAGGACAACGACGATCCATGGCGGCCACTTCCAATACATCAAGAGCCCGAAGCCGGCTAAGCCAAGGGCAAAGTCGCCGGGAGAATGAATCGCGCTGGTCCACACCGGATTATATAGCGCGGCGAGCAGCAGGCCGACCACCGCGGCGTTAATGCCGCTCAGGGCGGACTGAAATTTGCCGTTGGCGCGCAACAGATCCCAAAACGGCAGGGCGCCGACGACCAGGAGAAACGATGGTAGAAAGATCGCGGTCAGAGTTAACCCAGCGCCGCCCCAGCCATGCATCGCCGCGCCGAGATAGGCCGAGAAGGTAAACAGCGGCCCCGGCACCGCCTGGGTCGCGCCGTAGCCGGCGACGAATTGCTCATTGGTCAGCCAACCGGGACCGACCACTTGGGTTTGCAACAGCGGCAACACCACATGACCGCCGCCAAAAACCAGGGAACCGACACGAAAGAAACTGTCGACGACATCGAGCCAATGATTGGACGCCAGCGCGCGCAGCGCCGGCAGACCGATTAACAGGGTGAAGAAGATTAGCCAAGCGAAAATGGCGGCGCGCTTGCTGACGGGAAATGTCGCCGCCGCCGGAGAACTCACCACCGTCGGCGCGAGCAAACAGCAGCCGGCGAGCCCGGCCGCGATGATCGAAATCAATTGCCCAGCGGCGCTGGGCCAACCGAGCGTGACTATCGCCGCAGCAATCGCCAAGGTCGCCCGCTGGCGGTCCGGACAGAGCGTCTTCGCCATGCCCCACACCGCTTGGGCGACCACGGCGACGGCGACCACTTTCAAACCGTGCAACCAACCGGCGCTAGCAGACGTGCCAATCGCGTCAACACCGAAGGCGAAGGCAACTAGCAGCAACGCCGACGGCAAAGTAAATCCCAGCCAAGCCGCCAAAGCGCCCGGCAACCCGGCGCGCAAAATCCCAATTGCCATCCCCACCTGGCTACTCGCCGGGCCGGGAAGAAATTGGCAGAGCGCCACCAGATCGGCGTAGCTTTTCTCGTCAAGCCACTTGCGCCGCACTACATACTCGTCGCGAAAATAGCCGAGATGCGCGATAGGTCCGCCGAAGGAGGTGAGGCCAAGACGGAGGGCGACGGTGAGAACCTCTAAGAAAGAGCCTTCAGTGCGAGCAGGACTTTCACTTTCTGGAGCGCTGGTTTGCAGCAAGACAACTCCTAACGAGCTTGGCGATGAATCGGATCATACACATATTTCTGCTGCGCAGCGATGCGCGCAAGGCTCACGGTGGTTAAGCGTGGTAGTTAAGTATTGCAACGCGCCGTGCCTCACAATAGAATCTGACGAAACCACAGCATTACGCGTAATCGCCACTCGAAGTAATTAGCACATTGAAGCATTCAGACTTTCAAATTGGCACGGTGTTTTTCACGCCTGCTGGGAAATGGCGCTGTACGGACGTGGGGACACGTGTCGTCGTAGCCATTTCCTTGGAGCCACGGGAAATGGTTCGGGCAACTTGTGGTGAAAACGGCGAGCATAGTGAAGAGCGTTTTATCAGCCACGATCCCAAGGATTTGCTCGGACCTCCTTACTCGGTCGCTGAAACTGTATTCGACGAGTATGGCATAGAAGGATGCTACGCGACGGTCGATGAGGTTCCTGAGTGACGCGAGTAGAGCCCTTGCTATCTCAGCTTTTTTCCTCCGGCGGCTTCACGTAGCGGAACAGTGCGAAGATCCACAGGTCGTAAACAATCTTGATGCCGCCGGCGAGCAGGAACGGCAATCCTAGTTTGGGCATGGCGAGGATGGCGCCGGTGAATAGCGGCGCCATGGCCGCACCGGCGTTGCGCGCGACAGAGAGAATACCGGCGGCGGCGGCGCGCTCGTCGGCGTCGACCACCGCCATGGTGTAGGACTGGCGCGTTGGCACGTCCATCTGTGACAGCGAGTAGCGCAGCACTAACACCGCTGTGGCCCATTCGACACTCGGCATCAGCGGCACCAAGAGAATTAGAAAATTCGATGGCAGGTGCGTGAACACCATCGTGTTAAGCAAACCGAAGCGGCGGGCCAGCGCTGGCGCGGCGAGAAACGACAGCGCGGCGAAAATGTTGGTGCCGAAAAAAATTCCACCCAAAGCGGTCAAGTCGGTTTGGTAACGCAGATAAAACCAGTAGGCGACGATGCTTTGAACGATGAAGGCGCCGGCGAAGGCATCGAGGGCGAACAGCCCGGCCAGCTTGGCGACCATGGCGCGGGATTTCTGCAGGCCGACTTGGCTTTTTGCCGGCTCAGTTGGCTTTTTTGCTTCGACGGCTGGCGAGAGAAAAGCGAATAGCAGCGCCAGCAACAGCGCCGCGCCGACATAGCCCCAGATCAAAAAGCGAAAACCAGCGAGTGCGGTGAGCGCAAAGAAGCTCGGCAGGCCCACCGCCAAAGCGCCGATCGCTCCGGCGAAGGAACCGACCAGATTATACGCCGAGAACACCGCCGTGCGGTTTTGATCGCTGGTGGTCTGCGGCAGGATCGCCTGCTCCAGCGACAGGAACGGGCCCACTTCTTTGCCCGATGGGCTGATGGTGCCGAAGATCGCGGCGATCACGAGAACGATCGGATTGTCGCTGACGGCAAACGCCCAACCGGCTAGCCCCATCATCAGCGCGCCGGCGATCAGCAAAGTCTTGCGCCCGAAGCTGTCGGCCACCGCGGTGATGGCGATGGTCATCAGCGCGCCGCCGGCCAGCGCGGCGGTGAAAATCCAACCGATGGCGACGACGCTCAAGCCGATGGCATCGAGATAGAGTCCGAGGATGACCGAGAGAAAGCCGTAGGCCAACGAACGCAGGCCGCAGGTGGCGAATAGAAGCCAGCCGTCGCGGGAGAGATTGAAACCCATGGACCGGCCAGCCAATCGGATCAGCGCGAACTGCCGCTGCCCATGGAGTTCAACCGGCCGCCGTCGACGGGAATAATAGAATTGGTGATGTAGCTGGCGTTGTCCGAGGCGAGAAACACCGCCGCCTCGGCGACGTCTTCCGGTTGGCCGATGCGGCGCAGCGGGATGATGTCGTACTCCGGTTTGCGGCTGCCCATATCTTTGGCGCCGATCGGCGTGCCGACCAGACCGGATATTAAACCGTTGACGCGAATGGCCGGCGCCAGATCGGCGGCGGCTTGGCGCGTCAGTGAATTGACCGCGCCTTTGGAAACCGAGTAGGCGGCGCCTCCGGGGCTCGATCGTTCGCCCGAGCCGGCGGAAATATTGATGATGCTGCCTTTGCCCTGGGCCTTCATCATTTTCGCCGCATGTTGAATGCACAGAAAATACCCCGTCAGATTAATCGCCAGGATGCGGTTCCACTCTTCCAACGTGATGTCGAGGATGCCGCCCTTGCTCGAGTGGGCGACGTTGTTGACCAGGATGTCCAAGCCGCCATGTTTGGTTTTGACTTGATCGAACATCGCTTTCACCTGTTCGGCATCGGACACGTCGGCGGCGAAAAAATCGCCGCCAATCTCCTCGGCGATTTTCTTGGCGTCCGCTTCATGGCGCGAGTGGACCACCACTTTGGCGCCCTCGCGGGCGAAGGCCCGGGCGATGGCGAGGCCGATGTTGTGCGTGGAACCGGTGACCAATGCGATTTTATCTTTGAGCAACATGGAAAACTCCTTGGTAACAGATGGGCTAATGACAAAGCCCGGATAGACGTCGATTTGTGTCTTTGGACCAATTAAAACCCGATAGGCGCGCTAGTTCGGGGCGGCTCGGCTTGATCGGAAAAGACTGTTGATTGGCGATTTGCTGAATCTGACGGTCGACGCAACCCCGCGGTAGCGCATCAGCCACCGAGGGAGATCATTTCGATTTTCCGGTGGCTCTTGGGATCGTAGCTCGACGAATTGAGCGCCGCCAACCGGTCGGCGGAATAGCGGTCGGCGCGGCCGGACCAGATCTGGGCGATAAACCCGCCGACCTCGTCGTCACTGGCGCCGCTACGCAGCCGCGCTTTCAAATCATGGCCGACATCGGAAAATAGACAGGTGACGAATTTGCCATCGGCGGTGATTCGCGAGCGCGTGCAGCTCGAACAAAACGGCTCGGTCACTGAGGCGATCACGCCGATGTCGCCCTGGCCGTCGACGAATTCATAATCCACCGCCGGCGCGCTGCCCTGGTCGCGGCCGATTTCGCGCAGCGGATAGCGGGCGTGAATCAGGTCGATGATCTGTTTCTTGGCGACTAATTTGGCCGATGTCCAGTTGTTCGAGTTGCCGACATCCATGTACTCGATGAAACGCATGGCGAAACCGTTGGCCCGGCAGAATTCGACCAATGGCAGAATATCGTCGTCGTTGACGCCCCGTTCGACCACCGCGTTGAGCTTGATCGGCCCGAGGCCGGCGGCTTGGGCGGCGAAGATGCCTTCGAGCACCTTGGCGAGATCGCCGCGCTTGGTCATGCGCTTGAATTTTTCCTTGTCCAAGGTGTCGATGCTGACATTGACGCGTTTGAGTCCGGCGCTGGCAAGAGCGCTCGCTTGATTGGCCAACAGCGCGCCGTTGGTGGTCAGGCAGAGGTCTTTGAGGCCTTCGAGCTTGGCTAGTTTGGCGATCAGTAAATGCAAATCCTGGCGCACCAGCGGCTCGCCGCCGGTTAAACGAATTTTGTCGACGCCGCGGGCGATAAATAATTTCGCGATGCGCTCGATCTCCTCGAAGGTGAGGATCTCTTTCTTATCGATCCACTCGTACTCATCCAGCGGCATGCAGTAGGTGCAGCGGAAGTTGCACCGGTCGGTGACCGAAATGCGCAGGTCCTTGAGCGGTCGCTGAAAACTGTCGGTAACCATCGCGGTAACTATGCAACAAAGGGGTAGGGGGTTCAACCCAGCGGTTTTTTCTCTGGAAAATCATTGCTTTGTCGAATTTGGCCGATCTGGTATCCTAGTCCGGCAATGAGCCTGCGCCAGCAACAAATCGCCGTCTTTTGTGCCACCGTGACGGTCATATTCGGCCTGCTTGGCGCCGGCACCTGGCTGATTGCTCAACGTCTGACCGCCGAGGCGACCTTGCAAACCGCGTTGTTGATGGCGCGCCAAGTGGAAATCGCCCTGGCCGATAGTCTGCGCGAGCGGCCGGTGATCGTCCAGCGCCAACAGCAACCGGCGCAGAGTGCGCCGTCCTCGTCGTTCTGGGGCTTTCTCGGCAATCTGCTCGACGGTCGACGCGGCGCGCCAGCATCAACCACGACCACCACCCGCTACAGCGCGCCGCGCCATGAGGATGTCCGCGGCCTCATGCGCGCCTTCGTCGACCGTAGCGCTAGCATCGAAGCCATGTGGGTGGTCAACGCCGAAGGGCAGCTACTTTACACTTCGGTCGCCGGCGAGCGCGAGAAATCGCCGGCGACGGTCAACGTCATGAACCAATTGCGCCGCGGCGAAACCATTAGCAGCACAAAGCACCAGGGAAAGCATAACTATTACGATGTTTGGGTGCCGCTACAGATGCCCCAGGGGGTACGTAGCCCCGGCGGCCTGCGCCTCTGGCTCAACCCGGCGGATTGGACCGGACTGTTATCAGGCCTGTGGCGCCAGCTGACGTTGCTATTCGTCCTCGGCGGCGGCGTCGCGTTGATCGCGGCGTTTCTCACCACGACGCTATACACCAAGCGCTTCCGTTTGATCGCCGACACCCTGCGCCAGGCCGAAGCCGGCACCTACGCGGCCCGGCCGCAATACGGCAGCCAAGACGAAGTCGGCGTGAGCTTGGACTTGATCGATCGCTTGGTGATGAAGCAACGCAAAAACGTCGGCGCGCCGGCGCCGGTGCAGCGGTTGGCCATCGCCGCGCGCACTCTGGCCCATGAAGTCAAAACTCCGCTCAACGCCTTGGCGATTCATCTCGAAGTGCTGCGCAATAAATTAATTGGCGACGACGACGGCGACGGGCAATCCCAGCGCTCCATCACCGCCCTCGATTCGAGTATTCGCCAGGTCGACCGCCTGGTGCGCGACTTTACCGATTATTCCGCGCCAGTGACCATGGAGCGCAAGTCGATTGACGTCGCCGAAGTGCTGCACACCAGCTTGGAAGCTGTGGGTTCGGCTTGCGCGGCGAAGAAAATAAATCTGTTTAAAGAGTTGTCAGCTGGCCCCTGGCAAATCTCCGGCGATGCGGCGCGGCTGCGCCAGACTTTCGACAACCTGTTACGCAATGCCATGGAGGCCCAGCCCGATGGCGGTGAGGTGACGGTCAGTGCCAAAGCCGAAGGGGCTCAGTTAATAATTGATATCAGCGACGCCGGCCCCGGCGTGCCGGTGGAACAGCGCGGCGAGATTTTCGAGTTCGGCAAAACCACCAAAGCCACCGGCAGCGGCATCGGTTTGCCGTTAAGTCAATTGATCGTTGAATCCCATGGCGGCTCGCTAGTCTATCAAGAGCGCAATGGCAGCGGCGCGACCTTTCGCGTGCAGTTACCTATGGAGGCGGTGGTTTAATGGCCCGTCAACGTCCGACTGTTCTGGTCGTCGATGACGACCAAGCGACCCGCCAGGGTTTGACTGTCTTACTCGACAGCTGGGGCTATCAAGCCAGCGAAGCGGAAAACGGCAAGGCCGCGCTGGCGGCCTGCGACAAAGAGCTGCCCCAGGCCATCGTCACCGACTTGATGATGCCGGGCATGACCGGCTTGGAATTCATCGCCGCCCTGGGCGAGCGCGTCCAGCAAGTCGCCGTAGTCTTCGTCACCGGCCAAGCCGCCATCGACACCGCGGTGCAGGCGATTAAACTTGGCGCCTACGATTATTTGGCGAAACCTTTGGAGCCGCCGCGGCTGCGCGATGTGCTCGAAAAAGCCTTGAAGCAAATCGCCCTGTCGCGCGAAACCGGCGCCCTACGTCAGCGCTTGGAATCGCCGCTGGGCTCCTACGGCGCCTTGATCGGCAAGTCGCCGCCGATGCGCAAGCTCTATCAGCAGATCGGCCAGATCGCCGCCACCAATGCGGCGGTTTTGGTCAGCGGCGAGAGTGGCACGGGAAAAGAGTTGGTCGCGCAAACTTTGCACGACCTGTCGCCGCGCCGCGACGGCAACTATCTCGCGCTTAACTGCGCGGCGATCTCGCCGACCTTGATGGAAAGCGAGCTGTTCGGCCATGAGAAGGGCGCTTTTACCAGCGCCGTCGACCGCCATCTCGGCTGCTTTGAGCAGGCCGATGGCGGCACGCTGTTTCTCGACGAGATCACCGAGATGGCGCTGGAGGTCCAGCCAAAATTTTTGCGCGTCCTCGAAGAGGGCCAGATCCGCCGCATCGGCGGCAATAAAAATATCCAAGTGTCGGTGCGCGTGGTGGCGGCGACCAATCGCCAACCGTTGGCGGCGGTCAAAGACGGCAAGCTGCGCCAGGATTTGTTTTACCGCTTGAATGTTTTCTGTCTTGAACTGCCGCCGCTGCGCGAACGGGGCGAGGATATCGAACTATTGGCCGGCTATTTTCTCGAATCCTTCGCGGCTAAATATCAGAAAACCAAACTGCCCTGGTCGAGCGACTTCGGCGCGGCATTGCGGACACATCACTGGCCGGGCAACGTGCGCGAGCTGAGAAACGCCATGGAACGCTTGACCGTGTTGACCGGCGGCGGCAGTTTAACCGCCGCCGACTTCAAACAATTTTGCCTTTCGACTTTGGTCGAAGAAGCTTCCGAGCTGGCGCCCATGTCGCTGGCCGAAGCCGAGCGCATCGCCATCGAGCGCGCTCTGGCGGCGACGGCTGGAAACAAGACCCAGGCGGCCGCGCTCTTGGGTATCACGCCGAAGACGCTCAACGCCAAACTCGCGCTTTATTCGCAAGAGTAATTTTTCCCGCGCCGTAACTATTTTTCCATTCCTCCACCACGCGACCTTTTCCTAAGTGGCTGATTCCACGTCGATCCGCCGTTGGCATGGCCATTGCGCAAGCTCAGGGTGGAATCACCGAGGGAGGGGCGGAGCGATGAAAAATAATCTAAGAGTTCTCCTGCTACTGCTAGGGCTGCTGATCGTTCTGCCATCGCCCAATGCCGACGCGTTGCGCAACGATCGCCGCGCAGGCGAACGCGACCAGAGCCGCAGCGAGCAGCAGATGGCGCGACTGCGCCAGGTCATGTTGCCGCTCCTGCAAGCCACCGACCGGCGCATCGCGGTGGAAGAGGTTCGCCTCACCATCGTCGATGAAGCCGCTATCAACGCCGCCAGCGCCGGCAATGGCCAGTTTTACGTAACCACTGGCTTATTGCGTCAGGCGAGCGACGACCAGCTGCGCGGCGTGCTCGCCCATGAGATCGCCCATGAAGATCTCGGCCATCCGACCAAAGCGCAAATTGTTGGCGTCGGTGTTGGGTTGGGCGCGGCATTGTTGGAAAAAGTCTTTCCCGGCAGCGCCGCCATCGCGCCCATCGCCGGAACCATTGTCACCGGCCACTACAGCCGGCCCATGGAGCTAGCGGCCGACCGCCATGCCATCAAGCTGCTCCAGCGCGCCGGCTATTCGAAACGTACAATGGTCAATGCTCTCAACTGGCTCCTGCAGCTCAACGGCGACAGCGGCGGCGGCATTTTCGCCACCCATCCGGCCACCTCCGAGCGCATCCAAGCGCTCCAAGCGATTCGGTAATTTCTTCGTCGTAACTACTTTTTTACCCGCCATGATTTCGCCTTGGGGACGCTAAGCTGCTGGAATATTGGAAGTCTTACTTGGCACCGCGGTTGCTCTAAGACTTGATCAATGAGTTACCAGCGAAAGGAGTCAGCAAATATGAATGGCAATGCTGCGGTAACAGTCTTGGCGGTCTTGGCCGCCATGGCTCGCTGCCTGGGTGAGAACATGGCGAAAGTGAAGCTGACAGCGATCCCGGTGTCGGTTAATCCCGGCGTAACTCCGCCGGCGCCATCGGCCGATTCCTAAAGAGGTCCGTCGTGAATGCTCCAAAGGCAATCATGGTTGGCTTGACGCTCGGCGCGTTGCTCGGCAGCGCCGGCGATCAATCTCAGGCCAAGGGTCCCAACGGTCACGTCAGCAATCACGGTGGCCGCCAGGCGGGCAATCACATGAGCAACAGCGGCCGGACCAACAGCAACGCCCAATGGTCCGCCGATCCAAGCCGCGGTTGGGTGCGCGCCGAGGAGCGGTCTGATCTGAAGAAGCCAAGTTCAACCGCGGAGCGCGGTGCGGTCAAGGGCAAAGCGAAAGCGAAAGGCAACTAGGGGCGGGAGATAAGGGAGGTCGATATGTTTGGCAGAAAAGAATTTTTTAAAGCTACGGCGGTGAGTGTGACGACCGCGACAATTCTACTATCCGGCTGTGCCGGCGGATCGCTTAGCACTCGAGAAAAAGGCGCGGGCATCGGTGCCGTTGGCGGCGCCGCCGCCGGTGGCATCATCGGCGCCGCGGTCAGACGGCCAGCGGCGGGCGCGCTGATCGGCGGCGCGCTTGGGCTCGGCGCCGGCGCACTGATCGGCGATCAATTGCAGGGCCATGAAAATACCCAAGCCCAGCAACAGCAGCAGATCAATCGCAATCAGGCAGACATCGAACGCAATCGCCAAGAGATCCAGCGCATGCAGCGCCAACGGGCCGAGTATTAGCTTAGCCCATAAGCCAAGCGCAGATTCTTTCGATTGACAGAATCCGTCGGGAGTGACTAATCTCGGGGTCGCTGAGGATATCAGCGGCGCCGAGATTTTTTTTGGAGGACTTGCCATGAGTACCATCGATGCCGACGGCCATATCGTCGAGACCAATAGCGATATCAGAAAATATCTTGCCGAACCCTACAACAAACGCGGCGGTGCGCTCTTGCCGTCGGACGGTTTAGACACCAACCTGGGCGGTTTGGTCGGCGGTTTGGAACATGTCGACCTGCCGACTCGGTTGAGCGACATGGACAAAGAGGGCATCGACACCGCGGTGCTGTTTCCGACCAGCAGTTTCGCCCTCAACGGTTTCATGGAGCGGGAGTACGCGGTGGCCTACGCGCGCGCCTACAATGATTTCGTCGCCGATGTTTGCAAACAAAGCCCGCGCCTCAAAGCGGTGGCGTTGGTCGCGTTGCAAGATCCCGTCGAAGCGGTCGCCGAGGCCAATCGCGCGGTCACCAAGTTGGGACTCAGCTCCATCGCCGTGGCCACCCAAGGAACCAAAGAGCATTTGGGATCGAAAACTTTCTGGCCGCTCTATGAAGAGATGCAGCGCTTGAATGTCCCGCTCAGCGTGCATAACCGGCGCGAGACGCCGGCCGGCGACAAGCGTTTCGACAGCTTTATTTTCATGCACACCATCGGCCGGCCGGTGGAGACCTTCATTCAGTTCGCCGGTTTGATGTACAGCGGCGTGCCGGAAAAATTTCCCAAGCTGCGCGTGTCGTTTCTCGAATGCGGCGTTGGCTGGGCGCCCTATTGGATCGAACGGATGGACGAGGAATGGGAAAAACGCGGCAAGATCGAAGCGCCGCAGTGCAAGCATAAGCCGAGCGAATATATCTCTCAGGGCAATTGGTTTTTCGCCTTCGAACCCGAGGAAGCGACCTTGCCCTACGCCATCGATCGGATTGGCGATGACAAGATTCTCTTCGCCTCGGACTATCCGCACTGGGATGGCATGTTTCCCAACGTGACCAAGACCATCCGCGCCAGAAAAGACATCTCCGCCCAAGCCAAGGACCGGATCCTGGGCGAAAACGCCAAGCGGCTGTACGGCTGGAACTGATCGCGATGCTCTGTAGACGGTTGGTTTGCTGGTTGCTGGCGCTGAGTTTGGCGCCAGTAACCTACGCCGGCGCGGCGGACAGCCAGCCGCTGCGCAAAGTGCGCATGGCGTTCACCTCGATGTCGTCAGTCATGTGCCCGCCCTGGATCGCCCGCGAGCTGGGGATTTTCCAGAAGCATGGCTTGGACGTCGAAGTCATCGCCACGCCCACCGGCGTCGAAGGCATGAACGCGCTGATCGCCGGCGAACTGCAATTTTTACAAATCTCCGGCGGCACCACGGCGAGCGCGGCCTTGGGTGGCGCAGATGTCATGGTAGTGGGCACCACGCTTGACGCCCTGGTGCAAAGTTTGATGGCCCGGCCTGAGATCGAAAGGCCGGAGCAGCTCAAAGGCAAATCCGTTGGCATCACCCGGTTTGGCACGTCAATTGACGTCGGCGCGCGCATCGCGCTCAAACATTTCGGTCTGGTGCCGGAAAAAGAAGTCGCCATCGTTCAGGTCGGCGGCATGGAGTCCATGGTCACCGCGCTGCAAACCAATCGCATCCAGGCCGGTATTCTTTCTTACCCGGCGATCACCCAGGCGTTGAAGTTGGGCCACCACACGCTGCTCGAAGTGGCGTCCTTGGGCATTCCCTACGCCTTCACCGGCATGACCACGCGCGGCCGCTTGATCAAAGAAGACCCCGACCTGGTGCGCAGATATATGATGGCGCAGACCGAAGCGATCGCGCGGGCCAAGCGCGACAAGAATATGGCTCTCAAAGTCATGGGCAAATTTCTTCGTGCCACCAACCCCAACGCACTCGCCGAGTCCTACGACATCGACGTGCAGAAATATATGCTGCGCGTACCGCTGACCACGGCGGAAGCGATGAAGTCGGTGCTCGACGATCTCGGCGGCCGAGTTCCCAAAGCCAAAGACGCCGACCCGAGAAAGTTTTTCGACGACAGCTTCGTCCGGCAAATGCAGTCGAGCGGTTTCATCGACGCGCTGTATAAATAGCCGCGCGGGCGAGTTCAACTGCAAAGTTTCCCGCCGGTTTGCCCCGCGGCGTTGCCTGTTATAAGCATTTACTGACGAATAGTTCAGGAGGAAAAGTTTCATGCGCGTCATCGATGCCGACGGCCATGTCGAAGAAAATCCGATAACTTTTAGCGACAAGTATTTCGATCCGGCGTTTCGCCCGCACCGGCCGCAAGTGGTTCCCGGCACCGAGGAAGGACTCGCCTACTGGATGATCGATGAGCAATTGTTTCCGCGCCGGGTCGGCCGCGGCTGCAATAATTTGGGCACGCCGGCCAGCATCAATGGAAAACCGGTGCGCCACGCCCAGCGCAAGCCCGACACCTTGGGCAGCATGGAGCTGACCAGTTTAAGCGAGCGTTTGCAGATCATGGACGAGGAGAAGATCGATCTTCAGGTGCTTTATCCAACGCTCTTCCTCGCCTACCCGCTGAGCAGCAATCCGGCTTACACCAGCGCCATGTGTCACGCCTACAACCGTTGGCTCGGCGATGTCCTCCATGGCCAAGCGCGTTTGAAGTGGGTCGGCGTTGCCAACCTCGACGACATTCCCGGCGCGGTCAGGCAAGTCAACGAAGCCAAGCAACTGGGCGCCGTCGGCATGATGATCCTCGGCACCGCCGGCGACAAATTGCTCGACGACGACAGCTTGCTGCCATTTTACGAAGCGGTGGCCAGCGCCGATTTGCCGCTGGCGGTGCATGTCGGCTGGGCCTGCCCGGCGCTCAACAATCTTTACACCCATATTTACCCCTCGGGCGTGATTCCGTTCCTGATGCCGGTGCTGATGGGCATGGTGTCGATGATGAGCGGCGGCATCTTCGACCGCTTCCCTAATATGCGGGTGGTTTACCTCGAAGCCGGTTGCCTGTGGGTGCATTTTATCCTTGAGCGCTTGCACCACCGCTTCGAGCACTCGGGAAAAAATCTCTCCAACGTGGTCTCGCGCACCGCGCCGATCCAAAAACTCTCGCCAATGGACTATATCAAGCAGGGCAACATTTATTTCAGCTCGGAAGTGGAAGACATCTTGCTGCCCCATGTTCTCGACCTGGTCGGCGATGGCCAAATGATGTTCGCCTCCGACATGCCCCATGGCGACCGCGAGCGTTTCGCGGCCAAGACTTTGCAAGATCGCAGCGATATCACCGACGCGGCCAAGACCAAGATTCTCGAATCGAATCCGGTCAAGTTTTACCGCTTGCCGGGCTTTTGATCGCGTCATTTACCGTCACGGCGAGGGTTAGCAGCGGACGCGGTGTCTCATCTCCGATAAGCGCGTAGTGTTGCCGCGAAGAACTTCTTCTCAATGGCCGAATACTACGCCTTCCAAGCCGCGCTGTGCTTTTCCATCGCGCATATTTTCGTCCGGCGCGGTTTGGCCGGCTCCAACGCGCTGACCGGCTCGGTGATCTCCTTGGGCACCAGCAGCGTGGTGTTTTGGAGCCTGGCGCTAGTATTGGCGCCGCTGCCGTTGTTGGCCAATCCGGCCATCGGTTACTTCATCGCCGGCGGAGTTTTCGCGCCGGCCATCGGCCAGACTTTGGGTTACATCGGCATGGAACGGATCGGCGTGGCGCGCTCCTCACCGATCGTCAACACCTCGCCGATGTTTTCGTCGATCTTCGCCGTGCTGCTTTTGGGTGAAGTCTGGTTGGCGCAAAATATTCTCGGCACTTGTTTAGTCATTCTCGGCGTCGTCATTCTATCGACCAGCCGACCGGCAAGCGGCGAGTGGAATAAGAAGGACATCATCTATCCGGTCCTGGCGGCGCTGGCGTTCGGCATCTCGACGACCTTTCGCAAGACCGGTTTGATGGCGATTCATGTGCCGCTGCTCGCCGCCGCGGTCACCGTGGGCACGGCGTTTTTCGTCTTGCTCGTCATCGTCGGCGTCATGGGCGGCAGAAAAATCTTGCGCTTCAACCAACGCAGCAGCGGCTGGTTGTTCGCCGGCGCGCTGATCAACAGCGGCGCGATTCTGTCATTTTTCTCCGCCCTCAATGTTGGCACCGTGGTCCGGGTGGAACCGTTGGTTGCCTGCAACCCGTTATTAACAATTCTCTGGGCATCGATCTTTCTGCGCCAATTGGAAACGCTTACTTTGCGCGTCATTCTCGGCGCCTTGGTCACGGTGGCCGGCACGGTGCTGGTGGTGACGGTGAAATAGATGAACCTGACCGTCTACTTTTCCTTTCAAGCCGGATTGTGTTTTTCCATCGCCCATATTTTGATCCGCCGCGGCCTGATCGAGTCCAACGCCATGACCGGTTCGCTGATCTCGTTGACCATGAGCGCGGTGGTTTTGTGGTGCGCCCTGCCGTTCTTCGTGCCGCTCTCAGAGCTGGCCAATCCGGCGCTGCTGATTTTCGTCGTCGCCGGCATCTTCGCCCCCGGCATCGGCCGGACGTTGAGCTATGTCGGCATCGAAAAGATCGGCGTCGCGCGCTCGGTGCCGATCGCCAACTCGTCGCCGATTTTCGCGTCGATCTTCGCGGTGATCTTTCTCGCCGAGACCTGGGTTTTACAGAACGTGATCGGCACCTCGTTGGTCATCGGCGGCGTCATCGTGTTGTCGATGGCGAAACCGGCTGAAGGTCAGTGGCGCAAGCTCGATGTCATCTATCCGTTGGTCGGCGCGGTGGCGTTCGGCGTATCGACGACGTTGAGAAAAGCCGGACTGGGCTTGGTCAATATTCCGCTGCTCGCCGCCGCGGTTACCGCCGGCACCGCTGCATTGTTTTCCTTCGCCCTGCTGCAATATCAAGGCGGCAGACGGGCGTTCAAACTCAACCAGCGCAGCGCCGCTTGGTTGTTTCCCGCCGGGGTGTTCAACACCGCGGCGATGTTGTCGGTGTTCTTCGCCCTCAGCCATGGCAAAGTTGTCATCGTCGAACCCTTGATCAGTTCCAATCCGGTGACCACGCTCTTGCTCACATCGATCTTTCTCCGCGATGTCGAATCGTTAACCCGGCGCGTCCTCATCGGCGCGGCTTTAACCGTCATTGGGACCATCCTAGTTGTCACCGTCAGGTGATCGGTTTTGATTCGATTTTCCAAGGTGGTATGACTGGGGGAAACAAAGTGCTGGAGGGTTCACGGTAATGTCCAAGGCGATGCAAGCGGAGCGGAAAATGTGGAGCAAGTTTTACTCCTACGACGAATGGATGGAGTCCCAAGGAATTCCCATCTACCGCGGCTACTACATCGAAGATCTGCGCACCCTGGAGTTGGGCTGGTGGGATGCCCGCGAGTGCAACTCGGCGTTCATCCAACTAACCGGACAGGAAGGTGTGACCTCGGCGCGGGTTACGGAAATCCCGCCGGGCAAGAGTTTGCCGCCGCTGAAATTCGCCTTGGACGAAATCGTCTACGTCGTCGAAGGGCGCGGTCTCACGACCATCTCGGCCGGCGAGAAGCGGCCGAAGAAAACTTTCGAATGGCAGAAGCACAGCATGTTTTTACTGCCGCACAACTACACCCACCAGTTCACCAACATGCAGGGCGACAAGCCGGTGCGCTTGCTGCATTACAACTATATGCCGCTGACCTTGTCCGGCGTGCGCGATGTCAATTACATCTTCGGCAATCCATATGAGGGCGCCGACATCCAGAACGAGATGGATTTTTACTCCGAAGCGAAAATGGTCTCGCAGAACCTGCTCGACGAGAGCTGGGGCCGGCGCGCCTACTGGTACGGCAACTTTTTTCCTGACATGAAGGCCTGGGACAAGCTCGACAGCAACGCCCGGCGCGGCGCCGGCGGCCGCAGCGTTTACATTCAATTCCCCGACTCGGAAATGTCCTGCCACATGTCGGTGTTCGACGCCCGGCTCTACAAGAAAGCCCATCGC
This sequence comes from Syntrophobacter sp. SbD2, assembly GCA_945889495.1. Taxonomy (GTDB): domain Bacteria; phylum Desulfobacterota; class Binatia; order UBA9968; family UBA9968; genus DP-20. The sequence goes on along the minus strand of CAMDBU010000087.1, from coordinate 8,557 downwards.
CATGGCCCCGGCCGGGTGATCGTCATTCCGGTCGGCGAAGGCTATTCCATCATGTGGGAAGAGGGCAAAGAAAAAGTCGTCGTGCCCTGGCATGAAGCGAGTCTGTTCGTGCCGCCCAACAAATGGTTCCATCAGCACTTCAACGCCGGCGGCGATCCGGCGCGCTATCTGGCGCTCCATCCACCCATGCAGTTCCACGGCCACGCGGAGAAAGTCGAAGACCGCGCCAAGGATCAGATCGAATACTGCAACGAAGACCAATGGGTGCGCGAAAAGTTCGAAGGCGAGATGACCAAACGCGGCATCACCTCACTGATGCCGCCGGAGGCTTACAGCGATCCGAACTTCGAGTGGAACTGGAAACCGTTTTTGAAGGGCGACAATTAACCGATCATTTCAAAGATGGAAAGTGTCACGGCTATGATCGAAGAGTAGGTGCGAAGCTAAAACTGTTAGGGTATAGTGCTCAAAGTCGGGAAGAAACAGGGAGCTCTCTTAAGTACACCATGTGACGATCAAAGTCGTCGAACTTGCGCGGAATTGGTACAATGGCTGAGCGCGAAATTTTTCCAAAGGCTCCTATTACCGAGGCCTTGCTAGACATTCGTGTTAACCTGCGGAATTCCGTCACTCTTGATCAGCTGGTGGCTTTTCAAGATTGTGTTCGGGATCGCTATCCGAATAAGCGAGATAGAAAACTATGGAAGGGAAGCTTTGAATTTGGCACGGATGGACCACAGTTGTCTGACAAGATTGGAGGAACAGATGGGTACTTTTTTTCATCCTCTGATGGCAGGAACATTGTTCAGTGCCGGTTAGATGGATTTACCTTTAATCGATTGAAACCCTATGACCGGTGGGAGACCTTTCGTGACGAAGCTTTGCGCTTATGGACGCTCTATAAAGCCGTCGCTCAACCAACTCAAATCATACGAGTAGCGTTGCGTTACATTAATCGTATCGAAATACCTGTGCCGATAAGAGATTTCAAAGATTATGTTCTTACCGGACCCGAGATAGCACCTGGGTTGCCACAAGGATTAACTGGTTTTTTCTTGCAACTACGAATGCCTGCCACTGACCCGCGTACACAGATGGTAGTTACAGAAACTATTGAGCCAATTACTGAGACTAAACGACTTCCATTCATATTAGATATTGATGTTTTTAGAGAAGCAGCTTATGAAGTGGACGAACCAGCACCTTGGAATGCGCTAGAAGAGCTACACGATCTTAAGAACGACGTGTTCTTCAAAAGCATCACTGCCAAAGCACGGGAGCTTTTTCGATGAGACTTGCCGAGGCTTCAGAGTGGATATCGCCGACACGAGTGAGTTTTTTTCCCCACTGCTTGTTCGACACATACAGCGAAGGAGTTGGCGCTGACGCGTTAGCGTTAGCCCGCCAGTTTATTGATGCTGAGGCACATTATCGTTTTCCGCTGACCCGCGAAACGATTTTTGAACGGTTCGAGTGCCTTGTAAGAGAGTGGCGGGCCGACACACAGTTAATCTCGTCCACAACGAGTATGATTTTACACAAGGCGTATCAAGAAATTATCGGACTGGGACCAGTGGTTATTCCATTACTTCTTAGGGAATTGCAAAATAAGCCTGATTATTGGTTTGCCGCCCTAAAGGCTTTGACAGGTGTCGATCCCGTGGCAGCTTCTGATCGCGGGAGGCTAGCAGCAATGACATCCGCGTGGTTAGAGTGGGGGCGAGATCAAGGCTACACCTGGTAGCAATGTCGATCGAAACATTATTTCCTCGATTGAGAGAGACTGGGTACCAGATCACAAGCCCGGTCACCAACGAGTATAATTGTATAGCTTGGGCGGCGGGTGAAACTGACCGCTGGTGGTGGCCGGACCCAACTGGTTTCAGTTATTGGCCTGAAACGGCCCCACGGCATGAGACCGTCGATGCATTTTTAATCGCTTTTTCGTTCTTGGGTTTTGAACCTTGTCCGAGTGATCTGTTTGAAGAAGGCTTTGAAAAGGTTGCACTCTATGTAAATGATCAAGGCCAACCGACACATATGGCTCGTCAGCTCAGGAATGGCAGATGGACAAGCAAACTTGGGAAACTAGAAGATCTTGAGCATAGATTAGACGGCTTGGATGGCTCAGCGGTCTATGGGAGGGTTGTACAATTTCTCAAGCGTTTGCTCTGATCGGTGTGACCGTGTTGATCTACCGGTAGACAATTTCATCTGGCGCTCCACCCGCCCATGCAATTCCACGGCTACGCTGAAGAAGTCGAAGGTTAATTGCCGAAACATTGTACCGTTACCTTTTTTCATTCGCGGAAGACTCTGCGCCTCGTTTCAACTACGCGGCTTGAGTAGCACCGTCAGCCGATCTTCGCTGCCGTCGATGCGTTCGAGGTAGGGGTAGCGCAGGCCTTCGAAGTAAGGGATCTGAACCGTGCGGTAGCGGTCGAAGGTTTTTACCAATAATTCAATCGGCTGATTGGTGCTTTTGGCGGTGCGGATGGCGTCGAGCAGCAGTTCCGGCGAAAACTCTTGACTGTTAACCGCGATCAGCGTCGCCGCCGTGGTCAGGCCGGCTTTGAACGCCGGGCTATCCCAGACCACTTCGGTCACTTTGCCGCGGTCGCGGGTCGACACCGAGAGTCCGAGGGAGAAACCTAAATTGACCGACCGGTTGCGCTCATCCGCCGCCTTCTGATGCGCCGACTGTTCCTCGCGGTAGTTGAGTCGCCAGCCGCTGCGCTGGAGACCGTCGAGGGGCGCCGCCGGTTCATAGCCATCGAGGCGCGCTCGCAAGAATGTTTTCCAATCATGGGGCGCAACCGCGCTCAGCGCCGCCACGACGTCGTCAAAAGTGTAAGTGACCACCTCGTAGCTTTTGTCCTTGAGGCCGAAAAAAGCGCGGGCGAAGTCATCGAGGGAGCGCTGGTTCGCCGTCAACTCGCGCAGCTTGCTGTCGACGTCGAGCCATAGGAGAACCCCTTCGTTGTAATAATCCACGCCGCGTTGCCAGCTCGGAAACGGTTGCGCCCGGCCGCCAAGGATCGGCTGATTGGTGGTGTCCTGGAGATTGCGCCATAGCCGCCCCGGCCGGTTGCGGTCATGCACCGCGGCGATGTTCGCGACGACATCCTGGGCGATTTGTTGCGACCACAGGCCGGAGCGAGCGGTCAGGACGATGCCCCAGAATTGCGTCTGGCCTTCGTACACCCAGAGTAACGAGTCCTGCATCGGCACATTGAAGTTAGCGGTTGTAAGATCCGCGGGCCGGCGCCGCTTGCCGTTCCACGAATGGGTCAGCTCGTGAGCCAAGAGATCGCGCCCCGGCGCATTCCGGTCCCACTCGGTGAAATGGCCTGGACGATGGACGTTCTCGCTGGAGCGGTGGTGCTCGAGGCCGATGCCGCCGAAGTTCTCGCTCAAGGCCAGGAGAAAATCGTAGCGATCGAAGGCGCGGCTGCGATAGAGCGCGTAGGCTTCCTGGATCAGCTTGCGATAGGCCGACAGTTGATCCGGTTTGATTTCCAATCGCGCTGGATTGTCGGCGACCAGGTTGAGATGCACCGGCACATCGGCCCCGGGGCCGAGATCGACGCGCTTGAAATGGCGCCCGGCGAACAACGGCGAGTCGACCAGCATGTCGAGGGAAGTGGGCGCGAACTCAACGCGCTCGGTGCCGCGCGAGGCGACGTCCAAGGCGGTGGCGAATTGCCAACCCGCCGGCAACTTCACGTCTGCCTTCACCGCGATCCGGCTGGCATAGTAGCCCGCCGGATAAAGGATCACAGTGTTCCATTGCAAGCCGAGAATTTCCGGCGTCGCCACCACCCGGCCTTGTTCGCTCGATTGCGGCGAGGCGAATTGAAATTCCAAATCGATGCGATCGACATCGCCCGGCACGTCGACATGAAACGCATACATGTTGACTGGATCGCGCCGCCAGGCCAATCGCTGACCGCGCGCCGTCATCATCAAACCGGTGAGCAAATTGATCGGCCCGCTGGGCCCATGGGTGCCCGGCAGCCACTGCGGATAGAGCAACGTCAGCGGTCCCGGCCGCACCGGGATCGACTCGCGCACGTGAAACATCCCGCGCTCGAGATCGGTGAGATCGACGTGTAAGTTGAGCGTGCCGGGATAGGCAATGTCGCGCGGCGCAGCGATTTCCGCGGCTTTGAGGTTGGGCGCGCAACAGAGCAAAAGTGGCGAGATCGAGATTAGATTCTTGGTGTGAAACATTTGGCAGCAACTCCTGAAGCGGCGAGCCTGCTTGTGACGAACTTCGCGCGCCGCGAAAGAAGGGCTGCCAGCGGAATTTCTCTTCTAGTGGAGCCGCTTTAGTTGAGGCTGAGGGGCGAGGTTAGATAATCGTCGCCAACTATTCAGCTAGTGAAAAACCAGTTGGACTGCCCAATGCTAGCGCCGGCTAAACGAATTATTTGCCGTCGTCGATGCTGACGAGAATAATCGCGTTGGCGATCAGCCAGCCATCCTTGCCGGTCTCGTTGAGCACCTGCAAGCCGCCTTGGACGACGTTGATATGGCCGCCGCCATGGGGCAGCGAGTCGAGCACCGCTTGCTTGTCCACCGCTTCGGGCTTGGGCACGCCGATGGTGACTTCCACATGCATGTCGTCGGCGGTCTTGCCGAGCAATCGGGGAAATCCCAGACTGCTGTGATGGATCGCGTCGAACACCGCGCGCTTGGCGGCTTCAGTGTAGTTCAGGCCGTGCACATCCACGCCCATGCCCATTTCCGTAACGCATCGTACCAAAGCCATGGCTAGTTACCTCCGCCAGCGAAATTGTTGCCCACGCGCTCGGGCGCTCCTATGCATGCGCGCTCGGATCGACCAGCGCGGTGGCGCAGGGCGCGGTCTCGAGGAAATCCCAGCTCTTCATCCAGTCGTAGGTGCGTTGCAGTTCGTCGGCCGGGATCGGCGCCGGCTCGACCAGATAAAGCCGGCTGGCGCGTAGATCGTCGATGGTGAGCTGGCTGATCTGCGGATCTTTGTCGCGATAGTAGTCGATGAAGTAGTGCAGATAGTCGCGCTTGTTGGCCATGATCCGGCGCACCGCCTCGCGGATCGCACGGTTAAATGCCGCGTAGGTATCCGCGTCGACGCGATCGGACGCGACGTCGGTGCCATGGTGAAATGCCGAGATGACGATGCGGCAGCCCATCTTTTCCGCCAGTGAAATATACGGCTCGGTAAGGGTCGTCGCTTCGATAGTCCCATCCATGAGCATCTTGAAGCGGTAGTTGGAACCGTTGGGCACCCGGCCCAACTTGATCAACTCGCGCGGCACGAAGCCTTCCAACATCTGCAAACAAAGATAATGCGTGCCGCTGTAAAAGGGGATGCCGATCTGGACGTTGGCGAACTGCTGCGGCACCTGCACCGGCGAATCGGAACGCACCACCAGCGCGGCGAAGTTCACCATGGAACGGCGGCCCATTTGCCGACTGCTCACATTGGTGGTTTCCACCCGCGAGTAATTGCCCCATTCACATGCGTTGTAGAGATCGGCCTGGCCCTGCTCCATCATCCGGCCATGGCTGGTGTAGCGCTCGGCTTCCTTGTGATCGGTGATGTGTAGCTGCGGGCTTTTGTCCAAACCCTTCTCGCGGTCCATCCATTCGATCTCAATGCCTTCCTTGGCGAACAGACCCTCGTCGTAGGCGACCAGCTCGGCCAAGCCTTGGAACGGTGCGGTGGTTTCCAATCGTAGTGTCGTCATAAATTCCTCCCCATGGGGCTTTAGGTAAGTGATTCCCTATACAGTGGCGCGATTACTTCTGTCAAATCAGCTTGTAGCAGGTGCTACTGAAGCAACTATTCGCCATCACGATGAGAAAGGCAAGTTAGTCAATTCTCAAGTCTGCTCCCAGCGGTTTTCAATAACCTTGCAGCTTCCCGTCCGGGGTTCTGACCACATGCTTGAGCGGCGCGCCGGCAAGATAGCGGCGCATGTTGTCGCGGATCAGGTCGCTCATGCGCCGCCACAATTGATGTCCGCCCTGGCCGCCGACATGGGGCGTGATCAGTACGTTGGGCAGATCCCACAACGGACTTGTCGCTGGCAAAGGTTCGGCGGCGAAGGCGTCGAGTCCCGCACCTAGAATGCGCCCGTCGGCCAGCGCGCCGGCCAGCGCCGCTTCATCGACGACCTTGCCGCGCGAGATGTTGACGAGAATCGCCGATTTCTTCATGAGCGCGATCCGTTCGGCGCTCAAAAATCCCCTGGTGCTATTGTCCAGCGGCATGGCGACCATCACGACATCGGCGCTGGGCAGAATTTCGTCCACCTTCTCGCGGGCTACCACACGATCGATCTCCGGCGCGGCGGGAGCAGCCGCGCGGGTGACGCAGATCACTTCCATATCGAACGCCTTGGCCTTGCGCGCGATGTCCTGACCGATGTGTCCCATGCCGAGGATCACCATGCGCGCGCTATCGGGATCGACGATGTAAGACGACATACCATTGCGCGCCCACTCGCGCGGTCCGCGCAGCAGCTCGAAGCGGCGAAAACCGCGCATGATGCCCAACATCAGCGCCATCGCGTGGCTGGCGAGCACGCGCTGGCTGACATTACCGGCATTGGTGACGAAAACGCCGTCCGGCAACCCCGCCCGCAGCCCGACTTCGACGCCGACAGTAGTGAACTGAATCCACTTGAGCGCCCGCCCTTTGTCGCGCACCAGTTGGGCGAACTCCGCGGTGAAAGCGGAGTTGTATACGAAGAGAACTTCCGCGCCGTCAAGCGCAGCGGCGAGCGACTCATGGCTGTCAGCCTTGACGACTTCGACCTCGGGGAACTCCCGCAAAAAAGCTTCGTCCACCACATCACTGGCGGCATGCACGAACTGAGCGATGCGAACTGTCATGTTGGTCCTCTGTGTCTGCGGGACGTTGGTGTGCCCGGCCACGAGTTGAAAGTTTGAATATCTCGGGAGGTATACCGACGAACCGGCGAGCGGTCAAACATTCGAGGGTTTAGTGCAACTGGTGGTGTTACGGAAAGGATTAGAAATGGAGCGCGCTCGCGTATTCTGTCGGTAGAACCACAGCAACTGAGTGAGAGATTGTTCTAGCCGAGTGACATCTCTTCGGCAACGCCGATCAACGAGTGTTCCACAAGAAAACAAATCAATATAGGGGCTGAGCCTGCGCCTGACCACCAGCAGGCTTCAATAATAGATGGTCTCTCGCGGGCGCTGAATCGGATTATCTTTAACTTCGAGAGGCTCACCCAGACTAACCGTAAAGATACCTTCATGTGCTCTGCCGAATCTGTCATAGACACGCACAATTATCTTGCATTGCCGTCCTTCGGAGAACACCGGTTGGGGTAGAATCAAATAACCAAATTTAAAATGTACAGCTCGGGGGTCTCCAGGGTACAATGGACTCTTGAGGTCTCCGGGGATCCGCAAATATTCTATTTGAACACCGTCATCGTCAACTGGCTCGCACACGGGGGAGGTTATCTTTCCCGATATGCCGGCAGGTATGAGTAGGTTCAGAGATACTTCGGTAGCTACTAAGTCACTTGTATTTGTAACTACAGCCACGAAAAAGTATTGGCCATCGGCGGGATGAGGCCTTGTCTTGCGAAGCTTTACCTCATAACTAGGCCAACTCGTTCTGTGCATCGCCAGCCGAATCTCATAATCTTCCATTGGTACCGATTGGAAGTTGTATCGCTTGTAATACCTCTTGTCGGACGCTTGATGCGCCGTTACACTTTTCGGCACGTATACAACGTAAGCCACTCTTCCAGGGTGACGAGTGCTGAGTTTGATCGGTTGGATCCGTAGATTTTGTATGGGGGGCTTTATTCGCGAATTGATAACATTTTCTAACCACTCAGGAGGAAACTGCGTAGGATCGATCGGACTAAGTTCTGCTGCCGTATGCGGAGGTTGGTCATCTTCTCTTATACCGTATACCACAGAGCCTCCATCAGAGTTCGCAAATGCGGACACATCCTTAGCGATCTCGTTCTTAGACCCGTCGCTCTTGGAAAGAGCCCGGGCTTCCTTCCACTCCAACGACAAATTCTCCTCGGCCCCGATTTCAAGTAAGCGTAGCAGATCACTTTCGTCCCATTCACTTGGTGGTTTCATTGAGGTAATGTTCTCCTCAAAATATCTGGGTCCATCATTTCACATCCGATAACGTGCCAATCGTGGGGGCGCGTCTTCCACTGTGATAAACCTGCGCTGACAAAACGCGTCCCCAGGATCTCTCGCTTATTATTCCCCATTGCCTATTTTCCTACTTCGCCTCAAGTATCTGCTTCACCCGACTCACCACCGCCGGCTCGATTTCATACAATCCCTTCACCATCTTTTCGATGCCGGGTCCATCGATCGGGTCGATTTCGAGCTTGGCTTTTTCCGCCTCGGCTAGTGTAGTGTCTCAAGCTGTTTGGAGTTTATTAAGGACCGCCTTGGCACGACGATATTTGGCAATAATGTCTTCAGCTTTGGCGGTCCAGACAAAGGGGTTGGGATGATCGTTGTGATAGTCGACATAGGCTTGAATCGCGGCGAT
>CAMDBU010000086.1 GCA_945889495.1 Syntrophobacter sp. SbD2 | reverse complement strand
CGCCGCGATTCAAGCCTATGTCGACTATCACAACGATCATCCCAACCCCTTTGTCTGGACCGCCAAAGCTGAAGACATTATTGCCAAATATCGTCGTGCCAAGGCGGTCCTTAATAAACTCCAAACAGCTTGAGACACTACACTAGTTTCTGGTCAGACTGCGGTCGTCATCTGGAGGGGCTATGGGTGTCATCACCGGGATCTTCAATCGCGCGCGGCGCCGTCGTGAAGCGAAGTTAAAACTCTAAGGAAGCCAGACCGAGCCAAGTCTCACATCGCTCGAAGTTTCGCCTGGAGGCGATGGAGCCGCGGATGCTGCTCAGCGGCGAGCTGGCGGTGAGCCAGTTCGAAGCGACGGCGAGTGGGTTCAACGTCCAGTTCAACCAGAACATCGATGCCAGTACGATCAACCTCTACGACGTCGAAGCCGGGACGTTAGGCGCCGCCGATGTCACGGTGGTGGGGGCTAACTCTGGTAACGTCAAAGGCTCGCTGGTCGTTAACAACAACCAGATTAGCTTCATTCGCGACGGCGGGCTGCTCGCTCCCGATACTTACACGGTGACACTCAGAAGCGCCGCCAACGGCTTCAAGGATCTGGGCGGCGGCCTGTTAGACGGCGATAACAATGGAGTAGCCGGCGGCAACTACATCAACGGCTTCACCATCAACCCGACTACCGCATTAACCGTCTCGATCGCCGACTTCGCCCGCGGCCCGGCGCAGAAGGTCAACGTCGCTGAGACCGACAACGGTCTGGCGATCAAACTCAGCGACGGCACCAACGTCACCAGTGTCAGCCTCACGCTCAAGTACGACCCTAGCTTACTCAAGATCACCCAGGTTAATTTAGGATCGACGCTGCCCAACGGCAGCACGGTGCAAAGCGATCTCAGCGTCCCCGGCATATTAACCCTAAACATCACATCCCCCAGCGCTATAGGTGGCAGCAATATCGATCTAGTCCGACTCCTCTCCGAGATCCCCAGCGCCGCCCCTTACGGCAAAGCCGGGGTGTTAGACATTGCCAATCTTAGTATCAACAACAACACGATCGCCGCCCGCGACGACGACGGCGTCCAAGCGGTGGCCTACTTTGGCGAAGCCACCGACAACCAGAGATACAGCGCGCTCGATGGGCAAAGAGTTCTGCGCGTCGTGATCGGCTTCGACAGCGGCTTTCTCGCCTATCCCAACATCGCCCCGACGATCATCGCCGACATCACCGGCAACGGTGTCCTCAGTTCCTTGGACGGCACCCGGGTATTACAAGAAGTGATCGGCGCCGACCTCAACCGCGCCGAGATCGGCCCCGTCGTCCCAGTGATTTTAAGTAATCTCGCCAACGACACCGGCTTAAGCAGCTTAGACCGGATTACGTCTATCCCTACCGTCACCGGCACAGTCACCGACGACGGGACGATTACTACCTTGCGCGCCGGCATCGACAACACCCCGGTGGGGAGCTACGTCAACGTCACCGCCGACCTAGTCGGCAATAGTTTTACCTTCAACAGAACGAGACTCGAACAGATTCTCGGCACGACTCTGACCGACGGCATCCACACGCTCCATTTACAAGCCACCGACAACGCCAACAACACGCCGTCCATCGTCGATCTCACGTTCACCCTCGACACCACGCTGCCGACGATCACCAGCTTTGCATTATCGGCCGGATCGGACACCGGCACGGTAGGCGACAATATTACCGCCGCCGCCCAAGTGCAGTTGACCGGCGCCGCCGAAGCCGGCGCCACGCTGACTTTGAACAGCGTTAATGTATTAGCCGGCGCCGGCGGAATCTTTCAGCTGCCCGGCGTCGCGCTTAACAACGGCGCCAATATATTCAGCCTTAGCGCCATCGATCTAGCCGGCAACACCGCCCAGAGCAATTTAACGATTACCAAACAAGGCGTGATCGTCGCCGACGTCGCCCTGCAGTGGAATCAGTTAGCCTTAGAAGCGATCCGTTTAACCGTCACCGACCCGCCCATCGCATCTCGTATTCTCGCCATGGTCGGCATCGCCCAATACGACACGCTGGCCGCCATCGAAAACACGCCCGCCTATCTGGTCAAACAGACAGCGACCGGACCGATCTCACTCGACGCCGCATTGGCCAAAGCCGCCCACACGATTCTCTATCCACTATTCCCCAATCAGCGGACGAGCTTCGACAACGCGCTCAACACGTTATTAAATTCTCTTCCCGACGGCGCCACCAAGACCAACGCGCTCGCCCTCGGGCTCAGCATCGGCAATGCCGTACTCGCGATTAGAGCCAACGACGGCTCGGATGTATTTATCGACTATTCCGGCAGCGAACAGGCAGGACTATGGCGCCCCACCGCGCCGATGTTCGACGTCGCCGACGAACCGCAATGGGGCGATGTCACGCCGTTTGCCTTAACCAGTCCCGACCAGTTCAGACCCACAGCTCCACCGGCGCTGGACTCCGCCGCCTACGCCACCGCGGTCAACGAAGTAAAAACCCTCGGCGTCGCCACCGGCAGCACCCGAAATCCCGACCAGACCGAACAAGCCCAGTTCTGGGCCGACGGCAAAGGCAGCTATACCCCCGCCGGCCACTGGAACCTGATCGCCCAACAGATCGCGCTCAGTAAAGGTAACAGCTTAAGCTCCAACATCCGGCTCCTGGCCCAACTCAACGTCGCCCTAGCCGACGCCGGCATCGCCGCCTGGGACGCCAAGTACAGCTACGGGCTATGGCGCCCCATCGACGCCATCCAAGACGCCGAGCTGGATAACAATCCATTAACCATCGAAGACAACAACTGGACGCCGCTGCTGATCACGCCATCCCATCCCGAATATGTCTCCGGCCATTCGACCTACAGCATGGCCGCGGCGCAGATACTCGCCGCCACCTTCGGCAACAACACGGCATTCTCAACCACCGCATTCACGCTACCCGGCGTGACGAGAAACTACACGAGCTTCACCCAAGCGGCCCAGGAAGCGGGGAGAAGTAGAATCTACGGCGGCATCCACTACGAGTTTACCAATCAGGCCGGACAGCAATTAGGACTACAAGTCGCCAACGCAGTGCTGCAAAAGTTTATCTTGAACCAAGACACCCAAGCACCCAACATCATCGCTGACAACACACCAGCAAACACCAACAGCAACATCACGCTCACCGGCCAGATCGTCGACAATCTGTCGGGCGTCGCCAGCGCCCAGTTCAAGATCGACAACGGTAATCTGCAACCCTTGACGCTCAACGCCCAGGGGCAGTTCACGATCAACACAACCTTCCTGCTCAACGGCACCAACGACGGCCTGCACACGATCACGATTCTCGCCAAGGATGCGGCGAACAACAGCGCCACGGCATTTACCAGAACATTCACCCTCGACACGCTGCTGCCGATCATCTCGCTCACGAGCATTGCCGACAATGCGACGATCGATGTTTCATCGAGACTCACAGGGATTGCCAATCCAACCGGTTCCAATCTCACGTTGCTGAATTATAAATTCGATAACGGAACCGCACGGGCAGTGATCTTTGACAGCACCGGCAGCTTCGACGAGGCGTTGCTGTTCGGTAGCCTCGATGTCGGCACCCATACGCTGCAACTCACCGCCCGCGATGCCGCGGGCAACAGCGCAACGCTGACCCGCACGGTTACAGTACCCGCACTGGCGCCGTTCACCATCACTTCGCTGACGCCGACCAGCGGCGCCGGCGATGTCGGTGTCACCCAGCGCCCGCAGATCAATTTCTCTCGCGCCATCAATACCGCCACGCTAAACGCGAACTCGTTCTACGCGACCAGCCCTGGCGGCACCAAGCTTGCCGCGACTATTGTGCCGGCGCAGGACGGCACATTCGCCTGGCTGTTTTTCAGCAGTCCGATGCCGGGCGGATCGCAGATCACGCTGCATGTCGATGGCTCTAAGATTAGGGCGGTTGCCGACGGTGCGTTCCTTGACGCCGACGGGAACGGTACTGCCGGTGGCATTTTCACCAGCACGTTCACAACGGTCAGCAGAACTTCGATTCCTGGAACCAAACTGGTCGGCAAAGTTGTCGATCCTGGACCGGATCTGGAGCCGATGACGTTCGACGATATCCGCCGCGGAGCGGACGGAATCATCCATACCGCCGACGATGTATTTCTGAATCCCATCGCGCACGCCAAAGTTTATATCCTCGGCCAGGAATCCAACTTCGTCTTCACCGACGCCAACGGCGACTTTGAATTAAATGATGTGCCAGTGGGCAATGTGAAACTTGCCGTGGATGGTAGAACGTCAACCAATGCACCCGTTGGAGTCTTTTTTCCAGAGATGGTGATGGATCTAGATTTATTGCCGGGAATAACTCAGACCGTGATGAGTAGTATGGGAACGAATGATGAGCGCGTCGCAAATCAAGGTCGGAATGAAATCTATCTACCCAGAGTCCCGACAAGTACTCTGCAATCTGTTAGCCATACAACCACAACACAAATTACCGTCAACGAGCAGTCAGCCCCCAATCTAACTGACGACCAAAGACAAGCTTTAACGCTAACCGTCGCACCCGGAAGTGCGATTGATGAGAGCGGTCAACAGGTCGCCAATGTACAGATCGGCATGAGTACCGTACCGCCGGAGTTGGTGCGCGACATGCTTCCGTCCGGCGTGTTGCAGCATACCTTCGATATCACGATACAAGCTCCTGGGGTCGCTACATTTTCTGAGCCGCTCAAAATCATTTTCCCCAATGTTTTCAATGCTGCTCCGGGAACCAAGCTAAATATTCTATCTTTCGATCACACAACAGGAACGCTGGTAATAAACGGAACGGGAACGGTGTCAGCCGATGGACTGACCGTTGTGTCTGACGAAGGCTCTGGAATCAAGGCTCCAGGCTGGCATGGGATGACCCCGCCGGGAACTAACGACAACGTCATTCCTGATCCGACAGCACCAGCTCCAGATATTGACGGTGACGGGATACCAGATGTTGTCGACCCTGATGACGACAACGATGGAACTCCCGATGAGGATGATGACGATTCCGAGTACCTGATAGAGGTGAGCATTGGTGCGAACTTGTTCTTCGATCCGCCAGAGTTCGAATACAGCGCTGGCGTTGTGCTGCCATCTCAGCTCATTGAAGATGTTACTGGCAACGACCTTAATCAACCATTTGCGTGGACAGGTGAAACGGATTTTTTCGATACGATTGAAAAACCGTTTTCGGTTGGAAGATCTTTTCATCTAAGCAAGTTTTTGGGTGACCTAGTACCGACCGGCAGTGTGTCCTTGTTCAGTATCATCGGTGGTGTTGAACTGAGCGCAGGCCTCGGCTTATTCGGTGGATTTGAGATTAATGGCGGTACTCCGGTGATCCACTTTGAGGACTTGGTATTGCGGCCGGGCAATGTTCAATTGGATTTTACATTTGGGATCGCCGACACCTATCTTTGCTACCTACCCGGCGGCATCGGTAATTTTATTTGCCAAGAGTTTTCTGCAGGGCCGTTTACGTTGTTTGGGCCACCTAGTATCGAGCTTCCAGACTTTTCTGCCTCATTGCCGTTTGTCCCGCGTATAGACTATAGCGATGACTTTTCCATCGGGCTCTCCGCGAGTATAAGTGCCAGTATCGGATTAAGCCCGTTTGTCTCAATCACTAAGACTCTGGTGCCCAAAGCCAACGCGCAACCTCTCACGGTGGCTAGCGACTTCGTTTCGCAAAACAGCTTCCCTAGTGTTTCAGTTACAGCTGTGCAGGCAACACCCGGAACTTCAACGCTCGCGTCGCTGATGCCGGCTTCGGACATCTACTACTTGTATCGAGTTGAGAATGGCACACAGTTTCGCGGATCTGTTGGCCGCGGTGAGGTCATTCAACAGTTCCTGCCGACGGACACTGGCTATTCGCTTTACCTTTTTGATCCACAGACTAACCGGTCCTCGATTCAGTCGGGCAAGACGGGTTTGTCGGTAAATCAGTCGACGCGAACAGTACCAATGTCACAGATAGGAGGCGTTGATAATGACAGTGACGGCATCTCGGATATCGGAGAATATGTACTAGGCACCAACAGCACTGTGGTCGACTCCGATTACGATGGATTATCCGATTTGGCTGAACTCCAACAAGGCCTCGATCCGACCGGTGGTCTTTCTTTGCCCGTTGGCGTGGTGTCCATCACCACGTTCCAAGGCGGTGTGGAGTCTGTTAGCACCTTGGGCGGGGTGGGAGCTAGCGGCGCGTTGACAGCCGTTGTTGCCACCGGCGCTTATGGTCTGGCAACTGTTGATGCCTCCCAGTTTACAAAGCCGCGTGTACTAGTAGAACTCGACCTGCCAGGAAACAATAGCGATGTTGCTACTGATGGCTTTCGCCGCATCGCTGCGGTAGCTGCAAATGACGCGGGTCTGCATATCGTCGATATTTCAAACCCAGAAGCGCCGGTATTACGCGAAACAATCGCCTTCGGAAGTTCGGCGACTCGTGTCGAAGTTCGCGACGGTATCGCGTACGTTGCCGTCGGGTCTAACATCTCTACCGTCGACTTAAACACCGGCGATATTCGTACAACCCTCAACCTGGCAAACTTGGGGGGATCGACTCTAACCGACATCACCATCGACGGCACCACGCTCTTCACCATGGACTCCGGTCGTACCCTTCGCGCTATCACCGTGGCGGGTGACATCCTAACTCCGCGTGGTTCGCTCACGCTCGCCACCGGTGGCGGCAAAATATTTGTCGGTAATGGTGTCGCTTATATCGGCGGTACCAGTGGTTTTCAGCAGGGTTTCAGCACCGTGAACGTGTCGAACTCTGCCGCTCTTCAACTGCTCAGCAATCCCGATGCAACCAACATTGCCAACGGCACCGTGGTCGCCAACGGTTCAGGATTAGCTGTGACCGTCGGCAACCTACCTGGCCTGGGTAACGTCGTACATGTGGTTGACGTAACCGATCCATCTCGTACAGATCGATTCCTTACCCAGTACGCATTGGCAGCCACACCGCGTGATCTAGCGCTGGCCAACGGTCTAGCCTTCGTCGCTGACGGCACAGGCGGCTTGCAGATCGTCAACTACATTGGCTTCGACACCAAGGGCATCGCTCCCGCAGTTACAATATCGGTAGACGGTGTCGATGCCGATCCCGGCACACCTGGCGTTCAAGTGTTGGAAGGGCGCACCGTTCGTGTGTTGCCGATCATTACCGACGATGTTCAGGTGCGCAATGTTGAACTCTTAGTCAATGGACAAGTGTTTTCCAACGACGTGTCCTTTCCGTTCGAACTATTCACCCAGGCGCCGACCATTGCAGCGGGCGGGAACACTCTTACTCTTCAGGTGCGCGCAACGGATACGGGAGGAAACGTCGGCTTATCTAACATTGTGACCCTTAGCGTCGTACCCGATACTTTCCCGCCGCAGGTCACTTCTGTAAGCGTCGACGAAGGCGCGCGCCGTTTCTTTGTCCGGTCCATCGACATCAACTTTGACGAGCCGTTGGACGTGGCGCGGCTATCTACAACCGGCGTCTCACTGGTGCGTGCGGGTACTGATAACACTTTCGGAACAGCTGATGACGTGACCGTACCAGTGCGTTTAGATACGCGTAGTTTCGGCCAATCTCTGAGTGTGCTCGTCGACGGCTTTTTGCCGCCAGGCGATTACCAATTTCGTATCGATCCATCGATCGTGGCGGACCCCGCCGGCAACGTTCTCGCCGCGGCGATTCTACGGCACTTCACCATTCGCCCCGCCAGCGATGTCAAAGCTACGTCCGGCGTGCCTGAGATATCGACAACACCTTCGGCCAATCCGGGGCAGCAAATCGGCATTGGGGTGCCCTTCGATCCCGCTACTGCGCGGGCGCAGTTCAACGTTATCGACGCCAACGGTACTGTTACGACACGGGTGGTGACCACTGTGCGGAGCGATGTAGCACGTGGCATCGCCTACTTCACCGTACCGCTGGACGCGACCACAGGCGACGCGGTCGTTTATTCGCTGGTCGGTACGGTGCGCACAGATTTTCCGGACGGTACGTTTCCCTTACAGATTTTGCCAGTGATCACGGGTGTGGAAGTACAGAGTGTGGCAACGGATGGGAGCAGTGCGGTGGTGGTGATCTCTGGGTTGGGTTTTGTCGAGGGGAGCAACAGCGAGTACCGGTTTAGCAGTGAGACGATCCTGGATGCGGGAGTGAACACGGGGCCCAACGTAACGGGACGCAGTGATGCGGTTCTGGGTTTCATAGCCAACGGCAGTGTGACGATCACGGTGCCGCTCAGTGCGTTGGTGTTTGGCGCGATTAATATCAAGACGGCGGGCGGCACCAGTGCGAGCTACAGTGTCAACCTGGGGAGCATCACCTCGGTAGCGTTTAGCGGCACACCGGCGGATGGGGCCCAGGCCTCGGCCAACGCGGGTCAAGCAGTCACGTTAAACGGCAGCGGCTTGAGTGTGAACACCGATGTGTTGCTACGCTATGTCGACATCAGCGGCAACTTGCAGATGGTTAAGCTCAACCCCAGCAGTGCGGCAGCGGGCGGCACGAGCGCCACGTTGGTGATCCCGGCCTACGCCAATGGCGCGTTCACGCTGCAAGTGTTTGGCTCAGCGAGCCAGCCGCTGTTGCAGATCGTGCCGACGTTAACGGGCTTCGACATTGACAGCCGTACCATCCTGTTCGGCTCTGGGTTTGTCGAAGGAGCATCGAGCTACAGCTTTGCCGGGGTCAACCTGACTGATACAGCGGCTGACGCCAGCACCATCGACGTTTACTACAACGTCGACTTTAGTGCCCAGAACGGCAGCGTCAATATAAACCGCACCGCGCTGCCCGAGCACGGCTTAGGCAATGTGGTGGTGACCACGGCAGGCGGCACGAGTACCGCGCTGGCGCTCAACACCATCCGCGTCGACGTAGTGGGCACCAGCCTGGGCGACGTAGCGGTCAACGCCGCGGGCAACTTGTGGGTGAGCGACTACACTCAACCCGGCCACCTGCTGCGCATCGATGCCGCCACCGGTCAGGTGTTGCAGACGATCACACTGACCGCCGCCGACTTTGGCACGCCCTACATGTTCAACTACTCCGGGTTGCAGGTGTTAAGCGCAGCGATGACATTGGGAGCGACCAATGTGCCGGCAGGCAGCCTCTTGGTGTTCAACGGCTATCCCACCAACGACCGTGTGATCGCTATCAATCCCGGTACCGGTGCAGTGATCGCCAGCCTCACACTCGATGCTGACTACGACCTGACCGGCGGCGTGTTCGATGCCGCCAGCGGGCGGATCTTCATCACCGAGAGCAGGACTCCCGGCAACCGCATCATCGCGATCAGCCCGACGACCGGCGCCCAGCTGGCTACCTTCACGACGCCGTTTACCTTCGGATCGTGGTCCGGCCTAGCGATCGATCCGACCACCGGTCATCTGTGGCTGGGCACATACACGGGCGGGGCGCAGCTTGTGGAGTATCAGGTATCGGCTGGCGGCGCGCTCACCGAGCTGCGCCGGTTGGACACCACGGCGCAGGGTTTGGACCAGAACGAGATCTCGGGGCTGTCGTTTGCCGCCGATGGCTCGCTCTACGTCGCTTCCATCCAGGGCGAGATCTACAAGATCAATACCTCGCTCGGTATCAACTCCGTACCTACCGCTACATTTCGGGTGGCAGCAGAAACTATTGGGACGATCGATCTCAGTGCCACGCTAGCGGTCGACGCAGAAACTACGGTTGTTCTCACCGAGCCGGTATTAATGGAGCCAGATTCGACCGACGGCATGATTATCATCGGTCCTGGGATGAACACCTTCGCTTCGCCATTCGAGGCGACTTCCACGTCGGTACCAACTGTCGAGTTCGCGTTTGGCAACAAGCGGCGCGCGGAAGATGACGCTGCGTTCCTCGGCAGTATTCTTACAGCGTGGAACGAATCGGATGATCTTAAACATCAACGTAAATATCCAGCGAACGGATTGGCCAAACGATTCAATGGAGTGCCAGTCGCCAAAGTTGGGTGGCTTGACGATCGCATCGGTGAGCGTCTCACTAAGCATGATGACAAAGGGTGGTTATTTATCGTGTAAGTATGACAGGTGCCAGACTCAGGTTCGCCGGGGCAACGATTGAAATTCAGTTAGACCTTGGTTGCCGTATTCATTCATTCCGGCGATCGGCGATTCGTTCCAGCTTATGACGTTCGCATCGCGGGTGAATCAGTTCACCAACGTGACCGGCACGAGTATCGGCGGCGGGGAGACGTTTAATGTTGTTTACAATCCGACCAATCTGTCCGTCACCGTTGTGTGATTCTTACGAAGACAACGCTGGTTCCAAGGGTTCCAGCCGTTCCAATGGTTCCAACGGCTGGCGCCGGTACTATCTCGGAACGCTCGGCGGTCGGAACCGGTTCCATTGGTTCCAATAGTTCCAAGGCAGGAGCTAAACTATTCGTTCGGCGGTGCGGGCTTGGTTCAAAGAGCGCATCGAGGGTGAATGCTAGCGGTGCTGCTCGATCCTCAGGGTTTATCGAGGATCAAGTTTTCGGTCGATAGGTTGAAGATGTCGGCAAGGGAATAGAGCTTGGTTGCGTCGATGACCTCCAGGCCGATAAGTTTGCCTTCCGAATCGAAGTCTACATTGACGCCCTCAGAGATTTCCTGGGTGCGCGCAACCTGATTTTCTTGGATCCTGATATACAGTGCATCGACATCTTTGTCATATTCGATTTTCATTTCGATCCCCCTCAATCCTTCGCAATCACGGTGATGACGATAACGTCGTGTTGGGTGACTATTCAGATCATTTGCTTTGTAGAAACGCCGTTGGAGTAAGGACTGATAGGTGAGAGCGGCGATGAAAATCCTTGGTATTCCAAGTGATGATCGCCTCGGCGCCGTAGTTTTCCGCCTCCCGCAGGAGTACGGCGTCGCCCAGGGACATTTTTCTTGCGATGGTTTCGGCTACTTCGCCAGCGAAGCTGCTCCACCATTCTTCGGCGTCCTTTCCCTTGAGCCCAAAAACGTCCAGGACTATCACCGGATACTGGCTAGTGAAGCGAAATAGCCACGACTCAAGCTCGCCGCGGGACAAGCGAAAACCGGCGACGCCACAAATTTCCAGCAGCGTAAATGACGAAACCGCGGCTTCCAGGGAATCCAACTGATCGACAAAGGCTCGATTCTGCGGGTAGAGCGCGTCGTTGGGAAAAAACCGGTCGACGATGAAGATGTTGCTATCGAGTAAAACCATATCGATCGCCTTTAGCGAACCGATCCATGTCACGCCAAGATTTGAAGGGCAACGTCCGGCGGATTTTGTCGGTAAGTTTCGCCAGCTTGCGGCGCGCTTGATCCGGGGTTTCCTTGCCCAGACTCGGATTCCTGGCGAGAATGCTTTTTCTTAGCGCGTCGAAAGCCGTGGTCGGATATTGGCTTTCTTTATCTTTAGGCTCGAAAGGTTTGAGCGTAACGACGGGTTTCCCCCGCCGGGTGACGACAATCGCCTTACCTTTTTCAACCTCGCGGATGAGTGCTGTTGTCTGGTTTTTGAGATCTCTAACCGTCGCGTACTTGGGCATAGTGTACCTCTCGCAATGTAGCTACCAAGATAGCAACTGTGCACCTGAGCGGTCAAGGGAACGGTTGGGCGGTGGGTTGGAGCTGTACCAAAACAACCGAATGCCAGCATATCCACGACTTCGTCGTGGTGGTTAGTGTCGAATTGCCAGGCACTTTCACCAGCTAGCTTACTTGTTGCCTTGCTAACTAAAAATGTCTTTTGCCGCGAGTTGAAGTTCGCTAAACGGTGGTACGGGTGAAGCGGTCTCGCCTTGGAGAGTGGTTTCCAGGCGATAGGTATCGCCATCTAGCAAATAGACTTCGAGGGTTTCTTGGTCGGGGTCGACAATCCAGTAGGCTGGCACTTTGTGGCGGGCGTAAATCTGCCCTTTGGTAATGCGATCGTTTCGAGTCGTGGTCGGTGACAAAATTTCGACGACCAGATCGGGCGTGCCCTCGATGGCTCGCTCGGTGATGATGCCTTGGCGCGCTTTTGAGATGTATACCAGGTCAGGCTGGAGCACCGAGGTGGACTCCAGGATCAGGTCGGCGGGCGCATGAAAAATTTTCCCTAAATCTTTATCTCGCACATGTTGCCTCAGTATCCCGGTTAAATTTACCGAAGCGGTTTGGTGCTTGGTACTGGGGGCTGGCGTCACGGCGAGTACTCCTTCCAGGATCTCGTAGCGTTTACCGTCGTTCGGTATCGCCGCGTAATCTTCGTAGGTGAGAACGATTCTACCCTCCGGAATTCGCATCGGTATGGACATGCTGGCCTCGCACGGATGGATTGTTTTTACCACCGAGGCGTTAGTGCGTCAACGTAAGGGAAAAAAGCTCAGTTCCGGCGGCTTGGCTCTCTCCCGGCCCGATTGCCGCCGTCGTGGCGATTCTTATTGACCCTCCGCGAAATTCCCTTTAGCTTGAACTTCTCCAGGCCACGGAGAATTTCAGCTTGAAGCAATTATTTCATCCCTTGGTCCAGCGCTGGTTCACCGAGCGCTTTCATGAGCCGACGCCGGCGCAGGCGGCGGGGTGGGAGTCCATCGCTGCCGGTAACGCGACCTTGATTGCGGCGCCGACCGGGTCGGGTAAGACGCTGGCGGCGTTTCTTTGGTCGATCGATCGGCTGATTAAGCAGGCACTGACCGGCGCGCTTCAGGAGCGCACCAGCGTCGTCTATGTCTCGCCGTTGAAGGCGCTGGGCAACGACATCGCTAAGAATCTTCAAGCGCCGCTGGCTGAGATTTATCAATTAGCCGGGCACGAGGGGATTCTCTTGCCGTCGATTCGGGTGGCGGTGCGCTCGGGCGATACGCCTTCCGCTGAACGCCAGGCGATGGTGCGCAAACCGCCGCATATTCTCATCACCACGCCGGAGTCGCTGTATATTTTGCTCACCTCGGCGCGAAGCAGGGAGTTTCTGCGCTCGGCCGATACCCTAATTCTTGACGAGATCCACGCCATCGCCCAGGACAAGCGCGGCGCGCATCTAGCACTTTCAATTGAGCGGCTAGCCGCTTTGGCCGAGGGGCCGCTCCAGCGCATCGGTTTGAGCGCGACCCAGAAACCGATCGACGAAGTAGCGCGGCTCTTGGTTGGCACTAAACAGCTTCGCGCCGACGGCTCGCCCAACTGTACCATCGTCGATGTCGGCCACCGGCGCGAGATGGAGCTCCGCATCGAGGTGCCCGATGAAGAGTTGGGGCCGATCATTCGCCAGGATATCTGGACCGCCGTCTATGAAATGTTGGTCAAAGAGATCGCCGCGCACCATACGACCTTGATCTTCGTCAACACCCGTCGTTTGGTCGAGCGCGTGGCACATCAGCTGACGGAGCGCTTGGGCGAAGACAAAGTCGGCGCCCATCATGGCAGCCTATCGAAGAAGACCCGGTTAGAGGTCGAGGAAAAGCTCAAGTCGGGTCACTATCCCGTGGTGGTGGCGACGGCGTCTCTCGAATTGGGCATCGACATCGGCCATGTCGATGTCGTCTGCCATATCGGTTCGCCGCGCAATCTGGCGGTCTTGCTCCAGCGCGTCGGCCGCTCGGGCCACTGGATGGGGGCGATTCCCAAGGGTCTTTTCTTTCCGCTGACGCGCGACGATCTCGTGCAGTCGGTGGCGGCGATCCGGGCGGTGGGCCAGGGGCATTTGGATAAGTTAAATCTAGTTCACCAGCCGCTGGATATTTTGGCCCAGCAGATGGTGGCGACGGTGGCCAGTTCGGAGAATTTAACCACATCCTTCGACAAGCTCAGGACGATCGGGGACGCAAAAGGCGCAAAAAAGAATGCGGGAGAGGGGATCAGTGAAGAGGCGCTGTTTCAGCTCATGCGCAGCGCTTATCCGTACCGCGATCTGTCACGACAGGATTTCGAGCAGGTTTTGGAAATGCTCTGTGAAGGTGTAGAGACGCGGCGCAGCCGGCGCAGTAGCTATATCCACCGCGACCGGGTTCACGGCATGCTCAGGCCGCGGCGCGGCGCGCGTTTGACGGCGATCACCAATGGTGGGGCGATTCCCGATACCGCGGATTATCAGGTGGTCGAGTTCGCCAGTGAGACTTTCGTCGGCACCGTGCATGAGGACTTCGCCATCGAGAGTTTGGCCGGCGATATTTTTCTCCTGGGCAATCGCTCCTGGCGCATCCGGCGGGTCGGCTCGGGCAAAGTGTGGGTCGACGACGCCCAAGGGCTGCCGCCGAGCATTCCGTTCTGGATGGGCGAGGCGCCAGCGCGCACCGTTGAACTTTCCCAGGCGGTGTCGGATTTGCGCGCCGCGGTGGCTGAGAGGCTGGCGGATCGCGCTGCCGCGGCCGCTTGGCTGCAAGGTGAGGTCACCATGAGCGCGCCGGCGGCCGAGCAGATCGTCGCCTATGTCGCCGATACCGCGGCGGTGCTCGGCACCGTGCCGGGACAGGATAAAATTATCGCCGAACGATTTTTTGATGAGGCCGGCGGTATGCAACTGATTCTCCATTCGCCCTGGGGCGGTCGGGTCAATCGTGCTTGGGGTTTGGCGCTGCGCAAGCGGTTTTGCGTCAGCTTCGACCGCGAGCTTCAGGCGGCAGCCACCGACGACGGCATCTGCATTTCCTTGGTCGAGCAACATTCGTTTCCGTTGGCCGACGTGTTCGCCATGCTCAAGCCGGCGATCCTCGAATATAATTTAACCCAAGCGGCGCTCGCCTCGCCGATGTTCACCAACCGCTGGCGCTGGAACGCGACCCGGGCATTGGCGCTCAAGCGCAGCAATGGCGGCAAGAAAATTCCCGTGGCGATCCAGCGCATGCGCGCCGAGGATCTGCTCGCCGCGGTGTTTCCCGAACAGGTGATGTGCCAGGACAACCGCAGCGGTGGCATTGAGCTGCCCGACCATCCGTTGGTGCGCGAGACCATGGGCGATTGCTTACACGAGGCGATGGATATCGACGGCCTGTCGGCGCTGCTCGCTAAGATCGATAGCGGAGAGATTTCTACCCTCGCCGTCGACACGCCGGCGCCGTCGCCCATGGCCCATGAGATTTTGAACGCCAATCCCTACGCCTTTCTCGACGACGCGCCCTTGGAAGAGCGGCGCGCCCGGGCGGTGTCGCTGCGCAGGGTGGATCCTTGGTTGGGCCGCGAGTTCGGCCAGCTCGATCCTCTCGCCATCGATGAAGTTTGCCAACAAGCCTGGCCGGAGGCGCGCAGTGGCGACGAGTTGCATGATTTGCTCTTGGGGTTGTGCTTGCTGCCGGTGAATTACCGGCGTGATTGGCAGGAGCTCGCAACAGAGTTGATCGATGACGGCCGCGCCACTGTGGCGACTTGGCAAAATGAAAATATCACTCAGCGCGCCTATGTTGCCGCCGAGCGCGTCGATCTAGTCAAGATTTGTGTGCCCGAGGTTTCGTTTCAGCCGGCTATCGCGCTGCCACTGGGCTTTACCGAGACCGTTGCCTCCGAAGATGATGCGATTAGGAAAATCGTTCAAGGCTGGCTGGAAGTGAGCGGGCCGCTGACCGCTAGCGCGCTGGCTCTACGCATCGGCTTGGCGGTGGGAAAAGTCGACGCCGCGTTGATCGGCTTGGAAAGCGCCGGCGTGGCCATGCGCGGCCAGTTCACTGGGCGCGTTCTCGGCGCTGACGAGGTCGAGTGGTGCGACCGGGTTTTGCTAGCGCGGATTCATCGCTTGACCCTCGGCAAGATGCGCCGCGAAATCGAGCCGGTGTCGGCTGCCGACTTCACCAAGTTTCTCATCCATTGGCAGCATGCCGCGCCGGGTGCGCGGGTGCGCGGCCGCGATGGGGTCTTACGGGTGATTGAGCAGCTGCAAGGCTTGGAGCTGCCGGCGCCCGCCTGGGAGCAGCATGTGCTGCCGGCGCGCATCGAAAACTACGATCCCGCCGATCTCGAATATTTATGTTTGAGCGGCATCGTCGCCTGGGGGCGCTTGCGCAACGACAGCACGGCGGATGAATCTCCGCCGAAAAGCGCCACCGGCAAGCGGGTTAAAAGATTGCTAGCGCCGGCGCGCAACGCGCCCATCGCGTTTTTGCTGCGCGACGAGCTCGCCAACTATCTTGAGCCGCTGCATGGCGCCTTTCATGACATCGCCAGTCTGTCGGCCATGGCGCTGGAGGTGGCGCGCTATCTTGAACGGCATGGCGCGTCATTTCTCGCTGACATCGCCAAGGAGACCGGCCTACTCAAGGTCAAGGTCGAAGAGGCGCTCTGGCAACTAGTCGCCCATGGATTGGCCAGCGGCGACGGTATCGCCGGCTTGCGCGTGCTCTTGACGCCGGAGCATAAGCGGGTCGAGCGCCGGCGCGGTTTACGGCTGGTCAGCGGCGGGCGCAATACCGAGCGCGCCATGCCGGTGGGGCGCTGGTCGCTGTGGCGCACCAAATTGTCGCCCTTGGATGTGAGCAGTGAGCAGCGCATGGAACGTCAGGCGCGCCAGCTTTTACAACGCTACGGTGTGATGTTTCGCGATCTATTGGCGCGGGAAAATTTTAACGGCAGCTGGCGTGCTTTGTTGGCGATTTATCGAAAGTGGGAAGCACGCGGCGAGATCCGCGGCGGCAGATTTATCAACGGTTTTGTCGGCGAGCAGTTCGCCCTACCGGAGGCGGTGGAACGCTTGCGCGAGTTGCGCCGCGGCGTGGGCGAGAGCGGCGAAATATTAATCGCCGCCGGCGATCCGCTGAATTTAGCGGGGATTTTAACTCCCGGCGCGCGCATTTCACCCTATTCGAATCAGACCCTGGCGTACCGTAACGGCGCGCTGGTCGATGCCGGCCTGTTGGGCGAAGTGATGAGCCGGCTACAAACGCCGGAAACTCATCGGAGCAATTAAATTATGGGCTTTCAGCGGACGAAACTGGCGGGCGAATTCCACTGACTGTTAACCAACTTTACAAAACCGCAAGCGAACGCTCGACGCATTCAACCTTGCAATCTCATTAGGTGAGTTAAGATGAGAAGGCTTTAGGCTGTTCGGCGCGGGAGCCCAGGCCCATGCTGATGCCGTTGCCTTTGCCCGACGCCGGCGCGCTCAGGACTTCCTTGAGCACGCGAATTTCCACGACGTCTTCTTGCAGCCGGGTCAAACCCTCTTTGGCGCGGTGAATTTCCGCCAGCATGGAATCCAATTCGCCGAGCGTGATGGTTTCCAACGCTTGGCGAATCTTGCGATTCATGCCAAAAAGATTTTGCACGCCGCCTTTATCGGATATTTTGTTGTCGAGTTCGGTGTAGACGCGGGTTACGCCTTCCATCTGGCCTTTGACGTCATCCATGGGAATCCTCCTAGTGAAGCTTGCGGTGAAACTTAGCTTGATGTAACTCTCTGTCAATCATAGTTGACTATCGAAAACAAGAACTTTTCACGGCAAACAAAATTGTTGAGCACGTCAAAGCCGTTAGAGATGACGAAAATTTTTTTATGAGTTGCCGCGACGAACTGAAACAAGGAAAAAGTCCATGAACGACATGCGCACAGTGGGAATTCCTAGTCCTCGGGTGGAAGGCGAGCAAAAAGTCGGCGGCGGCGCCAAGTACGCCGTCGATGTCAGTGTGCCAGGCATGCTCTGGGCGAAAGTGTTGCGCAGCCCGCTCGCCCATGGGCGCATCAAGCGCATCGATGCCAGCAAGGCGCGGGCGCTCGCCGGCGTCGCCGCCGTGCTCACCGGCGCCGATCTCGCCGGCGCCAAGATCGGTAAGAAGATCATCGACATGCCGCTACTGGCCGAAGGCGTGGTGCGCTACATGGGCGAGAAAGTCGCCGCGGTGGCGGCCGATAGCGAAGCGGTTGCAGAGTCCGCGCTGGATTTGATCGATGTCGAATACGAGGAGCTGCCGGTGGTGATCGATGTGCTGGCGGCAGCCCAACCGAATGCGCCGCTGATCCATCCCGAGCTTCAAAGTTACAAAGGTTTGCTCCACGAGATCGCCACGCCGAGCAATGTTTGCGTCAATCTCACTTGGAAAAAAGGTCTGGTCGAAGAAGGGTTTCGCCAGTCGGATGTGATCGTCGAGAACAGTTACTCGGTGCCGGCGGTGCACCAAGCTTACATCGAGCCCCATTGTTCGCTAGTGCGGGTCAATGACGACGGCACGGCGGAGGTTTGGTCGTCGAACAAGAGCCCGTTCAATATGCGCGAGCAGGTTGGCAGCGCCTTGGGCGTGGCGCCGGCGAGTTTGATTCTCCATTCCTGTTATGTCGGCGGCGATTTCGGCGGCAAGGGCGACGGCAACGACGTGGCGCTGTGCTACGCTTTGGCCAAGCGCGCCGGGCGGCCGGTGAAGTTGCTGATCGATTACAGTGAAGAGCTCTCCGCCGGCAATCCGCGTCATGGCGCGGTGATCAAGATCAAGACCGGCGTCAAGAAGAACGGCTTGATCATCGCCGAGCATATCGAGTTTTACTTCGATAGTGGTGCCTATGCCTCCTATCGGCCGCAAGCCTATCTGGTGGGCGCTCACGATACCCCTGGCCCGTACCGCGTGCCCAACTGTCTGATCGAAGAAAAGTATATTTACACCAACACCATGCCGGCGGGTTACATGCGGGCGCCGGGCCATCTCCAGGGAATGTTCGCTTCGGAGAGCCATATGGATGTGGTGGCCCAGCGCTTGAACATGGACCCGGTGGAGTTTCGCCGGTTGAATTTCATGCATGACGGCGATCCGTCGCCGCTGGGCCACGTGATTCCTCATATCAAACCGACCGAGACCCTGGCGCGGGCGATCGAGGCTTCCGGGTTCGCAAAGCCGAAGAAAAAAAACAGCGGCCGGGGCTGCGCCGTCGGCGATTGGGTGTCCAAGGGCGGCGAATCCTACGCGCGCATCAAGATCGACGAAGCTGGCGCGATCACTTTGTCCTCGGCGGTCACCGACACCGGCCCCGGCGTGTTCACCATGATGCGCCAGATCGTCGGCGAAGAATTGAAAGTCCCGCTCGACAGCGTGGCGGTGGAAATGCTCGACTCCGATAAAGTGGTCAAGGACACCGGCGTGCGCGGCAGCAGCAGCACGCGGGTCCATGGCGGCTCGGCGTTGAACGCATCGGTGCGCGCCCGCGACGAGATTCTCAAAATCGCCGCCGTGGCGATGCAAGCCAGTCCGGAGGAGCTGTTGCTCTTCGACGGCGGCGTCACCCATGGCCGGGCCGAACGGCGCATGACCTACAAGGAAATCGTCCGCGCTAACGGCGGGCCGATCGCGGTGGAAGGCCATTACGCCAACATGTCGGACGGGCCGGAAGCCTCCCTGGTCGCGCAAGTGGCCGAAGTCGAGGTCGACGACGAGACCGGAGAGGTGCGGGTGATCCAACTCACCACCGCGCATAACATCGGTGCGATCTTGAATCCGCTCACTCACCAGGGGCAGATCGATGGTTCCATCGCCATGGGCTTCGGCTACGGCCTGGTGGAAAACATCGGCTACGACGAGAGCGGTAAAGTGTTGGCGGCCAACTTGGGCGAGTACAAGATTCCCAACATCAAAGACATGCCGCCGCTGCAAACCACCATCCTGCACTCGGACTTCGGCAGCGGCCCGTATAACAGCATGAGCATCGGCGAGACCGCCTTGATTCCGACCGCGGCGGCGATCGCCAACGCGGTGGCGGATGCGGTGGGGGTGCGGATCACCTCCTTGCCGATCACCGCGGAGAAGGTGCGGGACGCGCTGAAACAGCGGGGGTAGTGAGTTAGAAATGAAGGTTCCTATGCCTCGAAATAACCATTTGCCTCGAAGGACCGGAAGGATGCACCACCGAGGGACAGATAACCTAGCGCGGCGCCGCCGCAATCCAAAGGGAAAGAGATTTTCAGCACGAAGTGTTTCATGAGCTTACGCTCGTCTGCGGACAATGAAAATCAACGATCACGGCACATGGCACTCTCTCTGACTCGTCATGCCGGCGCAGGCCGGCATCCATCTCGTCCGCCCCGCCTGGATACCGGCCTACGCCGGTATGACGGATTTTGTTCGATTCGTCATTCCCGCGCAGGCGGGAATCCAGGTTTGTTCAGCCCCGAATTAACCTGGATACCCGCTTTCGCGGGTATGACGGAAACTTGGCCATCAGCCACAAGCGAATATTTTCTAAGGAGGACACCCTACTGCCAGAGCGCTGAAAAGCGCGGAACTACTTCGACAAGCCGCGTGAATGGATTTATCTCAACGATTTCAGTATCGGATCCGTTCGTCCTGAGCGCCGTCGAAGGACGCCGAGGCATTTTTTAGCATGCTGCTAGGCCATGACCAGCTTGGTTGGGAGCGCTTAACCTCATGATCAGCAACGACATCAGCCCGATCGAGCGGCTCAATAACGCCACGCGCAATTCGCTGCGTGGCCTCGGGCGGGCTTGGCGCTCGGAAGCGGCGTTGCGCTATGA
The DNA here is from genome assembly GCA_945889495.1 of Syntrophobacter sp. SbD2. Classification (GTDB taxonomy): domain Bacteria; phylum Desulfobacterota; class Binatia; order UBA9968; family UBA9968; genus DP-20. Next base: position 5,727 of record CAMDBU010000086.1, on the reverse strand, counting down.
GATTTACGCGATGATCTTGGTGCTGCCGACGGCAATGATTATCGGTCGCAATGGCGTCGAGCGCGCGCTTTTGGTTGGCACGGCGCTCTTGGTGGTGGTCGTCGAGGTACTCAACACCGCCGTCGAGGCGGTGGTCGACCGTATCGGTCCGGAGCGCCATGATTTGTCTGGTCTGGCCAAGGATTTAGGCTCCGCCGGGGTGTTTTGCGCCATCGTCTTGGCGCTGGCGGTGTGGGGGCTGGTGATCTTGGGTTAAGCCAGGCTATTTCCCTCCAACTTCAATAGGAGCCGCGATGATGATGAATTGCCTAAAGCGGTCGCTGGTTCTGTTCACCGTTACCTTGTCGATTGTCGTCGGCATCTCGCCAAGCTTGGCCGCCGAGCCGCTCGATCTGGTGCGGTCGGTGAGCGAGCGGGTGATCGAGATATTGAAAGACCCAGGGCTCAAGGGGGCGGACAGTAGACCGCAACGAGTCGAGCGCCTCAAAGCGATCGTCAACCCGGTTTTTGACTATGACGAAATGGCGCAGCTCACCTTGGGCGGCCACTGGCGCCAGCGTAGCGCGGCGGAGCAACAAGAGTTTGTAAAACTATTCCGCGGTTTTTTGGAAAAAATCTATACCGACAAAGCCGATCTCTACGCCGGCGAACGGCTGGTCCTCGGCCGTGAGAGCATCGACCGGGAGTTCGCCGAAGTCGAATCCCGGCTAATCGATACCAAACGTCAAGCGGTCACGGTGATCTACCGCCTCAAGCGCGGCGACGGCGGCTGGAAAATCTATGACGCGGTGGTGGAAAACATTAGCATCGTCAACAATTACCGCTCCCAGTTCGACCGCGTCATCGGCAAATCCTCCTACGATGAACTGAAAAAGATGTTGCGCGACAAGGGCGCCTGAGTTCAGCGTGCGGCGCGACCATGGCGCTGCCCATGGAGCTGGACGAACAGCGGGTAGAAGGAGACCAAGGTGCGTTCTTCGAGCTCGGGGTGGCCGGCCCGGTTGTGCAGGAGAAGTGTCAGGCCCAGTTGCATCATGCGCAGCTCGATCAACTCGGCATTTTTGCTTTCCAAATAAGCACCGACGGTGCGTAGCGTGTTGGCCAGGCGGTGAAAGTCGGGCAGGCGATTGCTTTGCGCGCGGTTGGCCGCGCCCTGGCGGTCGAGTTCGTCGAGATCTTCCATGGTGAAGCGCAGCGCGGTTTTCAGGCCGGCGCTACGCCGCTGTTGTTGCCAGCTGCGCAGGGTCGCCAGCAGGGATGATTCTCGTTCTGGCTCGCCGCGCACGGTGTAGTGATCGTCTTGCCACATGAGCTCGAAAACCGCGATGCGTTGGGCTTCGAGGGATTGGCCGATGCTGCGCAGCTGCCGGTCGTAGGAGGGTCGGTCCGCCATGGGTGCATCCCCATTTCGTCAAGCGAATTTTGCACCTGTTGGATTACCAGTTGTGGCCAGCTGGGTCATAGCACTGCTGCAACGCTTCTGACAAGGGCCCCATGGCCGGCCGATTTGTTGACAAGGTTTAGGGCTGAACGTAAGGTGGTCAGACATCAATTTCGCTAACTATTTTAGGAGGAATTCATGGCACGTCCGGAACGCGCTGGTGCGGCGCATAGCAGTGTAACTTACCGCGGCTTACGGGATTGGATCGAGCAGGTCGACAAGATGGGCGAGTTGCTCAACGTCAACGGCGCCCATTGGGACCGCGAGATGGGCGCGGTGACGCAGATGCTCACCGAAGGTGGCAAGGGCAAAGCGCCGGCCATCGTCTTCGACGAGGTGCCGGGCTATCCCAAAGGCTACCGGACCCTCTACGGCCAGTTCTCGACTATCAAGCGGGTGGCGCTGACCCTCGGCCTGCCGCTCGAGTACGAGCACAAATCCGACATCGTCAAGGCTTACCATCATGTCATGACCGACATGAAGCTGCTCAAACCGAAGATGGTCAAGACCGGGCCGATCTTCGAGAACGTCTTGGAAGGCGACAAGGTCGACGTCTTGAAACTGCCGGTGCCGATCCATCATCAGCGCGACACCCATCGCTACATCGGCACCGCCGACATGTGCATCACCAAGGACCCCGACGCCGAGTGGTACAACTTCGGCGCTTATCGTTGCGAAGTCTACGACGAGAAGACCATTGGCTGCCAGATCACCGAAGGCAAGCATGGGCGCATCCATCGCGATAAATATTTCGAACGCGGCCAGAGCTGCAAATTTGCCATCGTCTGCGGCCAGGACCCGCTGCTCTACATGCTCTCGGCCAGTCCACTGCCTTCGGGCGTGTCCGAGTACGACTTTGCCGGCGGCATCCGCGGCGAGCCGGTGGAAGTGGTCAAGGGACCGTACACCGGATTTCCGATTCCCGCCGACGCCGAGATCGTCATCGAAGGCGAAGCGGTGCCGGGAAAGTCTCAACCGGAAGGGCCCTTCGGCGAGTGGATGGGTTACTACTCCGACGATGTCGTGCCGCGCCCCTATCTCGACGTCAAGACAGTCATGTACCGCAACAATCCGATCCTCACCTGCGCGCCGCAGCATAAACCGGTGGACGAAACCGGCTTGCTCAAAGGCATCGCCGGCGCGGCGGAAATTTGGAATGCATTGGAAGCTTGCGGCTTGCCGGAAATCCTCGGCGTGTGGAATCATGAGGGCGCGCCGGCGACGCGTTTCACCGCGATCCAAATCCGCCAGCGCTATCCCGGCCACGCGCGCAACGTCTTGCACGTCGCGTCCAACTGCATGGCCGGTGCCTACAACGGCAAATGGACCGTGGTGGTCGACGACGATGTCGATTGCTCGGACATCGATCAGGTGCTCTGGGCCATGGGCACGCGCTTCGATCCGATCACCGATATCGATCTAGTGCAGAAAGCCTGGTCGTCGGGCCGCGATCCGATGTTTTTGCCCGGCAACTTCAACAACCGCATCTTGATCGACGCCTGCCAGCCCTATAATCGGAAGCTCAAAGGTGAATTCCCCAAGGTCGTCGAAGTGCCAGACGACTACCGGGCCAAGATGCGCGCGAAGTTTCCACAAATCTTTGGAAAATAGAGACAGGGAATCGGAAGGGAATTACTCTCGCAAAGACGCCAAGCTCGCAAAGTCCGGAAAAGAAATTTTTAACTTTGCGTCTTTGCGCCTTTGCGGGAGATAATCCGAATCCGACAGTTCTCAGGAGCGTAAAATGGTTTTTACCAGCTGGCGTGGCGTAGTTGGGGTCGTCAAACCGACCCATCGGCCGGGATCGTTGGAAGAGTTCATTCGCTTGATGCCGGAAGGGGTCGGCGTGGTGCCGGTGTACTTGGACTTCAAGCGCGGCACGGAAGAAGAGTTTGGCGCGGCGCTCAACGCGGTCCATGACAAGGTCGCCGAGCTCGCCAAGGAGGGCGTCGACCTGATCCACCCCGAAGGCGCGCCGCCGTTCATGATCCACGGCTTCCAGGGCGAGGCCAAGATCACCAAGGAGTGGGAAGACGAGTTCAAAATCCCCATCGTCACCGCGGCGCAGACCCAAGTGGAAGCGCTGCGCGCCCTGGGCGTGAAGAAATTCGTCGGCGTGACCTACTTCGTCGGCAGCATCAACGACATGTTCACGCGCTATTTTCAAAGCGCCGGCTTCGAAGTCCTGGCGATGGAAGGCATGAAGGTCGACTTCGCCGATGTCGGCCGCTTGGCGTCGACGGAAATCTACGGCCACACCCGCCAAGCATTTCTCAAACATCCCGACGCCGATGGCATCTACATGCTCGGCACCGGCTGGCGCTGTCTCGACATCATTCACTTGCTCGAAGAAGATTTACAGGTGCCGGTGGTGCACGCCGTGCCGGCGCGGGTATGGTCGGTGCAGAAGCGCTTGCATATACGGCAAAAGAAGTTGGGCTTCGGTAAGTTGCTCGAAGAAATGCCCTAGCGCTACGGGTTGGCCGCGGTAATCGCTTCCTATTAAAGAGGATAACGAAGACGATGCAGAGGGTTCGTCAGATTACCTTTACCCTAGTGTTAGCACTGGCGGTGGCTGGTTTCGCGGTGCAAGCCTTCGCCCAAACCGAGCGCTTCGAGGTCACTAGCCTCAAAGCCGTCCGTCCGACCTTGGTCAATACCGTTGCGGCTTTGCAGGCGGGTGACGTGGCGCGGGCGAAGGCGGCATTCGATGCCTTCGACTCGGCCTGGAATGGCATCGAGGTTTACGTCAACACGCGTAACAAGGAAGCCTACGAAATCCTCGAGCATGAATTTCAGCCGCGCATCACCAAGGCGCTGGAGTCGGCCAACCCGAATCTGCCGGCAACCATCGCCGACGTCCAAGCGATGCTAGTGAAGTACGACACCACCGTCGCCGCGATCGCGCCGATGAAGCCGCTCAATTCGTTCTACAACGAGATCGCCCGCCTGCGCATCGTGCGCGCCCACTTGCGCGAAGTCCCGCCGGCATTGAAGGCTGGCGATTTCGCCAGGGCGCGCAAGTCCTTCCAAAACTTCGACGACAAATGGGACAGCATCGAGGACTTGATCAAGGCGCGCAACGCCGAATCCTACATCGCTATCGAGAAAAACATGATCGCCGTGGAAAAAGCGCTGATGCCCGCCAAGCCCGACGCCGCGCAAGTCACGGCCATGGTCAACGAGATCATGCGGCTCTACAACGACGCGCTGGCCGCGGTTGTGAAGGACGCCAGGGCAAAGCAGTAGGGCGGGCCTGGTCGAATTACCAGAACCGTATGACATTAGCGCAGATGGCCGATGCGGGGCGGACTTTCATATCGCAACAATCTGACGAGAAAGTAGTAAAGTCGAAGTCTGTCCCTCGCCAACGGCGTGGCACTGCATCCCGGTTGGAAGCGCGGCATCCGTATCGGCAGCGTCAAGGACTGTAACGTGATGTACCGCATTCCGATCCCCTGGAGATGAAAGGCACCAGCGCTGCCGAAGGGTGTGTCGGTGGACGCCAAGGGTAACGTCTACGGCGCCGAGGTCGGCCCGCGGCAGTTGGTGAAGCATACTAGGCAGTGAACACGACCATCGCGATGATACGCTTCGTTTGCGATTGGGTTACGACGGTTTCGCGAACTGGTAGAACGCTTAGAGAGCGCTTGGGGTCAAATTGAGCTGACGACGGTTTCACGGACAGTTTAATGTCATAAATAAAGATTTGACCCTATTCCTCCTTGGTGAGATGTTAGGATATGTTCCCCGCCAGACAACCCTTAAACTGGTTTTCGCCATCAGAAGGACAGCATCCAAGAAACCGTCCCAGTGAAATGACCTTGAAATAAACAATGCTTAACTTGGGAGTAAATCTCTCTATTTTCGGATTCGTGGGCGCGATATTAATCAACGTAATCATGTTGATAAAATTTCTGAGCCGCGCAAATAAAGCGGGGTCTGCCATCGCAGAGATTTTGCACGCGCTCTTTTTAGGAGGCCTGCGACAATCCTACCTGACGCTTCTTTCCAATGATGATATCGAACCAACTCTTGTTGACGAGCTGCTGTATCGCGTCGAAATCATCTTGAAGTTTAGCTTTCTGTTTGGTTTATGTCTCGTCGCGCTCGGTTTATTTACGCAGTAAAGAAAGGCGGTGAATTTCAAGATAGATGTCGCAATGGTTGTTCAAGTTAAATTTCTAACGCTGGATAATCGCTGGTCGGTTTGCAACCAAGCTCGGAGCTTGGAGGCGAGGGTTGCCACCGATCGTGGGGCAGCTGGTTTTGCCCCCTACCTCTAC
>CAMDBU010000085.1 GCA_945889495.1 Syntrophobacter sp. SbD2 | reverse complement strand
GCAACTGTTCGAGCTTTTTGGGAGCCACGATGGGACGGTCCATGCTACAAAACGGTCTCCAAGGACCGAGGGGCGAACGGCCTGTCCCATCCTGTTTCGTGTTAAACAATGTGCATACAGACACTTCAATTTCATTATACAAGGGGCGCAGCGTGCTGCGCCCTGCCGCTCGTTACGACGTATGGCCTTCATCCAATCGGAATACTGCGCCAGCGTCCAGCACTCGCCTTCCGGCGTGTGCGTCAGCGTGTAGACGGAAAAGCGCAGAGCGAAAGTCGGCTCGGTGCGTTCTTCGTTGGGCACGAAGTTGTTGACCATGAAGATGCCGCCGGGCTTCAAAGCGGAATGGGTCTTGGCGAAGAGCTGCTGATTGCCCGTGGGCGATTCGAAGCGACAGAAGTTACTGGCGAGCACCATATCGTAGTGAGTGGTTTCGATGTGCTTGATCGTAAGGTCAAGGAGCTAGAGTGACTTGCTGGTAAGGCTCCTTACCACGATGACGGCTGATTTGAATGGTAACTGTCCTGTCCAGCTTGTTTAGGAATCCAATTAGCCGCTCTTGGCTAAAACGACCGAAATTAGCGCGCATGAGCGCGGAAATTTCAAGCGGTTTGACGCCAAGTAATTTAGCCGCGTCTTTTTGGCTGCGGCCCTTCAGAAGCTTCATAACCTGCACACCTAGGCAAGCCCGGGTGTAAAACTGATCCGCGTTATCGATGCCAAGGTCGGCAAAGATGTTGCCGTCGCCTTCGGTCACTGCGGCTTTCTTACTCATATTTCGCTGGCGCGCGCTACGAATCTTTCGATCTCGTGTTCACTAGCGTTTCGACGTACTCCGGCGCTCGCGCGATAGCTTCAGAAGCTTTCCTGACGCTTGAGCACCGTACGCAACCGGACACGCCGTTCTTCGTTCATGTTTAGGACAAAAACCGTGGTGCGACCCACAGGGGTTAAGCCGACAATCAAGACATCGGCAATTTTGAAATGCTCTTTCCAGGCGTCTTGACGTGGATTGAATAGCTTGGTGATTTCGCCGGTGTCAGGATCGACACCCGTAAGATTAGCGCCTTTGTGAGAATTGCATCGGTCGCAGGCCAACGCCAAATTGTCAGCCTCATCATTGCCACCATGCTTGCGGGCAACAATGTGCTCCATTTGGAATGTTGAAAATGGCAGGTCGTCTTGCCGGAGTAGGCAATATTCGCAGCGATTGCCGGCTCGGCGCCGGACAAGCGCGCGGACTTCCGCGTCCATCAACTATTATTCGAAAGGTTGGCAAGAAGGCCTCGGGCCTTTGCCTGTAGGATTCCGATCAAGTCGATCGCTTCAATGTAAGCCTGATACTCGCGTTTTTCGGCATCCGTTAGTGCGGATTCATTGCACTTTGCGGCTAGCTCGTCGATGCGAGCTTGGGTCAGCACATCGGCACGCAACTCCGCGATCTCCTTGGCCACAGCCGGCGTAAGACAGCGCGTAACCGGGTCCAGCATCTTATCGAGAATCGCGTTTTCCAAGATTACTTCCATTGGGTTTCACCTCCAACGTCTACGTCCGAGGCTGCGTGAATTGGCTGTAGCGTAGCCCGCCCGTTCGTTCGCTGTCAAGCTCCGGTCCACGTTACCCCGGCTCCACGGTGAGCAACCGAGGAGTGGGGTAAGTCTCTGAGTGAATCCCTCATTGACGTTAAAGTTAGCTTAACTTTTCGTCGCCAAAATCAACGTAGTCCCCGGCAAGGTTTTGGGAATATCGCCGTGAGTGGCGATCGAATTGAAACCCGCCATCTTCATCCAATCGGAATACTGCCCCAGCGTCCAGCACTCGCCTTCCGGCGTGTGGGTTAGCGTGTAGACGGAAAAGCGTAACGCGAAAGTCGGCTCGGTGCGTTCTTCATTGGGCACGAAATCGTTGACGACGAAGATGCCGCCGGGTTTCAACGCGGAATACGCCTTGGCGAACAGTTCCTGATTGCCCGTGGGCGATTCGAAGCGGCAGAAGTTGCTGGCGAGGACCAGATCGTAATGATTGGTTTCGATGTTCGCCGTGTGATGTTCGCCGTCGATGAAATGGATCTTGCCTTCCAGGCCGCGCTCTTGGTTGGCTTTCTTCGCCACCGCGTTAACGTTGGGCCAGTCGAGTTGCGTCACCTGCGCCGTCGGATCGCGGCTGACGATGGTCATGCCGAAGATGCTCGAGCCGCCGGCGATATCGAGGACGCGCAGCCCTTTACGCTCGCCACCGATTTTTAGAATGTCGCACAGCGCCTTGGCCGCCGGCTCGGCGATAACGATGATGCCGAGCACGAGCTTTTCCCACACTTGCAGCTCGGCATTGGTGTCCATGCGGCTCAGCGGCTTGCCGGTCTTGAGGGATTCTTTCAAGTGCGCCATGCCGTCCCACAGCGCCAACGCGACATGGCGGAAATCGCCGAAGTAGGAAGGCCGGCCTTTGACGAGGAACGCTTCGGCCGACGGCGTATTGAAATACTTGCCGTCGCGTTTTTCCACCACGGCGAGGGCCGGCAAACTATCGAGCAAGATGCGCGTTGCGCGCGGGTCGGTGCCGGCCTGCCGCGCCAATGCGTCGACGGTGTTATGGCCTTTGCTGATCAAGGTAAAAAAATCATACTCCAGCGCCACGTCGAGGATCTGACTGTTGGCGAAGTCGGCGAGAATCCGCATCAGCGGTCGGGGGGAAATTTCTTCTTTGTTGGACTCCGCCATTTTACTCTTTGTACAACCCTTCTTTTTTGATTTGCTGATAAACGCCCTCGAAGAACATGGCGAAGTAGGATGTCCCCATGCGCATGCAGTATTCGAGATTGAATCCCGGCCGGGTCTCGGCCTTGCCTTCCATGAGCAGGTTTTTCAAAACCAGCCAGTCAAGATCGGCATGGGCCATGATGCCGTCATGCTCTTCGAGATCGGCCTTGGCGTGGACGCGGAAGTAGACGATCTTGTCTTCGGGAAAGTTGTAAGACTTGCGCAGCGCGCCGCCGAAGAAGCGCGCCCAATGGCCCACCGCCTCTTCGACGCAGAAGGACGCCCACCACTCGGCGGTGGTGCCCTCGTAGAGCACGCCACGGTAATATTCCAAGAACGCGCGGCATTCAGCGAGCATTTCATACTCGACCATGTCGTCATCTTGCAGACCGAAGTTGCGCCCTTGTTCGAGGACGATTTGAATATGGCCGGGCGGCTTGGGATGAATCATCTCGTCGGCCACATGGGCGGCGAAATGCTTGAGCAGCTCCGGATGGCGTTTGAAGAACGGTTGTTGACGCTGATAAGCGACGCCATGAAAGTTATTGATCTCGGCGACAAAGCCGTACCAGTTTTGCCAAAATATTTTAATCGCCTCCATGGGCAGCGTGCCGTTACCCATGTCCGTATGGAAGCGCCCCTTGATCAGCCACTTGTCGGCCAAGCCTAATAAATATTGTTTCAGATCGGCGATGATCGCGTCGGCTTCGGTGGCGGAAACTTTTTTGCCGCTAAAATCTACTCTGCCCAAACTCATAACTACCTCCGTAATTAATAAAGCGCGCCGGGATTGAGAATGTTGTTGGGGTCGACCAGTTGTTTGATCTCCTTGACGACATCGTAAAGACTACCCAGCCGGTTGTAAGGGATCGGCCCCTTGGTGCTGAGCGTCGGCGCCGTCCAGACCACGCCGCGCTCGTTGCTGAACTGCGCCACCATGCCCATCCACTTGCGCAGCCGGCCGACATCCTCGGCGTCGTAGGGATTGTAAAAAGTAAAGTACTCCTCTTTGATGGCGAAGTCGCGGGTGACGTAGCTGTCATGCTGGGGCGAGTGCTCGGCGTCCCAAATGCCGCACTCCCGCTTGGCCGCCTCGTCGAGGTCGTACATCTCTTTCAAAAAACGCAGCGGATACATTTTTGACGTCACCGCGAACATGCCGGTGTGGCGCACCACCGTGCCGCACCAAGCGTCCGGTCCCATGACATGCCAGTCGGGCCAGCCATGGAGCCCGAGCTCCTGCGCCCTGGCGCCCATCGCTTTGTCGGCGATCTCCGGCACGTCGACGCCGCCGAAAGTTTGATAAATCCGCCGCATGCGCTTTTCCTTGAACGCTAGCTCCTCCTGATCACGCGCCATGAGAAAGGTCTTGAGAAAAAACCAACCGTCGGCGGGGATTTTATTTTTATCGTAGAGCCCCTCTTCCATGGGCCAGTGGTACTGCCAACGATCGGTGAAGTGAATGTCGTAGACCACTTCGCCGCGGACTAACTCGATCAAGGAATCCTGCACCTGTTGCAGCTGGTCGCGGCGAAACACGTAGCAGTAATCATGCAACCATTCGCGCTGGCCTTGTATGGCGCGCAGACAAACTTTGCTGATGATCCCCATGGAACCGGCGGCAAGCGTGAACAAGCCCAACAAATCCGGCAGATGTATCCATTTTTGAAACGGCCCGAAGGTCGTGCCCTGATTGGCCAGGGCGCCCAGGCGAATGGTTTCGCCGTTGGCGAGAATCACTTCTAGCCCCAGCACCATGTCGGCGATCCAGCCGTAGCGCGTCATGCCGTAGCCGATGCCGCCCTTGTTGATCATGGCGCCGATCACCACCGCCGGCCCGTAGGTGCCGAAGTTGGGCAGCATCAAACCTTGCTGGCGCAGCGCGTGATGGATCGCATAGACACTCGCGCCGCCCTCGGCGATGACATACTGCATCTCGCGGTTGACTTCGAGGACCTTGTCCATGCCGAGCATGTCGAGCAGCAAGCCGCCCTTGAGCGGCGAGCTGATGCCCATGCCGACGCCGCCCTTGGCGACGATGGGAATCTTATGCTGGTTGGCGAAGCGCAAGATATCGGCGACCTGATGATTGCCCTGGGCATCCGACTCGATGCGGACGATCACATCCGGCAGCGCCTGATAGGCGCCGTAAGCTAAGGTGTGCTGATAATTGATCTTATCGATCGGGTTGGTGGAAATCCGCCGCGGCCCGACGATGGATGTCAGCTGAGCGATGATCTCGTCGAGGGACAACATGGGGTAACAATTGATAATGGAGAATGGATAATTGAAAATTTCAGATAAGGCTAATGTTGCTACGCTGGCAGGACGGGAGTTTCCGTCATTATCAATTCTCCATTATCCATTATCAATTATTTTATAGTTGAAGATGGCTGCCGCCGGTGATGAGAATATGGCTGCCGGTCAGCATGCTCGCTTCCTCGCCGGCCAGGAACGCGATGGCGCCGGCGATATCTTCGGGGTAGAGATGTTTTTTTAGCGGCCGGGTTTCCTTTACCCGTTCGCGGAACGCTTCGGGCATGATCAGCGACGCGTCGGTCAAGGTGAACGCCGGCGTGACCACGTTGACGGCGATGCCCAACGGTCCCAGCTCAATGGCCATGGTGTTAGCCATGGATTCAAGCGCCGACTTGGCCGCCGCGTAGGCGCCCATGCGCGGCAGCGGCTGTTGCGCCAAGCGCGTGCTGACGACGATAATCTTGCCGGCCTTTTTGTCCTTCATATCGGGCAAGCAGGCTTGCACGCAGTGATAGAACGCCGACAGCTCATGGTCGATCGCTTCATGAAATTTCTCCCAGGAGATTTCATGGAGCGGGCTTACCTGGAAGGGAAAATAGGCGTTGTTGACCAGCACATCGATGGCGCCAAGTTTGGCGTTGGCGGCTTTGACCAGGGCATCGATCTGCGATTTATCGCGCACATCGGCCTGGCAGATCATGCCTTGCGCACCGGCGGCTTCCACGGCATCGAGCACCTTTTGCGCCGCCGCGCGGTTCTGATGATAATTGACCACCACCGCGGCGCCGCCTTGGGCTAGTCGGATCGCCGCCGCCGCGCCGATGCCGCGGCTGGCGCCGGTCACCAATGCGACTTTGCCGCGTAGAGTCGGGAGTGGTTTCGCTTCCGCCATAACTGGGCCAATCGCTAAATTGCCGCCTCGCCTTGGGCGGCGTTCTTTTCGTATTTGGCGGCGTTGCTCTTAAATGACTCGAACTTCATTCTGACCAGCGGCGAAGTGTAGCCGTTGAGAATCCGCTCGATGCGCCCCGGCTTGCTGTAGAAAGACTGAAACGCCCAGCCGGTCAGTTCGCCCAGCTGCTGGCGCGTCAAATACTTGGTCGGCATGACGCTATGTTCGAGATCGTAGAGGCTCAGGTTGTCGACTTCGATGATGTTGTTCTTCACCGCCGATTTGTAAATCGGCGACCCAGGGATCGGGTTGAGCACCTGAATCATGACGATGTCGGGATCGATCTCGTCCACCGCCTGGGCGCGCTGGCGGATCTTCGCTTCATCGTCCTCCCAGAAGCCGTTCAAATAAGTCGAAATGGTCGAAATGTCATTCTTGCGCAGGAACTGAATCAGCTCCTTCAAATCTTTCACGCCGACTTTCATCGGCCCCTTGCGCGCCTCGGCGATCTCCTCGTCGGTGCCGCCGTCGATGCCGATGAGAACCTGATATAAGCCGACCTTACGCAGCCGCGGCACCAGGTCCATGTCGCGGATCAAATTTTGCGCCCGGCTGAGCATGAACCAGCTCATGTCCAACTTTTTCTCTTCCAACGCCTCTACCAGATCGACCATCTTTTGCCGGTCGGAGTTGAAGTCGTCGTCCATGAAGGTCAGCGCCTTGACGCCGTAGGTCTTGTTGAGCAGCTCCATTTCCTCGGCGACCCGTTTGCCGCCTTTGGTACGGTGCGAGCTGAAGTCCCGCGGGCTGCGCTGATCCACCAGCCACCACTCGTAGCAAAAATGACAGGCGCCCTCGCAGCCCCTAGAAGTCACCGCCTCGTTGTAATTGGGAATTACCGAGTAGCCATAATACTTGTCCATCGGGAACAGATCGTAGGCTGGCAGCGGCAGCTCGTCGAGGTTGGCGACCACTGGCCGAGGCGGGGTCAATACGACCTCGCCGTTCTTACGATAGGCGAGCCCCTTAATCGCACTGACATTAGGCGCGGGCTTCTTGAGTTCTTCGAGCAACTCGCAGACCGCATGCTCATTGTCGGCGAACACGCCGACGATGGCGAAATCGAGTTGCGGGTTGTCGGTCATGATCTTTTGCGGCACTGCGGTGTACATCAAACCGCCGCCGATGGTGACGGTTTGAGGCGCGACTTCCTTGATCTTTTGCATCGCCGCGTGAAAACGATTGAGAGTCGCGGCACCGCCCGCGGCGGCGATCATGGCACCGAAAAAGACCGCGTCGGGTTTTTGCCGTCTCACTTCGTCGAGCATTTGATCGTCGTCCAAAGCCAACGCGCGACAGTCCAAGACAGCCACTTCGGCGGCCTGTTTCTCGCGAATGAACGCCGCCACCTGGGCGTGCAGCGCGTTGACGGCCAAATGACGGTCGCCCCAGGGCGCCCAATTGCCCATAGGTGGCGTAATAAAGAGGAGTTTCATGCTTTCTCCTGGTTCCGGCGGGATTAGTTTCGATCAACGTATTTAATAGGTAAAGGATTGTCAAGGTGAGCTTTGATTCGGCGGTGAAATTGGCTGGCGAATTCACCAAAAAATTATTAACCCACTGGCGGTCGACAATTTGTTGACAAGCTCCAGCCCTTTTGGTAATGGTGCGCAGGCTGACGATTGTCACTGAAAGTTAATACAAACCTCCAAAGGAGATATTTATGGCCCAAGCCGAAGAACAATTAATGGATATACGCGTCGCTGAAGCATCGGCTGCGTATAAGTTTTATCTCAACCAGGAAAAAAAGATCCTAGGCACTAGCGCGGTGATTCTGTTCCTGCTGACTTGGGAGACCATTGGCAACTGGGCCGGGATCATTAACCCGATGTTCATGAGCGCGCCTTCGATGGTCGGCAAGGCCGCCTGGGGAATGTTCGCCTCGGGGGAGATTTACAACGATCTCTACGTTAGCGGCATTGAGTTCGCCTGGGGCTATATCCTGTCGGTGATCTTCGCCATCCCCTTCGGCATCGCCATCGGCTGGTACAAGAGATTCGCCTATGTTTGCGATCCCTTCGTCAACGCCATGAACGCCACCCCGCGCGTCGCCCTTCTGCCCCTGGTCATCATTTGGTTGGGCATCGGCATCTTATCCAAGGTCGGCATCATCTTTTTGGGCGCGGTGTTTCCGCTGCTGATCAACACCCGCGATGGCGTCAAAACCACCCCGGCCAATTTGCTCACTGCGGCGAGAAGCTTCGGCGCATCGGAATGGCAGATCTTCAAATCCGTCGTGCTGCCGTCCACGGTTCCGTTCATTCTTACCGGTCTGCGCCTGGCCGTCGGCCGCGCGCTAATCGGCGTCATGGTTGGCGAACTCTATGCCGCCACCGCCGGTATCGGCTTCATGATCACTGTCGCAGGGGCGACCTTTCAAACCGATAAGGTGTTCGTTGGTGTCTTAATTTTCGCAATCAGTGGTATGACCCTGACCGAAGTCATCGACCGCTACGAACACCGCTTCGACAAGTGGCGCCCCAAGGTCGGCGCTGAATAAGCGATCAGACAACAACTGAAGTTGAGTCAAAGTGGCGCTTGGTTCTCCCAAGCGCCACTTTTTTTTGCCTGGCGGCTGACCAGGAAAAGATTTAAATCACATTGCCTCAACCTAGCAATTTCTATACGATCCCTGCACTTTCCCCAGCTCTGTGAAACTCAATGGAGGCCCAATGGGTAAACTTGGCGGCGTAGCGGTATTGATATTGTTTCTCGTCGTAATGTTTTTTCGCCAGGCCACCGGCCTTTACGTCGACTGGCTATGGTTCCAAGATGTCGGCTTCGGCCAAGTCTTCGGCACGATCTTGTCTTACAAGCTCGCCCTCGGCGCCGGCGCTGGCGGGCTGTTTGCGCTGCTGCTTTATGTCAACTTGAAAATCGCTTCGTCGGTGGCGGGCGGCTTCCGCTTTTCCAGCGCGGATAACATCATCGAGTTACCACCACCGGAACTCATCGATCCAATATTGAAGCGGCTGCTTCTACCTGGCGCGCTGTTGGTTGGGCTCATGGCCGCGCCCCAAGGCGCCGCCAGCTGGGAACAGCTATCGCTATTTCTCAATCCGGTATCGTTCAATCTGCAGGATCCCCAGTTCGGCCGCGATGTCAGTTTTTATGTGTTCACTTTGCCCTGGCTGCGCATCGTCTATCACTGGGCGATTTTCGCCCTCGGCCTCGCCGCCGTCACCTGTGCAGCCGTCTACCTGGTCTATCGGGGCATCGAATACACCGCTCGTGGTGTTCATCTCGGCGAGCGGGCGCGCAGCCATTTATTGATTTTGTTGGGCCTGTTTCTTTTGGTCAAAGCCAGCGGCTACTATCTCGACGCCTTCGATCTGTTGCATTCGCCGCGCGGGGTTTCCTTTGGCGCCAGCTACGCGGACGTCTACGGCAATTTGCCGGCGCTCCGCGTGCTGATGTTTTTGGCGCTCATCGCCGCCGCGCTGTGCTTCGCTCAGATCGCCCGCGCCGGTTATAAATTTGTCTTTCTCGGCGTCGGCGCCCTAGTGGCCGTCCATCTACTGGGTCTCAACGCCTATCCGACGCTGTTGCAGCGCTTCCGCGTCACGCCCAACGAGATCGAAGCCGAACGGCCGTTCATCGAGCGCACGATTAAATTCACCCGGCTCGCCTTCGGTCTGGATAAGATTGAAACCAAGGAGTTTCCCGCCGACGAGCAGTTGACCGCCGCCGATTTGAAGCGCAACGAATCGACCATCAGCAACATCCGCCTGTGGGATCACCGGCCACTGCTGACGAGCTACGCCCAGCTGCAGGAAATTCGTCCCTATTATAAATTCGTCGATGTCGACAACGACCGCTACATCATCGACGGCACCTACCGCCAGGTGATGCTGTCGGCGCGCGAGCTGTCCCATCGCCACTTGCAAAGCCAAAACTGGATCAACGAGCATCTGACTTTCACCCATGGCCATGGCGTGGTCTTCGGTCCGGTCAATCAAGTGACCTCCAGCGGCCAGCCGGAATTCTTCATCAAGGATATACCGCCGCAGCACAGCACGTCACTAAAGATTACCCGGCCGGAGATTTATTTCGGCGAGCTCGCCAACGAGTATGTGCTGGTGCGCACCAAGTCCCAGGAGCTGGACTATCCCGCCGGCGATCAAAACATTTACACGACTTACAAGGGCACCGGCGGTGTGCCCATCGGCAGCTTCTGGCGCAAGCTGGTCTTCGCCGCCCACCACGCCTCAATGCGCATCCTTCTGTCCCAGGATCTGACCGATGAAAGCCGGATTCTCTACCATCAGCAGATTCAGGAGCGAGTGAAAAAAATCGCCCCGTTTATCACCTTCGATCGCGACGCCTATGTGGTGATCGCCCAGGGCGGTCGGCTGTTCTGGATCGTCGACGGCTACACCAACTCGGACCGTTTTCCCTACTCCGAGCCGCTGCGCCGCCAGGGAGTGAATTACATTCGCAATTCGGTCAAGGCGGTGGTCGATGCCTATAACGGCACGGTGGAATTTTATTTGAGCGATACCAGCGATCCGATCATTCAGTCCTTTGCCAAGACCTTTCCCAATATATTCAAACCGATGGACAGCATGCCGGAGGATCTGCGCGCCCATGTGCGTTATCCCCAGGATCTGTTCACCATCCAGGCCCAGGTCTACACAACTTATCATATGCAGGACCCGCAGGTGTTTTTTAACAAGGAAGATCTCCTGAGCATTCCGCGCCGCACCATCGAAGGGCGCGAACGCGACATGGAGCCCTACTACACGATCATGCGCTTGCCCGGCGAGGATAAAGAAGAATTCATTTTGCTCCTGCCGTTCACGCCCAACAAGCGCGACAACATGCGCTCCTGGCTGGCGGCGAGAAGCGACGGGAAAAATTACGGCAAGCTCACCGCCTTGGAATTTCCCAAGGCGAAGTTGGTTTACGGTCCCAAACAGATCGACGCCCGCATCGACCAGGACACGACGATTTCCCAGCAGTTGACCCTATGGAGCCAACGCGGCTCGCAAGTGATCCGCGGTAGCTTGCTGGCGATCCCGATTGAAAAATCCTTGCTCTACGTCCAACCGCTATATCTCGCCGCCGAGCAGGGCTCGTTGCCGGAATTGAAACGCGTCGTGGTCGCCTTCGGCAACCGCATCGCCATGGAGGAAACCCTCGACCAGGCGCTCCAGCGCATCTTCGGCGCCAAGCCGACCACCGATACGCCGACGCCGGCTGCGACGACAACCGCCGCGGCAACGCCGGTCAAAGGCGACCGCAGTTTGGCGCGCCAAGCCTTGGATGGTTTCCAGCGCTCCCAGGAACTGCTCAAGCAGGGCAACTGGGCCGGCTATGGTGACGAGTTAAAGAAGGTCGAAGGGCTGCTCAAAGAAATGCAGAAGGATCGCTAGCGCAAGCGAACCAAGAACCAGCGGCTAATCAATCACGAACTCTGCGGCTTGCTGTGGTAGCGGCCCGTGACCAGCAGATCCTCGGCGCAACGCAGCACGGCTAGGCTATCCTGGCTGCGCTCCGCCATGGCTGGCGTCATCACTGTCTGCGTCCATGGCGCGCCGGCAGCGGCGCGCTGATAAAGCAGCCGGTCGCCGGTTTCGCGCAGCACAATCAACTCCCGGTCAGTGACAATGCCGTAGCGCTTTTTATTGTAAATCACCATGGCGCGGGGCTCTTCGGTTGGCGCTTTGAGCACGTCGCGGCCAAGAAACGCGCTGCGATAATCGCCGCCGACCATGCCCATGATCGTCGGCGGTAAATCCATCTGGCTGGCGACAGCGGAAACCCGCCCAGCAGCGACATGTTTGGGCGCGAGAAACAGCGCCGGCACGATGTACTCGTCGATGGGAATCAGCTCATTGCCGCGCAGATGAACACCATGATCGCCGACGAAAACGAATAAAGTATTGTCGAAGTAGGGCGCCTGACGCGCCTGGCGGATAAATTGGCCGATGCAGTAATCGGCGTAAAGAAAATTATTGAGCTCGGCCAACTCGAAGCCCGGCGGCACTTGGGTGTCAGCGGCCAGAGGTTCGATCTTGCCCGCTGGAAACTGCCAGGGCGAGTGCAGCGACACAGTTAGCAAGGTGGCGAAGAACGGTTGGCCGGCGGCATGATAGCGGCGAAACTCCTCATCGGCACGCTGGAACAAATCCTCATCCGACACCCCCCAAGGGCTTTTGAATTGCGGCGCGGTAAAATCTTTTTCTTCGATGAAGCGGTCGAAACCATTGCCCAGGAAGAACGCCAGCATATGATCGAAAATCCCCTGGCCGCCGTAAAGAAAGCTGGTCGCGTAGCCGCGCTGGCCGAGCACGCTCGCCAGAGTCGCGAAGTTTTGCCGCGCCTGGGGACGTTTGACGATTCCCTCGCCAGGCAGCGGTGGAAACGAACAGACCGCCGCTTCGAGCCCTTGAATGGTCCGTTCGCCGGTGGCGTAGCAGCGCTCCAGTAACAATCCTTCCTGGGCCAACTGGTCAAGCTCCGGCGACAACCCCGGCACGCCGCCGAGGCAACCGGTCAGCCGGCCGGTGAAACTCTCCATAACAACTAGTACAACATTGAGCGGCGCCGTTTTGACCGGGTTGGCAATCCGCCGCACCAGCGGATTGGGCCCGTCGGCGGTGAATTGACCGTCGGCTGCAAGAATTCTGCGGGCGCGCGCCAGAGCGTCCTCGGCGCTCGGCAATTGGCAAATACTTTTGAGCGCGGCGAATTGATTTTTCGCCCGCTGGCTCCACTCGTAGAGTAGATTGAAGATGCCGCAGCCGGCGATCTCGTTGGCGATCCGATTGGTGGTAAACGACGCCAGACTGGGGTTGAGCGGCCGGTGATCGAGCGTGCCGCGGGTAGCAAAGCCAACAACCAAGAGCCAGAGAAACGCCAGGCCACGATCCGGTAGCGAAGCGGCGGAAGCCGTCGCGCCAGTGAGCACCATATCGGCCAGCCAGCCGAGCAGCGCCAGCGCTAGCCAGGTGCCAGCGGCGCTGAAAAATATTATCCGCCCCAACGGATAGGCTTTGGCGACAGTCTTCAAAACTTCGCGGTCGGCGCCATGTTCGAAGACCAGATAGTTGAAACGAAAATCATAGAAGCGAAAAAAATAGATCCCGGCGAGCTCGGCGAACCACAGGATGAAGTAAAGCACAGCGAGGTAAAGCGCAAAAACCGATTGCCACTGCCCCAACCAGGACGCCGGCAAGAGCGGCAACGCCAGCACCAAGGGCGCGCAGCCGCGGCCGACGATCACCGCGTCGAGGCGTAAGCCGATCGAGAAAAGTTTTAACTTTTGCCGGCCGGTCAACACGTCAACATCGGCGCGCCGTTCGCAATAAAGCCAGAGACGAAATCCCGATAGAATCAGTGAAGCGATCAAACAGATGGCGACGGACAACGTCGTGCGCGGCAGTTCCATTACAATCCAAATAAAGCGAAAAATAAGCGCGGCCGCTCGGCGATGGTGAGCGAACCGATGACGTTCCAGAAATTGATCACGGCGAAAAACGTCCAGACCCCGGCGATGCGGCGCAGCCGGCGCAAGTTATTTGAGCCCTCGACCGCGGTCGCCGCCTGGTTGCATTGACGCTGTTGGCGCAGCATCGACAACGTGATACCGGCGGCAAGAAGCGCGCAGTATATCAGCCGGGCACCGAGCAAGCCCCAGAGTTTGGCCCAATCGCCCAAGACCAGCGGCTCTTTATGCTGTAACAGGTGATAGTACATGTTGCCAACAAATGCCGCGGCGAACACCGCGGCGATGATGCGCAGCCGTGGCCAGTTACGAAAATAGCGCGCGTAGGTCGGCAGGAAGAAGCAATCCATCATCCATCAACTCTTTGAAGTAATAATAATAGCGGTTCCAGAACTCAACGACGGTCTGCGCCAACAGCGGCTTGTAGGTGTTGCGGAAAATATTGAAACCGAACAGCCGGATCACGCCGACCCAGACATGCCCCTTGGCCGCCAGCGAAAGGGTTTCCCAGATGAGCTCGAGATAAAGGCTCAGCCACACCTGGGCCAGGGGCAGCGCCGCCGGCGCGCCGAGAATCTGCTTCACCCGCGGTAGGCCGAGGGAGTAGCCGTGAAACAGCGCGCCGATGAGCTCGAGCAGCAGCTTCCAGAGCGCGACTAGAAGAAGCAGTTTGATGCCGCCGAGAATCGTCCGGGCGTAGCTTTCCGGCGTCCGCGCCACCAGGCGCGACAAATAATCATGGCCCTTGCCCGGCGGCGCGTTGGTGCCGTCCCAGACCGGCCAGATGTAAAACAGATGATCGCGGAAGCGGCTGTTTTGCGCCTTGCCGCGCTGGCCCGATAACAGCATGTAACCGGCGCGCCAGATCAAATAAGGAAACGACAGCGCGATCGCCAACAACACCGCCTTGGCGAAGCTATCTTGCTCGGGGAACATCCACAGGATCGCCAGCACGAGCCAGAACAGCAGATGGAAACAAACCTGTGGTCGGCGCCGCACTAGCGCCGGCAACTCCTTGAAGTGAATCGCGGCAAGATAGAGAGCGTAGAGCAGGCCCAACAACAACCCGAACGCCAAGCCATGCTCCAACCAAGGCGCGAGCGCGCGGTAGTCATGCCATTTAGCGCCGCGGCTAAACACACCCACCGCACCGGCGATGATGGCGCCGTAAAACAGCACTGCCAAGCGCCGCTCCGGGGTCAGCCAAATCACCCAGCGCTGGGCGCCCAGCCAAGCGATCAATTGGGGATTTTCATGAAATTGTGCAATCGACCGGTATTCTGTGCTGAGGCCGGTGAGCTTCATTTCGGCGCGGCGCGGGCGATCAGATCGAGGATCGATTGGATCGAGCGCAGCTCTTCGGGATCGATGCCGCCCTCGGTGAAATCGACGCCATGGCTGCGTTCCAAGTAACTGACGATTTGCAAAAGCGCCAAGGAATCGATCAAGCCGGATTCCACCAAACCCGATTGGTCGTCGAGTTCCGCCAACGGGCAATCGGGTTTTTGAATCGTCCGAAGGAATTCAATGAGCGCGCCGCGCTGCTGTTCTCGGTCCATGCTGGTTTATTTCCCAAACAAAACTGGCTACCCGCGCCGCAATAGACTGACCAAGTCCACCGGCTGCAAAGCCGCGCACCGCTCCTGCACTGCGGCGCGGCTGATCTTACCGCGGGAGTTTTGCGGCAGTTCGTCGACCAGATACCAGCGCTGGGGAATTTTGAAGTCGGCTAAATGCGCTTTGAGCCAGGCCTGGAGCTCGCGCAGCGTCGCGTCATCGCGGCGGCTTAACACCACTGCCATGGCGACGTTCTGGCCATAGGCGGGATCGTCGCAGGCGAAGGCGCACACCGCGCGCGCATGGGCGAAGCTCTCGACCACCGCGTCGACATCGGCGGGATAAACTTTGGCGCCGCCTTTGTTGATCTCATCGCGCTCGCGCCCTTTGAGATACAAGCGGCCGCGCTCATCGATGAGCCCCTTGTCGCCAGTGACAAACCAACCGCCGGAGATCACCTGCTCGGTGAGCTCGGGTAAATTATAATAACCTTGCATCAGCGCCGGCGTATTGATCCAGACATAGCCGGTCTCGCCCGTCGGGCAAACACCGCCTGGCGCAAACGGCGCCTGGGGCGCGGCGCTGTGGAGAATCTTGATCACCGCGCCCCAGGGCACGCCGACCAAGCCGTCCTCCGGTTCAAAGTCAGCGATGCTCGTGCCGGCCACCCAACTGCCGGTCTCGGTGATGCCATAGGCGTTGTAAACTTGGTGAATGCCGGACCACTCTTGGATTTGCCGCCAGAGATGCGCCGACAGCGGCGCCGAGCCGCAGTGAATCCGTTGCAGAGTTTGACCCTGGGGCGGTTTGCTGCCTTTCAAAGTCAACGCCCACATGGATGGCACTGAGGACAGAAAGGTAATCTTCTGTTCATCGATGACCGACCCCAAGCGCAATAACAAATAAGGGCTGAAGGCCGGGGCGACGATCAATTCCTGGCCGAACAGCCAAGGAAATAAACTATTGCAGATCAAGCCATGGCCGAAATGGGTCGGCAGCAAACACAGCGTGCGGCGAAAACAATCGATGCCGAGACTCTGGCGCAAGCCGAGCCAGCGCGCGCGCAGCGACCGATGGGTATGAACCACGCCCTTGGGCACGCCAGTGGTGCCGGAAGTAAATAATATCAACGCTTCATCGTCGAGCCGGGCGGCGCAGTAGGGCGCGGACGGCGCTACGGAAAGTTCGCTAGCGTCAATCACTTGGCACCCCAAACCAACCAGCGCATCGGCCAAGGCGGGAGGAACCGTCTTGTCGGCGAGAGCGATTTTTGGCGTGACCTGGCGCGCCATGTTGGCCAACTCAAAGGGTGTCAGCCGGTTGTCCACCGGCACCACGCTGGCACCGACGTTCCAAGCCGCCAACAGATCGACAAAGAATTCGAGATTGTTACCGTAGAGAATGAACAGCCGGTCGCCGCGCCGCAAACCATGGACACGCAACCGATCGGTGCGGCTAACCACCCGCGCCGCGATTTCGGCACCGGTCCAACCGCGCCCGGTTTCCAGCTCACGCAGAGCTCCAAAGTGCAAATCGGCAAACATAAAAGAAAAAATCTCAACGTCGGTAGAGCCATCTTGTAGCAATCCTCGCTCCACCAAGCAAGAATCTTCGCGCCAACCATGAACAACAGCACGGGCTCTCGTGTTTGCGATTAATAGTTGCTATAAACCGCCGGATGAGCGATCAGCGCCGCCGGCTCGCCATACGGGGAGCGATCTTTGTCGGTCTCATGTTGCTGCTGTTTTTTTTCAGCCGCTACATTCCCCGGCCATTTAGCGCCTTCGCGCCGCCCGGCGCTGAGCTCGACGATTTCGAGGGTATTTATTCCAGCAGCGACAAGCTGAGCAAATTTTTGCAAAGCTTGGGCCCCTACTCACCGGCGGTGTTCGTGCTGTTGCAGATTCTTCAGGTGGTCGCGGCGCCGTTTCCCGGTGAACTCACCGGCGTCGCCGGCGGCTTTGTCTACGGCGAGACCATCGGTTTCATCCTCTCCACCATCGGCCTGTCGATCGGCTCCTGGGTCGCCTTCGAGCTCGCCAGCATCCTCGGCCGGCCCTTCGTCGAGCGCTTCGTCAAGCGCGATGTTTTGGAGAAATTTAATTTCTTAACCAGCAAAACCGGCGTGTTTATCTGCTTCGTGCTGTTTCTCTTTCCCGGCTTTCCGAAAGATTACCTGTGCTACGTCCTCGGTTTAAGCCGCATGAGCGTAACCACGTTCCTGTTGGTTTCGGTCATCGGCCGGATGCCGGGAACCTATCTACTGACCATGCAGGGCGCGACCATCAGAAATGAGCAGTACTACACCTTCGCGATTTTCATGGCGGTGACATTGGTCGGCTTGATCGTCGGCTATATCTACCGCAATCAAATCTTCGAATGGCTCAAGCAGCGCCACGATCATGAATAGTAAAGTGTGTTAGAACCCGGTGCCGCGCGTCAGCCAATAGAAAAACGGCGCGACCACGATGCGGTACCAAGCGAACGGCGCCAAGCGGCCATGGCTCAGGTAGCGGACAAAACCTTTAATCGCCATTAACGCCACGATGAACGAAACCGCGAAGCCGATCGCCAACGCGACGGTATCTTCGCGCAGCAATTGATCGCGCATTTTTAACAGTTCGTAGCCCGACGCGGCGCACAACACCGGCACGGCGATCAGAAAAGAAAACTCCGCCGCCGCCTTGCGCTCGAGGCCGAGGATCATACCGCCAATGATGGTCGCCGCCGAGCGCGAAGTGCCGGGCCACAGGGCGAGGGTTTGAAATAGACCGACGCCCAAGGCCTGGGTCAAGGTGAGTCCATCCAATTGATTGCCGCGCCGCCGCTGGGCGTAACGCTCGACCAGTAACATCGCCACACCGCCGACCAAAAGCGCCAGGGTCACCGCTTCGGGATTGAAAAGTTTTTCCTTGATCGCATGGCGGGCGACAAAGCCCACCGCCAACGCCGGCGCGGTGGCCAGGGCGATGCGGCATAGGCCGGGCCAACCGTTCAGTCGCGAACTCGCGGTGGCGGCAAATTGGCGGGTGCCCGGCAATAAGCCCATAAACCGCCGCCAATAGAGCAACACCACCGAAAGAATCGCCCCCAGCTGAATCGCCACTTCGAAACTGTCCGCCTTGGCGCCGACGAAGCCCAACAAATTTCCCGCGATGATCAAATGACCGGTGGAAGAAACTGGTAAGAACTCGGTGAGCCCCTCGACAATGCCGAGGATCGCGGCGATGGTAAAACTGTTCATGGCTGTCCCTTCGCGTTGCTAATGATAACGCGGCGCTGCTTCTCCCTGACCGGTCAGCACCTTAGGGCCGGGTGATCCATACATACTCACCGTCGGCCGCCAGCCGCTTGGTCGCGCTACCGACACGCTGTTCCAAGGCGCGGAGATTTTTTTCCTTGACCAAGACCAACAGCGGCTGATCGAAGTTTTGCCAGCGCTCGGTAAATTCCTCAAAATCCATCAGCGCTTTACCCCAACGGCTGACGGGTTCCGGTTGCTTGGTAATAACGTAGAAATTTCCTAGGAAAGTCTTTTTCTTGTTCTTGTACGTCACCATCCAGAGCGGTTTGTCGGTTTTAAGATAGAACGGCAAACCTTCTAGATAGGTGTCGTAGGACACCACCTGGGTAGTTGGCGTGAGCAACGGCAGCGCCTTGGCGGCGATGTCCGCGGCCGAGCGCAGCGGCGCGATCAGGATCATCATCTCGCTGAGTGCAACGACAAACAGCAACAGACCGCATGCCTGGGCGCCGTAAATGCGCCAGGAACAATTCATCCCCCAGGTAGAACGTTTGCACGCGAGCAGAGTCAGCGCCAGCGAGACCAAAGCGCAGAACCAAAACAACGGCGCGGGACTGTCCATGGAACCGCGAATGAGCCGCGGCAACCACTCCGGATGGAGCAAGCCAGCGATCAAATAAATAAACATCGAAGTGACGAGCAACCAGCTGACGGCAAAGCCGGCGCGCAGATTGGCTGGCGCCGCCGCCAAAACCCGGCTCACCGCGACGCCGATTAAAATCGCCAGGGGCGGAAAGCTCGGCAAAATGTAATGGGGCAGCTTGGCTTTGGACAACGAGAAGAAGAAAATCGGCAGCACCGCCCACAAGAGCAACCAAGTGGTTTTACCGTTGCGCGCCTGGCGCCAGTAGTGCTGCGCCGTGACCGGCAACAAACAGGCCCAGGGTAGTAACCCCGCCGGCACCACATAGAGAAAAAAGTACCAGGGATTTGACCGGTCGAACTGGTTGGTGGCGAAGCGGCCGAAATGCTCGTCCCAAAAATAATATTTTAGGTAGCCGGGATTTTTGACTTCAGCCAGAACATACCAGGGAGTGACGATCAGCAGGAATAAAAATATTCCCGGCAGCAAACGGATCTTGGTCAAACCATGCCAGCCCTTGGTCAGTAGCAAATAGGAGAACATGATCATCCCCGGCACCAGGATGCCGACCAGCCCCTTGGCCAGCGTGGCGGCGCCCAGGGATGCGTAAAGCAAGATGCAAAGCCCCCAGCTAGCGCGCGGCTGATCGGGTTGAACCGCCAGGTAAAAGGCGCACAGAGCTAAGGTGATGAAAGCGGTCAGCGTGATGTCGAAAATCACGATGCGTGAATAAACAAAAAATCCCGCGCTGGTGACCAGCGTCAAGGCGCTCCAGCGCGCCTCCCACTCGCCCCACCAGCGCCGGACAAAGAAGTAAACCGCCAACACGCAAACCAAAGCCGACAGCGCCGATGGCAAGCGCGCCGCCCATTCGGAGACGCCAAAGACTTTGAACGACAACGCGATCAGCCAGTAGAAAAAAATCGGCTTATCGAGCACGGCGTGAAAGTTTCCATGGGGCGTGATCCAATCGTTGAGGACGAGAATCTCGCGCGCCTTCTCGGCATTGCGGCCTTCGTCCGGTTCGAACAACACCGGTGCGCCGAGGTGGTAGAAAAGAATCACCAAAACGAAGCCGAGCAACGCCCACGGAAACCAGCGCTCGGCGGAATTTGGCCCAGCGGCTTGAGCCAACTCAGGGGAATGTGTCGATGATCTTGAGGGCACAGGAGAATTGCGCAGCTTTCACCGATGAATTTACCTGACAGGGTCAGATTATCAAGATAAATCGAGCGAATCGTGGATCAATTGACATCACTATATACCAGGCGTAGCCTGACCATCGTTTCACCCATGGTAGGTTCCTCATGACGCGGTATCGCGCTTTAACCGCTACGATTATTCTAACCGCAACGTTTCTACTACAAGCGTCAGCGCCAAGCTTCGGCCAGCAACCGGTGGCGAGTTTTTACTATGACGAGCGTGGTAGCGTCGTACGCCAAGATCAAGACACCAACGGCGACGGCAAAATGGATCGCTGGACCTATTACGACAAGCAGGGCCAAGTCGAACGAGTCGAACAGGATCTCAACTTCGACGGTAAAGCCGACACCATGGTTTATTACCAGGCCGGACGGCCAGTGCGCCAAGAGGTCGCGAGCAAAAACGACGGCCAGATCGACACTTGGTTTTTCTACAACAGCGCCGGCGAAATCGAGCGGCGCGGCCAAGATCCCAACCGCACCGGCAAACCGACAGTCTGGGTGTATTATCGCAACGGCGCAGCGGTGCGCAGCGAGGAAGCGACCGGCGCCAGCGCCAAGGCCAACCGCACGGTCCATTTCGAAGACGGCCAGATTAGCCGGGTCGACGATGACACCAACGGTGACGGCAAGCCGGATAGTTTTTCCTATTACGAAAACGGTCAGTTGGTGCGCAAGGAATTGGACCGCAAGTTCACCGGCAAGATCGACCTCTGGGGCCACTACCAGGGTGGCCGTTTGGTCAGACAGGACGAAGACCTGCACGGCGACGGCAAGATTAGCCGGATCATATATTTTGACGGCGACCAGCTGCTGCGCCGCGAAGAGGACACCAATAAGCGCGGCCGCATGGACATGATCGAGAGTTTCGCCCAGGGTAAGCTAGTCAAACGGCTGCGCGACGCCAAAGGCAGCGGCAAATGGGACATGATTTATTATTTCGACAATGGCGAGCTCCTGCGCGAAGAGCGCGACACCGACGGCGATGGCTACTTCGACTTGCGGATACTTTATGAGAAAGGCCAAATCCGCGCCCAGGAGGCCGACACCAACGGCGACCGGCGGGTCGATGTCTGGGTGAATTTTGTCAACGGCGAGCGCGTCGAACAGCTTGAAGACCTCAAGGCCGAGGGCAAGATAACCGCACGCTATGTATTCAAAGGCGGCCAGGTGGTGAGCCAGGAAGCGGTCGCCGATGGCGCCCCACCGAGACCCGCACCCGACTTCGGTTCGGTGGCCGAAGAGTTACAAGCCATGGCAACTACTCGTCCGCCGGCTTAGGCTCCCAGCGGGTTGCCTAGGGGTATTGAAATCAAGTAGGATTAAGTCGATTTGGTAGTTAGCAATGAAGTCTTCGATCGCCCTCGCACTGGCCACGCTCGTCATCATCACCGGGTGCAGTGCAACCGACCCGACGCCAAATCCGGCCGGCGCGATGGCGCCAAACGCCTCGGCAACCCCCGCTTCAACGCAGCAATCGCAGCTGGAAAAAGATCGCAAGCTCGCCCATGCCATGGAGAGCGCTAGTATGGGTGCCGCGGTGGGCGGCGCCGCCGGTGGCCCCTTTGGCGCTTTGGGCATGGGGCTGATCGGTTTCGTTTATAGCCTGGTAACCTCGGATTCTCGTTTGGCGGAAGAAAGAGCCAAAGCCCAGGCGCAAACCGCTCAAGCCCAGGCGCGCTATCAAACCGAGGCGGAAAAAGATCGCGCCCTGGAAATGGCCATCGAACAAGAAATCGAGCGTCAGCGGGCGTTGGAAAATCCGCTCACCGGTGCCACCGGAAAGCCGGTGAGCAGCCAACCAGCGAAATTACCGCAGCAGGTCAGCCAGCCAGTCCAAACTACGACAAATAGCCCGACGCCATCCGGCACTGCGGCGCCAATCACCGTGGCCCGCGCCAGCGCGCTACCGGCGCCGCCGCCGTTTCGCAATGTCGAAGTCCGCGACATCAACAACGATGGCGTGCCCGACATTTGGATTTATTATAATCCGCAAAAGCCCGGCGAGATTATGCGCCAAGAGGAAGCGACTAAGAACGATGGCCGGGTCGACGCCTGGAGCTATTACCAAGATGGCCAGCTAGTGCGCCGCGACGTCGACCGGCGCGGCAACGGCCGCCCGGACACAATTTATTATTACGAAAAAGATAAGATCGTCCGCGAAGAACGGGACGAAGCCGGCCAGGGGCGCATGACCTATCGGGCGAGCTATCAAAATGGCCGCCTCGAGAAAGTCGAAAAAGATTCCACCGGACAAGGCCGTCCCGATCTGTGGATTTACTATGACACTTCGCGCGACGGCGAGATCGTTGTCAAAGAGGAACGCGACTTGAACGGCGACGGCGTCGCCGATCTCTGGTCCTTTTTCGACAATGGCCGGCTGGTGCGCCGGGATGTCAACGCGCCAGGCTTGGAAATCCTGTCCAAGCAAGATCAACTCCCCCTGCCAAGCGCTGAGATCAGGCCGCCGACCATCCCCGGCAGCTAACATGACCTACGATTCCTCGTCTAGCGAAGAGGCGGGCCTGCTGTCGCTCTTCCGCAGTCGGTTTTTGTTGCCGTCGCTGGCGTTCCACGGCCTGCTGCTGTTAATCGCGCTGCGCACCGCCGCGTTGACCATCGTCAAACCAGCCAGCGAAACGCCGATCTCAGTGCAATTGATGGAAGTGCGCAGCGGCACATCGACAACCAACAGCATCGGTCCGGCCCAAGGCGCCGGCGGACCGAAGACCATGCCCAAACTAGGCACGCCGATCCCGCCGCGCCAGCAAACCGGTAAGATCGACAGCGGCGCGGTGGAGAGCGCGGCGCCGGCGGCAAAGGTGGAAGCGGCGCCGGAACCGAAACCGATACCGCTGCCCGGCCCCAAGGTGCTCGCCACCGACAGTCGAGAAACCATCAACGCCAAAGAAACCTCAGCCGATTCCCTGGTCCGGTTGCCAACCAAAGAGGCGCCATCGAAATTCCCCGGCAGCGCCGCCACCGATTTAGCACTCAACCAACAAAGCCTCGCCGCCCTCAAAGGCACCGGCGAAGGTCCAGGCATCAGAGCGCTCAAAGAAGGCGCCCAAGTGCCCGGCGCACTAAAGGGTGGCGGAACTGGAACCGCGCCTTACGGTGTGCCGGGCGGAACTCCCAGCGGAACCGGCATCGCCGGCGGCGGCACTGGAACCGGCGTCGGTGGCGGCAGCAGTACCGGATTGAAAGGCGTTCCGGCGGCGGATTTCAATAATTATTTTAATCAACTCAAGCGCCGCGTCGCATCAGTGTGGAAATTTCCGGACGGAGTTTCCGGCTTGCAGAAAGTCGGCGTGGTTTTCACCATCGACCGGAGCGGCCGCTTGATCAAAGCCGATGTGTCGGAATCCTCCGACCCCCGGCTCAACGCTGGTGCCATGGAAGCGATGCGAAAAGCCGCGCCATTCCCACCGATCCCCGACAGCTTGAAAGATCTCGCCAACGAACCGTTGCGCATGCAGTTTACCGTAACCATCGGCCTGCGTGGGTAGTAGACGGCGTCGCCGGCAAGCTTATTAGCCCTTCATTGAATTAGATTTCATTTTCGTTCATCTTCATCGGAGCAAACGAAAGGTCCACCATGCAACCGCACGGCCTCGATCTCATATCGATCATCAACCAAGGCGCCATCGCCACCTATCCGCTGATCTTGTTGTCGATCATCAGCGTCACCGTCGTTTTCGAGCGGCTGTGGTCATTGCGCAATCTGAGCGCCATGACCTTGCGCATCGCCGATTCGTTGCAAGAGCCATTGAAAAAAGGCCAACGCGATCTCGCCGTGGCGATCTGCAAACAAAACTCGAACTCGCCGGCGGGGCGAATCTTTTTAAACATTCTCAGCCACGAAAACCTCGCCCGTGGTGAAATCGCCAACGGCATCGCCACCGAGGCGATGTTCGAAGAGAGTCAGAAA
Source organism: Syntrophobacter sp. SbD2 (assembly GCA_945889495.1). Classification (GTDB taxonomy): domain Bacteria; phylum Desulfobacterota; class Binatia; order UBA9968; family UBA9968; genus DP-20. Next base: position 2,278 of record CAMDBU010000085.1, on the reverse strand, counting down.
CTCAGAAAGCATTTGTGGATCCTCGGCACCGTCGCCAGCAGCGCGCCGTTTATCGGGCTATTGGGCACGGTCATTGGCATCATCCGATCGTTCGAGAGCATGGCAGTGGCTGGCACCGGCGGTTTCGCCGTGGTCGCCGCGGGTATCTCGGAAGCCTTGGTCGCCACCGCCTTGGGTCTCGCCGTCGCCATCATCGCGGTGGTTTTTTACAACTATTTTCAAACCCGCATCGGCAGCCTGAACGCGCTCCTGCGCATCCAGGTGGGCAAAGTGCTGCAGAACGCCGTCCTTTAGATAGAATAACTCCCATGTCCATGACACCTCTCGGCGGCGGTGATGACAACGGCGATATCGTCGCTGAGATCAATATCACGCCGCTCACCGACATCTTTCTAGTCTTATTGATCATCTTCATGATCACCAGCTCGGCGATGATCGAGTCCGGCGGTAAAGTGAATTTGCCCAAAGCCGTGGCGACCCAAACGGAAAGCCGCGGCACCACCGTTACCCTGGCGCCAAAGAACGAAATCTTCGTCAATCAGAAAAGAGTCAGCGAAGAGGGATTGGAAAAAGCGCTGCAAGAGTTACTCAACAACAACGCCAACAAGACCGTCATCCTGCGCGGCGACAAGGATGTCCTGCTCGGCGACACGGTGAAGATCATGTCGATCATCAAGCGCGCCGGCGCCAGCGAGATCGCCATCGCCGCCGAAGCCGAACGTAGTAAGACTCGCTAGGTTACAAGCGGAAAAGTTTCGCCAGTGGCATCAGCGCGGCGGCCCTTCGCCAGGGGGCGGCAGTTGTTGCGGCCGGCGCAGACCTTCTTGGCGTTGGCGTTCGACGTCGCGTTGGATCTCTTCGGGCGTCCGGCCCAATCTTTCGACTTCCAGTTTGAGCTTCTTTTCCCGTTCGAGAAAAATTTCCAGCTCCAAAGACTTTTGCGTTCCCGGTTGGTAAACGACTGAGATCGACTCGCGGCTAACCACGCCACTGCTCGAGCGCGCCACGACTTCGATCTGATTTTTACCCTCGACCACCGGCAATGCCGCGGCGAAGAAACCATCGGCGGCCAACCGTAAATTAACCGCCTTCTGCCCGGAAGTCTGATTGACGATCTGTACCGAATCGACGCCAACCACGGAAATCTGATCCATGATCGCCAAGACATCGGCCGGCCGCGACAGCGGCGTGTAGGTGCCGCCGCTTTCCTTGGCGACGCCTTGCACCGCCCAGGGAAAATTGACCACTTCCTCACCGAGACCGAAGACATGAATTTTAATCCCCGCGCGGCCGGCAAGCCGCGCCGCATTGACCGTGAGTTGAACGTCGGTCTCGGAGAAACTGTTGCCGTCACCGGTCGGCAACGATGGTAAACCGTCCGTGAGGAAAAACTGTGCTTTAATTGCTTCCGGCCGCTTGGCACTCTGGCCTAAGCCCATCAGCTCTGAGATCCCAAGACGAATACCCTCCACCATATTGGTACCGCCGTTGGCGCCGGCGCGGTAAACCGCGTCGAGCACGCGCCGTACCTGTTCCAGGTCGCTGGTCAGCGGCTGCACCAGGCGCGCGTCCTTGGCGAAGGTGATGACACCAACCCGGGTGGTTTGCGGATTTAGTTGGGTCAGTAAACGGCGCGAGGCGACCACCTCGGCGCCGAGAATCGAGTGGCGCAAATTGACCCGGGACTGCTGGTAGACCGGCGGCCCGACACCAACGTTGCGTCCAGTAATCGATATTTGTGGCTGCAGCCGCGGCTGGCCACCGAGCACATAAATATCCGGCAGTTCCGTCTGGTTGGCGAACTCGGCGCCAGCGGGGCTAGCGGTACTACCCGAGGTGTCGAGAATTAAGAAAATATCGACGTTCGCCGTGCGCATGTTATCGCCAGCGACCTTGCCGCTGATCAGAATGGTCTTTTGATCCTCGGCGATGCGCGCGCCGTCTTTAGGCGTAAGTATCTGGATGCGCGGTTCGGCGGCGCCGGCATAGGCGCTCAGGCAGCCCACCAGGTATATGAGCAGAGTCAGGGTTAACGATTTGCGCATCATGGCCAACATGCTCTTGAGACGATCAAACGCTAACATGATTGCTGCTGGGGAAAAAGAGTCCTGCGCTGGCCGGTCGATTTAGGGTGTCGTAGCAACGTCAATCTGTCATGTTAACGGCAAGGCGAAAATGTCAGGTCGGTTTGTTGGTAGCAGCCTCCAAGGTAGAAATCGGACCGTAGCGGAACCCCTGCTTCTTAGCTGGCGTTCGGTATAGGCCAAGTGTGTGCGTC
>CAMDBU010000084.1 GCA_945889495.1 Syntrophobacter sp. SbD2 | reverse complement strand
TACGCCCTGCGCACCTGCGCTCGACTGGTTAACCGCCGCCGACTCAGGCAGCGTTGCAAACAACATGGATTGTTCGTTCATCGAAAAACGATCTCACACCAACCCCTGTTTGGCGAGCGCTCGTAATCGATTTCTTCACAAACTCTGAGCTTTCCAGTTCCTGCAAAAAACGGTTGTCGTAGAAATCCTTGGGATTGGCCGTCGCCGCTTTCGGATGATCGGTCACCGATAGCGCGGCACGGATGGCATCGTCGGTGACGTAGGGGACGCGCGGAAAGAGCTGGGCGAAGCTGCGGTAGGCTTCGTCGACGATCTCCTGATCCTTGGACGCCAGATACTTGCCGATGGCGCGCTTGGAAATCTCCGGCTGCTCGATGGACAGCTTCAAGCCCGCCACCATCGCCTTCAAAAAGCCGCGCACGACATCGGGGGATTGTTGGATCGCCGAGCGGCGCACCGCCAATCCCATGAACGGGTAGGGCAGCTTGAGCGCGCCGATGTTGACCAGTTCCTTAAATCCCAAGCGCCGCGCCATCAAGGTCGTCGGCGCCGAGTGCACCGCCGCCTGGACGATACCTTGATTCAATGCCGCGAGGGCGTCTTCCTGGCGCGAGAAATAAAGAACTTTCATATCCTGCTGAGTCATCTTGTATTGGCGTAGGAGCGCAATGGCGGCATGATCGGACGACGCGCCCTTGGTGATCACGCCCAACACTTTGCCGCGCAGGTCGGCGACCTCTTTGATCTCCGGCCGGACGTACAGGGAAAACGCGTAGGTCGCCACCGGCATGCCGACGTAAATAAATTCGGCGCCGGAGAGCATGGCGTTGACCGCCGCGCCGCCGGTCATGGCGATGTCCACCGCGCCCGATAGCATCGATTGGGTCAGGCGCACGCCGCCGGGGATGTAGACCGGCTTGATGTCGAGATTGTATTTCACGTCGAGTTTGCTATCGGCGATGTTCCACAGCGGCGTCTGGCCGCCGTTCAGCTGCGGGTAGCCGACCCGGATCGTTGTCGGCGCCGCGGCGGCGTGAAGGGGATTGGCCGCAAACAACGCAAAGGTCGCAAAAATTAGTTTCTGGACAAACTTAGTTGAGATCATTGCTAGCAGTTCCTTTCCGTTACTTCGCGCCGCAACCCGTCGATCCTGTGTACCAAGAATTGGCCCAGTCAACAAAGGTCTTGTCTGAAAGTGTTGGGCTGGAGTATGGGTTGGATATCGATATGGCATTTAACACCGTATTCATGAAGTCCATTTTTGTGTGCTTTGCGTTCTTTGCGGCCAACATCTTCTTCCCATCTCCCTCCGCCCACGCGTTGGACAATATCCGCGTCGCCAGTGCGTCGCTGACTTCGCCGTCGATTCTTTATCTCCAAGTGGCCCAGAAGGAAGGTTACTTCAAACAAGAAGGGCTCAACGTCGAGATCCTCAACATTCGCGGTGAGCTGGCGGCGAAGATTACGTCCGTCGGCGAAATCGATTTCTTCACCCAGGGCTTTAGCGGTTTGAACGCCGCGGTGCGCGGCCTGCCGTTAAAAATTCTCATGGTCGTCGACGAAAAACCGGATTGGGATTTCATCGCTCAGCCGCAGATCAAAAGTTTCGCGCAGTTGAAAGGTGCCGCCGTCGGCATTCTTTCCATCGCCGGTACGGTGGCGGTGGTCACCCGCGAAATGCTTCGGCGCAATAATTTAGACCCGGCGAAGGACGTCAACCTGATGGTTATGGGCGGCAACGACATGCGCTTCATCTCGCTCAAGGGCAGGGTGATTCAAGCGACGCTGCTCGATGCCGCCAATAGCTATCGGGCACAGAAAGAAGGCTTTAGTAAATTGGCGGCGGCGAGCGACTACATTAGCGAATACATGAGCGGCGGTATCGTTACGTCAGTGGACCGCATCAAACAAGCCCCCGATAAGATCGCCCACTTCATGACCGCGGCACTCAAAGGCTATCTCTTCTTCACGACCCGCCGCGAACCGACGATCAACTACATGATGCAATTCCTAAAAACCAAGGACCGCGAAGCGGTCAGCGCGATCTACGACGCCAGCGTGAAAGTAATGACCCGCGAGGGTGTGGTTGAAGAAAAAGTGCTGCAAGCCGTGGTCGACGACGCCCAACGCTCAGCCGGAGTGAAAAAGGAAGTTCGCACGGCGGACTATTTCGATTTCAGTTATTTGCGCCGGGCGCGGGAGCAGTTGAAGGTGAGCGGGTGGCGGCCGTGAGCAAATTATTCCGTCACGAACGATTCGTGCTGTCTTTCTCGGCTTCCGCTTCGAGTATTTCGTCAAGCTTCTTTTGCATGGCATTTCTCATGCGCTCATGATTCCCGTCTTCGCTGACTGCGCGGGTAAGCCGCTGTAACAATAGTAAGGCTTCTTCGAACGCCGCTCTCGCGTTCGTCCTATCACCGGACTCACGCGCCACGTCGCCGACCCTGTCCAAGGAGACACTGAGATCGCGCAGGACTTCGGGCGAGTCGCCGAGTCGCTGGCGCAGTTGGCGTCTGATCTGCAGGCTCTCGCTGAAAGCCTGTTGCGCGTCGGTCAAGTTGCCCAAGGCGCGCGCCACGTCGCCGACTCTGTTCAAGGAGACACTGAGATCGCGCAGGACTTCGGGCGAGTCGCCGAGTCGCTGGCGCAGTTGGCGTCTGATCTGCAGGCTCTCGCCGTAAGCCTGTTGCGCGTCGGTCGAGCTGCCCAAGGCGCGCGCCACGTCGCCGACTCTGTCCAAGGAGACACTGAGATCGCGCAGGACTTCGGGCGAGTCGCCGAGTCGCTGGCGCAGTTGGCGGCTGATCTGCAGGCTCTCGCTGTAAGCCTGTTGCGCGTCGGTCAAGTTGCCCAAGGCGCGCGCCACGTCGCCGACTCTGTTCAAGGAGACACTGAGATCGCGCAGGACTTCGGGCGAGTCGCCGAGGCGCTGGCGCAGTTGGCGTCTGATCTGCAGGCTCTCGCCGTAAGCCTGTTGCGCGTCGGTCGAGCTGCCCAAGGCGCGCGCCACGTCGCCGACTCTGTCCAACGAGACACTGAGATCGCGCAGGACTTCGGGCGAGTCGCCGAGTCGCTGGCGCAGTTGGCGGCTGATCTGCAGGCTCTCGCCGTAAGCCTGTTGCGCGTCGGTCAAGTTGCCCAAGGCGCGCGCCACGTCGCCGACTCTGTCCAAGGAGACACTGAGGTCGCGCAGGACTTCGGGCGAGTCGCCGAGGCGCTGGCGCAGTTGGCGGCTGATCTGCAGGCTCTCGCCGTAAGCCTGTTGCGCGTCGGTCAAGTTGCCCAAGGCGCCCGCCACGTCGCCGACTCTGTTCAAGGAGACACTGAGATCGCGTGCAGCCTCGATAGCAGATTCACCGTCCGGTATCGGGTTAGGGCCGGTGAGTCCGTGGAAAAGTCCAAGTAGTCGATCACGCCAAGGGCGATGGCGCGATGTCGCCGAACGGGCGAGCTTGAGAACGGCTTCGGCAATTTCCTGCGCTCGGTCCAGCTTTCGCAGAGCGAGGCCGGCGTCGATGGCCTGCACACCGGCGACCCAAAGGTCGCGGCCCGTGGCGCCGGCTCGCCGCAGTCTGTCCCACTCCTCGAGATGGGCGATCTCTAAGTCGCCTCCAGTGGACGATGTCGCGGAATATTCGCGAGATTCGCTCGCAGGCACTTCGGTCGGCTGACGGTCGATATCTGGATCTAGATTAATTGTAAAATCGCGGACGGCCCACAGATCCGGCGCCAAGGTCATCACCTTAAGGCGGAAGTCGCCGGGTAACGCGATTAAGACTGGACGGCGCAGGTTATTGCGGAGAATCTCGCGACGCTCGTTTAGCCGCTGTAGGAAACTAGCCCGCACATCGTCCCAGTCGGCGCCTTTGTTCAAGTGGAGCGCGATAAAAAGCGGCGCCTGGGACGCGCGATCGACGGCGGAAGACTGTCCGACGACTGACATAATCTCGCCCACCGCGGTTCCCGGTGTTTGCGGCGTGACTTCTTGCACGTACGAGACTTTGACTTGGTAAATGCGCCGCAGGCGGTCGAGGATGAGATTGCAGAGAGCAGGGGAAGACGAAAACAGAAAAATTAGGCTGAAGCCCTCGGCCCACTCCATGCGCCGGAGCAAGTCGGTCCATGCCTCTTCACCGGCGGAACTGAGCTTAAGCTCCTCAGTCATGGGTTAGAGTGTATCGATCAAGAGCGGATGAACGTCGTACCAATCCACGTCATTGCGGTAGTTGATGACCACGCGAGTATCGAAAAAGCGCGCGAGATGGGGCAGTTCCTTGATGGTGTCCAACTCGGGCTGCTTGGTAGCGGTGATGCGTTTAAGCCATATTACGTCTTCCGCGGGCAGCGGCAGCATCTCGCGTCTGAGTTGGTTCTCGGCGTTGGTAAGAATTTGATGCGGCACCGGCAACTTCGCTTCTTTCATCGAACTGGCGCGCACTAGACAGTCCTTGATCAGATAGAAAAAGCCGCGGATGTCACCGCCCGCGCTCAGCGCCAGCCGGTCGAGATGCTCGCGCGCGAAGAATTGCGGCCAGCCCGATTCACGGTTCTCAATGATCCGCGTCATGATGTCGAGGCCGCTCTTATCTGAATCGCCGTTGCGCCGGCGGACATGGATGCTCGGCAGGTTGCACAGGGCGTTGCCGCCGAAGAGCTGACCAAGATTGGGTACCAGCGGTGTAAGGTATGGGGGAATGGTGTAAACGACATGCAGCTTGGGAATGTGCAAGCTTTCCGCGTGCCCCGAGAAAAGATTTTCAACGCTTTTGTAAACGTTCGCGGCGTCGGAGCCGACGCCGCGAATCTGTTCGACGGAGTCGACGATCAATACAACTTTCTGGTCTGGGTTGTTCTTGCGCTCGCGCACAAAGTCAACGACCTCGCTGGCAAACTGATGCGCCTGTTTGACCAGACGGGCGACGTGGCCGCGCAGATGTTGCTGTAGCTCGCTCCTGAAAGTCGGATCGTCGCGCAAGGAAGCGACAAACTCGCCTTTCGCCATCCCAGCGTCAACGCCGATTTTAATGTCTTTGACCTGGACTTCGGTTTCGAGGAAATTAAATAGCCTGGTCCAAAGAGTTTCTTTGGCGAGGTCTCGCTGGAAAAGATCGTTGACCGCGTCTCCTAAACCGCTCATGATCGAAATCAAGAAGTCGCTAATTTCAACCGGTGTGGTGAGATTCATGTAATCGCGCATGTCGCAAAAAAACACGACGCAGTCATCGTCCGACAGGATCTTTCTCAGCCGTCGCAACTCGGTGCTCTTTCCGGTTCCCCGCTGGCCCGATAGTAGACTCACGCTAGCCGCTTCGCTCCAACTGATCCGTTTCGCCAATGCGCTAATTGGATCCACGGCGTCACTGCCTTCTTCCAAAAACGGCACGTAAGCATGGTCGGTTGGCTCTAGCGGCCGGTCCGCCAAGTGGTTGAAGAATTGTTTGAGTTTGCGATCGAGTTCTTTGTCCATCACGCCCATAAGTCTAGCATAGGTTCTGCTGCGCTGAAACTTCTAAAAAGGGGGCAATCAATATTGCCCTCGTCTATCGCTCCAACAACCCCGTCAACTGCACCAACTCCTCAAACCGCGCGCCCCATTTGTCCGCGTCCGGTACGAGCGTCTTGCGGTTGCCGACTTCGTCGGTGGCGCCGGTGGCCAAGTCTTTGTGGGCCGGCCAGCGGGTCTGGCGGTAAGCGATCTCCTGGCCTTTCTTTGACAGCATGAAGTCGACTAGCAGCGCGGCGGCGTGGGGATGGGGCGGGCGGCTGGCCATGACGAAGCAGGAGGCGGCTTTGACTGGGATGAACGGTTCGGGAAATAGATAATCGATGGGCGCGCCAGCTTTCTTCAATGCCACGGCTTCATGATGATGCGCGTCGATCTGCACCGGAAACTCGCCGGCGGCGACCAGCTGTGAGACCAGCGTGCGGCCTTTGCGGATGTTCAACTGCTGGGCGCCCAAGCCGCGGGCGATTTGCTTGCCCTTGTCATCGCCGTAGTAGTCGAGGATCGCGGCGAGCCAATCGTCGGCGTCTTTGTCCATGCCGAGTTTGCCTTTCCAGCGCGGGTGCAGAAGGTCGTCGATAGACTTCGGCGCTTGGGCGCGGGTCACCTGTTTGTTGTTGTAGAGGTAGACCAAGAGCGACGCCCAGATGCCGTTCAAATAACCTTCCTTGTCGGTGAAGCCGGCGCGCAGGGCGCGGCGGTAGGGCGTGTCGTAGCGCATCACCGCGTTGGCTTTTTTGAGCGTGTAGAGCGCCGAGCTGCGCACGTTCATGGTGTCGTACTGGTATCTGCCGGCGCGGTACTCGGTCATGATGCGGTTGAGCAGGCTCTGCGGACCGCCGGTCAAAATTTCCACCTTGAGAAATGGATAGTCGGCTTCGAAGGCGCTGGTGAATTCGCGCAGCGACTCGCGATTCATCGGCGCGTACCAGACGACGCTGCGTTCGTTCTTGGCCTCGCGCACCAGCGCAGCCTGGCGCTCGGCGGCGGGCAGTTGATTGATCTTGGCGAGGGATTCTTCTGGCGTGGCGGCGTAAAGTCTCGCCGCCAGCAGATCGGTTGCGATCGTCACCGCGAAGCATAAGGCAGTCAGCAAGCATTTCGGCATGGCGATCCTCCGTTACTGGCGGCGCGTCAGATCGGTCCGTCGAGGCGCCAGGATTTTCCCACCAAGCGCGCGATCGGCGCCACTTGGTCGTCGACATGGGCGGCGACCGCCTGGCCGACGAATAGGTGAAGTCCTTCGACGTGCATTTCCTTGACCAGCTTGCACTCGACGTTGGCGTGGCAGCCCTTGACCAATGGCGCCTGGACGACTGTGGCCGGCAGGGTTTCCAATCCGAGGGCGGCGAACTTATCTTCGACATTGCGCCCCGACATATCGCGGCTCTTGTCGACCGCGCGCAGCTGCTCGGTGGAGCAAACGTTGATCACGAACTCGCCGCTTTGTTGGATCACTTCGCGGCTAAAATTGCCGTCCTGAATGCCGATCAACAGCAGCGGCGGCTCGTCGCCCAAGCCCAAGGCGCGGAAGGCGAACTGGACGTTGCGTTTGCCCTGGTAGGCGGTGGAGATCAAATAGAGTCCGGTGGGCGTGACCCGGTAGGCGTTTTTTAAGTCGAGTTGCTTTAACATGGTTGCTCCAAACAAGTTTAGCTTCGGCTCGTACCGAGCTTTTTGTACCAGATCTCCGTCGCGGCGAGAGTTTTTTGCCGGGCGAAGTATTCGCGGTCGTTGCCGCTTTGTTTCATTTCGATCAGCATTTCCCGCGCCGCGTTGGTGGCGGCGAGCGGAATGCTCGACGGTGTCAGCGCGATGCGAAAGCCGGCGCCGAAGAACTCCGCCGCGCTCATCAGCGCCTTGGGCCACAAGGTGACGATTGGCGCGCCTACGGCGGCGCCGACATGGCGGAACTCGGCGACATCGGTGAGCTGCACGCCCACGGCATCGGCGGCGGCGTAGGCGGCCATGCGCTGGCAAACTTGGTCGAGGGATTCCTTCGGCCGTGAGTCGCAGCGGGCGATCACGACGAACGTGGAATCGCGCCGGCCATCGACGGCGGCTTTGATCTGGTCGACGACTAGGGATGTCGGCGCGATGGCGAGCTCTTCGGGGGCGGCGCCGTATTCGTTCACCGCCGCGTCTTCGAAGCGGATCGCCGCGGCGCCGGCGCGCTCATACAACTTCACCGCGCGCGTCAGCGCGATGGTTTCGGCGCAGATCGAGCCGCCGTCGACGATCAGCGGGATGTCGGTGGCTTCCGAGATCTGGCCGATGCGTTGGCCGACCTGCGTGGTGGTCAGAAGGTTGCGGTCGGGCAGGCAGAAGTTTTTATGAATCGCGTTGCCGGACAGATGGACGGCTTGGTAGCCGCAGTCCTGCGCCAAGCGGGCGAACAGCGCGTCGGTGACGCCGGGGGCGATGGCACCTTTGGGATCGTTAAGCAGTTCGCGCAGGCGCGCGCGTTTTTCTCGGTCGGTCATTATTTCAGTGCTTTCTGGTTGCTAAACTCGTTCGGAGTCCTTCGACGGGCTCAGGACGAACGGGGAAACAATTCAATCGATAATTAAATTCCGTCCATGCTGAGCGTGTCGAAGCATGCGCCACTTTACAAGCGGCCGGTTACTCCATGCCGTCGGTGATGAATTGGATGACGTAGCCCGCGGGGTCGTCCATGTAGGTGCCGCCACGGTCGGCGCTCGGTTCCTTGGCCGCGCCGCGGTCGCCGTTCTCGATGCCGAGTCGGTCGAGTAGCTCGATGGCTTCGGTCCATTTCGCCGTTGGCACATAGAAGGCGATATGTGGGCCGGGCACCTTGCGGCTCATGACGAGCCCCTTCGATGCGAAGGGCGCTTGGGTCAAAATCAACGTTTGACCGCTGGCCATCTTCAACATTGCCTGTTTGCCGTCGGTAGCGCGGTTTTGCACCTCGAAGCCCAAGACATCGTGATAAAACTTGATCGAAGCCTCGACGTTGGGGGCTTCGAGCTCGATGTAGCCGACGCCGGTCATGCGGCCGTTACTTGACTCAACCGTGTTTCCCTTCTGTTTGTAGACTGCGTAGTGGTTGCCGGCCGGATCGGCGAAAAAGATCGACTGTTCGGCGAATGGGTGGGCATTGTACACCGGCCCGTCGAATTTTACGCCCAATGTTTTCAATTCATCGATCACCGATGCGATGCCATCCTGGTTCGCCGTGAACGAGTAGGTCGGTAATCCGCGCGGGCCGGCCGGCGCCGGCCGGTGATCGCTCTGCAAATAAACCCCCATGCGCTTGCCGCCGATCTGCACGAAGGTATGCGGCACCGCGCCGCGCTTGCGCTGGCGCACGTTCAAGCCGTTGCGTTTGCCGAGGATGCCGCCGAAAACCCGCGCGTAAAAGTCCTCGGCGACCACGAGATCGTCGACCGGCACAACAAAATGATCGAGGGATTGAGCGATGGCCATCTGCATCTCCTACTGTTGCCTAATGCCAGCTGCCTATTCTCATCCCGCCTGCAGCTGCTTCATAAACCAGTCGGCGATATAAGTTCTTCGATCGAAGCGCTTCTGCCCATGGCCGACGCCGTCGACCATGTGGCGGTCGGGGGAGTTGACGGCGTTGTTGTATAGATTCAAGGCGCCGCGCGGGTCCATGACCCGGTCGTCGATGCTGTAGCCGACCAGTAGCGGACATTCGATCTTGTCGGCGCGGCCGATGAGAGAGAACTCTTTGATCTTCTCCCGCGCCGATTTTAAATCTTTGGCGCCCATGAGCCAGCGCAGGCGGTCTTGGATCGGCGGGTAGTAGTCGAAGATGTCGTCGACCAGATTGTAGGCGCCGCTCCACACCGCGACGGCTTTGATACGCTTTTCCACCGTGGCGCAGCGCGGGCCGGAGTAGCCGCCCATGCTCGAGCCATGCAGGCCGATTCGATTAACGTCGACATCGTTTCTGGTCACCAGATAATCGATCACCGCTTTGGCGACCCGGTCCGAATCGGCCGGCGCGTAGAGTTTGTGATGGCGCAAGGTGCCGCCATGGCCGGGGCCGTCGACGTCGATGAAGTGCATGCCGCGCCGGGTGTATTGGCCGGCGCCGCCGTCTTCACCGCGCAGTAAGATGCCGTCGGCACCGCCGTAGTTGTAGACCACCGGCAGTTTGGTTCCCGGCTTGCCGCGGCCGGGCCAGAATAGCGCCGGCAGTTTGTGGCCTTCATAGGGAATTTCCACCTGCTCGAAGGGCGGTGTGACTTGGCGCCAGGCGTTGGCGAAGTTTTCTTCGAGCTTGATATAGGTTGGCAACATGCGCGGATCGGTTTCCGGCATGTAGACCACGGCGCGCCGGTAGAAATCGGCGGCGCGCAGGTAAAATTCATGGGCGGTCTGCTTGCGGTTCTCTTGCTCAAAGCCGGCGGCGAGATCTTCATTTTTTTTGGCCACCTCGGTCCATTCCTTGTGCCAGCTTTCGAGATTGAAAAATTTCACCCGCCGGGCAACCCCGCGGACATCGGGATCGGGATGATCCGCCGACACCTCCATGCGCACTTCCAATTGGCCGCCGCCGGGTAGCCCCTTGGCGGGAAAAAGAAAACTCTCCGCTTGTTCGCGGTCGAAAACATCGCCGCCGGTTTTATTCGCCATGAAACAACTCCTGTGTTCGAATTGATCCCTTGTTTGCCCCAGTGGCAGCGATATTTCAACCGTGAGCGTCGAGATGATGCAGAGACTTCACCACGAAGACACGAAGGTCACGAAGGGTTCGGATCAGTTAATTCCCGAGCTTCGTGCTCTTCGTGCCTTCGTGGTGAAAAGGACAGTCTCACATCACCGACAAGCCGCGATGAAGGCTTCAATGATGCGCCGGTGGCCTTGGCGGCGGGGCGCCAATACTTCGGGATGCCACTGGACGCCCAGGACAAAGGTGTGGTTGGTGCTTTCGATTCCTTCGATGATCCCGTCATTGGCGACGGCATCGGCGATCAAACCCTTGCCGAGCCGATGGACGGCTTGGTGATGGGTGGTATTTACTTCCAGACTTGACCGCTTGACGATGGCGCGTAGCCGCGTGCCGTCGGCGATGCGCACGCGGTGACCACCGCGCGTTTTTTTCGCGCTCTGTTGATGTTCGCCGGCGTTGGCGACCTGGGCGGCGATGTCTTGATAAAGCGAGCCGCCGAGCACGACGTTGAGCGCTTGCTCGCCGCCGCAGATGCCGAGCAGCGGCAGATCCTTTTTTAGCGCCGCCGCGGCGATGTCGAGTTCAAACTCGGTGCGCTGGGCTTTGATCGCGCCCAACTGGCGGATCGGTTTCTCGCCGTAGTAGCTCGGATGAATATCGAAGCCGCCGCCGCTGATGATCAAGCCGTCGAATCGATCGAGCGCTTGGCGCAGCGCCGCTGCCGTAGCCAATGGCGGTAACACCACCGGCAGCGCGCCGAGTTTCTCAATGGCGCGGTAGTAGCGTTCAGCGAGGAACAACGTCGGCTCAGTCTGTGCGTCGCCTGCCGCGAAGTCAGCGGTGATGGCGATGGCGGGCGGTTTTCTCCGGGTCATTTCTGCGGCTCGTAGAGGCGCTTGTAGATGCGGTGGTTGCGCAGCACCAGTTTTACGTAGCCGCGGGTCTCGACGTAGGGGATGCGTTCGACGAACTCTTCAATATCGTCGGTAACGATCTCTTTTTCCCAGCGGTCGACGGCGCCCTCGCCGGCGTTATAGGCGGCGATCGCTTTGAACCAATTGTTCGAGTAGCGATCGAGCAAGTCCTTCAAATATTGGGTGCCGAGGGTGAGATTGGTCTCGGGCTCGAAGAGTTTCTCCTGGTTCGGCGCCGGCAGGCCGATCTGCTTGGCGACCCGCGCCGCGGTGGGCGCGATCAGTTGCATCAAGCCCATGGCGGCAGCCGGCGAGCGTGCCCGGGCGTTGAACAGACTTTCCTGGCGGATCAGCGCCAGAACTAAATGCGGATCGAGGCCGCGTTCCTGGGTTTTTTGTTGGATGAGCTCCCAATAGGCGAGCGGATAGCGGTACAGATCGCGGTCGCTTTGTGAATAAGGCAGCAGCTGCGCCAAGGCTAGGCTGCGGCCGTAGGCCTGGTTGTTGAAGTACTCGCGCATGAGCAGCGCGCGCAGCCGCTCCGGCGCTTTGGCGCGCCGCTGGACGGCATCGATCTCGGCCACCGCCAGCTGATGGAGCGACAGCGCGGCCAACTCGCGACCGCGCGCCAGATGATAGGTTAGCTCTGCGGCCAGGGGCGGGTCCGCTTCCGCTTGAGCCACCGGCGGCGCCGGCTTGCGCGCGTCGGCGGGCGCGCCCAGTTGCTCCAGGCGGCCGAGCGCGAGGGCCTGGTAATAGGACTCCTCGCCGTGGCCGGCGATCTGGCGGTAAATCTGCTTGGCGCCGTCGCCGTCGCCGAGTTTCTCGGCGGCGCGCGCTTGCCAATAGAGCGCGGCGGTGGCGAACGGGCCGTTCTTGGATTGCGCCACCAGGGCGCGGAAAGTTACTTGCGCCGAGGCCATTTCGCCGCCGCGATAGTAAAGCCAGGCGAGCCGCCAAGCCGCGTCGTCACGCACCGTGCTCTTGGGAAAATTTTTCTGCACCTGGGTGTAATAGTAAATCGCTTCGTCCTTGCGGCCGAAGTATTCATGGATATCGGCGCTGGCGTACTGGGCGCGGTCGCTGTAGCCGCTCGCCGGATAGAGTTCCACTAGGTTTTTGAAATATTCGAACGCGCGGCTGTTTTCATGGCGGTTCCAGTAAATTTGCCCGATCTGATAGAGCGCCTTGGGCGCTTCGCCATGATCCGGGTAATCGCGGGCGATTTGCTCTAGCAGTGGAATCGCTTCGTTGCGGTTTCCCACCGCCAAGTAGAGCGCTGCCAGCTTGGTGAGATAGCGCAGCCGTTCCGCCGGCTCGCTGACGGCGCGGAGGATTTTTTTATACAGCTCCTCGGCATCGCCCGTCTGGCGCTCCCGCGCCAAGCGGTCGGCTTCCTCGGCTTGGACGGCGATGGTAGTTAGGCCGAACTGATCGGGATATTTGCTGCGCAGCCGGGTCTGTTCCTTGCGCGCCGCCGCCGCCCAGCGCGAATCCGGCGAGCCGTCGCGCAGCTCGCGGTAGTGCGCAAAGGCGCGGCCGATGTCACCCGGGGCATTTTGCCCTTCGCGAATTTGTCCGCGCAGGAACAGCGCTTCGTCGGTGAGATCGCGCGTCACCGACTTGTCGGCGCGCAGTTGGCGTAAGCTCTCGTCCGCGGCGGCAAAATTCTTCTCGGCGATGTCGATTTTGGCGCGCAACAAGGTGCTGGCGTGGTACCACACGCTATGCGGATAACGCTGGCGCAGCTGCTCTAAATATTTGCGCGACTGGTTCCAGTTGGTTTCGTCGAAGGCGATGCGCGCTAGGTAGTAAAGGCTGTAGTCGGCGAGAATATTGGTCTCACCCGCCGACTGTTGAAAGCCTTCCTTGGCCTGGGCTGGTTTGCCCTTGGCGTAGAGTTGATAGGCTTTGCCGAACAGCTCCCGGCCATCGTTGGCTTGAGCGAACAGCCAATGGGGCGTACCCGCCAGAGCCGCCATGAACACTAGTGAACGAGCGAAATGGATCATCGGTTCATTGGAGTTTAACCAAGGGGGGTGGGCGATTCAATCGCAATGGCGATTGTTGGTCCGAATCTGCGCGCAGATCAACGCAGCTGGATTGGGAAATTCCTCTCGCTAACGCGCCCAGTTCGGCGACCGGGAGTTATTCCGCGGCGCGTTCGCGCCGATGCATGCGAAAGCGTGCCAAGTAAGCCACCGCGATGCTGAGCAAATAGAGCAGCAGCAGCGGCACCATCAGCAGGATTTGCGAAATCAAATCGGGCGGCGTCAGCACCGCCGCCAGGAGTGCCATGGCGATCAGCGCGTAGCGGCTGTGGCGGATTAAAAACCGATGGTCGATCAAGCCCACCCGGGCGGTGAAAAAGGCGATCACCGGCAGCTCGAACAGGGCGCCGGTGACCAAGACCATGCGCGACACCGTCGACAAGTACTCACCGACTTGCAACATCGGCTTGACGCCGATGACCTCGTAGCGGTGTAGCAAGAAACTCAAGCCCTGTTGAACCAAGATGACGTAGCAAAACGCCGCGCCGGCGGCGAAAAAAATCGACCCGGCGCAGACAAAGCTGCGCGTGTAGCGCTTTTCGTGATCGTAGAGGCCCGGCGCGACGAATTGCCAGCCCTGCCAGAGCAGCACCGGCAGGGCGACGATCAACGCGGCAATGAAGCCGAGTTTCATCTTGGTGAAAAACGCTTCGGTGACGGCGGTGCCGATGAGCGTCAAGCCGGGGATTTTGATTTGGCGCAGCGGCGCGGCGATGAAGGCGAAAATCGCATCGACGAAGTAGTAGCAGCCGAAGAAGGCGACGGCGATGGCGAGGACGGACTTGACCAAACGCGAGCGCAACTCTCCCAGGTGGGAGGTGAAGGGCATTTGAACATCGGCGGGCTGCCCGGTGCCGGCGGTCATGGTCACTTTTTCTCGGCGGCGTTGGGATTGGCTTCGGCCGGCGGAGTTTCCGCGGCGGGCGCCGGCACCGCGCTATCGGTGGGCGGGATGACATGCGATTCGGGATTGTCCATGTCGGCTTCGACCTTGCGGAACTCGTCTTTGAGTTCGTCGGTGGCTTTGCGAAATTCGGCCAGCCCCTTGCCGAGAGTCTTGGCCAGCTCCGGCAGCTTCTTCGGGCCCAAGACGATCAGGGCCAGTCCCAGGATCAAAATCAATTCCGGCATGCCGATTCCAAACATGCAGCTAACCTAAGCGATTTCACTGGGCGGCGCAAGATTGAGTGGTCGTCGATGCGAATTTACTGATCGGATAACCGATCGGATATTTAACCGCAAAGAACGCAAAGAACGCAAAAAAGGATTGGGTCCGCCGCGGGATTGTCTTTGCAGCGCTTGGGCGTCGGTGTTAGGTTCTGGCCATGGCAAAGACCGCGGTGGTGGTCGATAAGGAATATTTGAAACACCAGCCCGGCGCGTCTCATCCGGAGCGCCCGGAGCGGGTGCAAGTGTTGTTGGATTTGGCCGAGAGTCTCGATGGGGCGAAGTTTCAACTTTTGCCGCCGCTGGCGGCTAAACGCGCCGACATCGAAGCGACCCATGGCAAGGATCACGTCAAACTGATCGAGTCGACGGCGCAGCATAATCGTTTCGCTTTGGACGGCGATACGATTACTTGCCGCGATTCCTACGGCGTCAGTTTACTCGCCGTCGGCGGTTTTCTGCGCGTGCTCGACGCGCTGGCCGCTCAAGAGTGCCGCAACGGTTTTGCTTTGGTGCGGCCGCCGGGTCATCACGCGCTGCGCGACCGCGCCATGGGCTTTTGTCTGTTCAACACCATGGCGATCGGCGCGGAATATTTGAAGCGCAACCATGGAGCGAAAAAAATCCTCATCATGGATTGGGACGTGCACCACGGCAATGGCACCCAGGATGCCTTCTACGATGACCCCTCGGTGTTATTTATTTCAACCCATCAGTATCCGTATTATCCCGGCAGCGGCGCGGCCAAGGAAGTCGGCAGCGGCGCCGGCGAAGGCTTCACCATCAATATTCCCTTGCCCGCCGGTTGCGCCGATCCCGAGTATGCCCAGGCGTTCCACGACATCGTCGTACCGGCGGCGGAAAAGTTCGCGCCGGATTGGATTTTGGTTTCCGCCGGATTCGATCCGCACCGGCGCGATCCGCTGGGCGGCATGGGCGTGAGCGACGCCGGATTCGCCTACATGGCGCAGCGCTTACTCGGCCTGGCGGATAAATTCACCGCTGGCAAAATCGCTTTTCTGCTCGAAGGCGGCTACGATCTCGCCGGCCTGCGCGGTTCAGTGTCAGCGGTGTTGGAAACCATGCAACCCGGCGCCGCTCCGGCGTCGGACGCGCCTAAGTTGAGCGACAGTCAGATCGCGCCGTTGATTCGTCATATTCAACAGCTTCACGAGCGTTATCGCTAACTTGAAAATGCTATTGATTCACCGGAAAGTCTCCTTTATCTTAACAGCTCAAATCCATTCAAGATTGGTTAGCTATCGTGAACACAACTGAACCACGCAGAGTTGTCGTGACGGGTATTGGTCTGGTCACGCCCTTGGGCACCGGCGTCGAGAAAAACTGGGACGCCCTGATGGCCGGCCGCTCGGGCATTCGCAAGATCAGCCGCTTCAACGCCGACGCTTTCGCCTCGCGCATCGCCGGCGAGGTGCCCGACTTCAAGGCCGAGGACTATATCGAAGCCAAAGAGATCAAAAAAATGGATCTCTTCATTCACTACGCACTCGGCGCCACCGCTCAGGCGATGGCTGACAGCGGCCTCAAGATCGAAGGCGAGTTTGCGGAGAGTGTCGGCGTGATCATCGGCGTCGGCATGAACGGCCTCGATACTTTGGAAGTCACCAAGGAAGCGTTGATGGCCGGCGGGCCGCGCAAGATCTCGCCGTTCTTCATTCCGAAAGTTATTTCTAACTTGGCTCCCGGCCATGTGGCGATCCGCTACGGCGCCAAGGGGATCAATTTCACGCCGACTTCGGCTTGCGCTTCCGGCACCCATGCCATCGGCGAGGCCTATCACATGATTCGCCGGGGCTTGCAGGACGCGGTGATCGCCGGCGGTGCGGAGGCCGCGATCACGCCGCTGGGCGTCGGCGGTTTCGCCGCCATGAAAGCTTTGTCGACGCGCAACGATGAACCCGAGCGCGCCAGCCGGCCCTTCGATAAAGAGCGCGACGGTTTCGTCATCGGCGAGGGCTCCGGCATTTTGATCCTCGAAGAGCGCGAGCATGCGCTGCAGCGCGGCGCGAAAATTTACGCCGAGGTGATCGGCTACGCCGCCAACGGCGACGCTCATCACATGACCGCGCCGGCGCCCAACGGCGAAGGGGCGGCGCGCTGCATGCGCCTGGCCTTGAAAGACGCCGGCATCGCGCCCAGCGAGGTCAGCTACATCAACGCCCATGGCACCTCGACGGAATACAACGACGCCAACGAGACCACGGCGATCAAGACGGTTTTCGGCGAAGCGGTGGCCAAACTGGCGGTGAGCTCGACGAAATCCATGACCGGCCACTTGCTCGGCGCCGCCGGCGCGGTGGAAGGGGTGTTTTCCGCATTGGCGCTGCATCACGGCATGCTGCCGCCGACGATCAATTATGAAAATCCCGATCCCGCCTGCGATCTCGACTATGTGCCCAACCAGGCCCGCCAAGCGGACGTCAAAGTGGTGCTGTCCAACTCCTTCGGTTTCGGCGGCACCAACGCCTGCGTGATTTTCGGGAGGGGCCAATGAGCCGCCCGCAACGGCGCAGCGTGATTCTCGGCACCGGCTCGGAAGTGCCGGCCAAAGTCATCACCAATCACGACATCGAAAAAATCGTCGACACCAGTGACGAGTGGATCACCGTGCGCACCGGTATCAAAGAGCGCCATGTGCTCGAAGCCGGCAAGGGCAACGCCGATATGGCCTACGAAGCGTGCAAGCGCGCCCTCGACGACGCCAAGGTCGACCCGAAAGATTTGGACGCGATTATCATGGGCACGGTGTCGGGCGACTATACGTTTCCGAGCTCGGCCTGCGTGCTCGAGGACAAGCTCGGCGCGCGCAAGGCGTTTTCCTTCGATGTCGGCGCCGCCTGTTCAGGATTCATCAATGCGCTGGCGGTGGGGGACTTGTTCGTGCGCAGTGGCAAAGCTAACAAAGCATTGGTGGTCGGCTCCGACGCTTTGAGCCGCATGCTCAACTGGAAGGATCGCGGCACCTGCATCCTGTTCGGCGACGCCGCCGGCGCGGTGGTGTTGGGCGCTTCCGAAGACGGCAGCGGCGTGCTCAGCACCAAGCTGCGCACCGACGGCTCCTACGTGAAAATGCTCTATGTTCCGGCCGGCGGCTCGCTCAAGCCGCCCTGCCCGGAGACCGTGCGCAATGACGAACATACCATCGTCATGAACGGCAAAGAGGTTTTTAAAATCGCCGTCCGTTCCATGGAAGAGATCAGCCGGCAAGCCCTCGACGAAGCGGGGGTCAGCATCGATCAGGTTTCCCTGGTCATCCCGCACCAGGCCAACAAGCGCATCATCGACGCCCTGGCTTCGCGGCTCGGCGTGCCGATGGAAAAGGTCATTGTCAATCTCGACAAGTACGGCAACACCTCGGCGGCATCGATCCCAGTCGCCCTCGACGAGGCTAGACGCGCCGGTCGCATTCAGCCCGGCGACATCGTCCTACTCAACGCCTTCGGCGCCGGCTTCGCCTGGGGCGCGGCGGTGGTGAAGTTCTAGTACCGCGCGGAATTTTCCGATTCCGTCATCCCGGCGCAGGCCGGAATCCATCTTGGTTTTTCCTGAAACGTTGAAATTAACCTGGATACCCGCTTTCGTGGGTATGACGATAGGAAGTGTTCGCGGCGATCGACTCAAGTCTGCTGTTTGATCTTCTCCCCGACTTGCCGCTGTAGCTCGCGCAGCCCGTCGCTGTATTCGACCGGGTAGGCGGCGGGGTTGCGCACGGCCTTGATGGAGTCGTCGAGGCGGGAAAATTCTTCGAGGAATCGCTCCCGTGAGGCTGCCAGCGGTGGCAATTTTATCGCGCGGCCATGCTCCATGACTTTTTCGAGCAGCGGCTCGGCATCGCTGATTCGTTCATCGCGCAAGCCGAGTGTATCGCCGCGCAGCTTGCCGGCCGCATCCAACGTACGAAAAACTTGTTTCTTTCCCGGCCAGGAAATTTTTCCCGTGCTGAGTTTTTGCACCGAGCGGCCGGCGTATTCGACCATCTTGTAGGACATGTCGGTCCATGGCGCGTCCGCCGAGGTGCCCATCTTGGTGCCGACGCCGTAGCTGTCGAAGGGCACTTGGGCGGCGGAGAAATCGGCGAGGTCGTATTCGTCCAAGCCGCCGCTGCCGAGGATTTTGACTTCTCGCAGTCCGGCGGCGTCGAGGATCTCACGCACGGCTCTCGCTTGTGCTGGTAGGTCACCGCTGTCGATGCGCACGCCGATGAGCTTTTCACCGCGGGCGGCCATTTCATTGCCGACGGTGGCGGCGCTGCGCGCGCCGTTTAACGTGTCGTAGGTGTCGATCAGCAAAATTGTCGCGCGGGGAAACGCCGCCGCGTAGGCGCGGAAGGCGTCGATTTCACGCTCGAAGCTCATGACGAAGGAATGCGCCATGGTGCCGACGATGGGGATGCCGTAGTCCTTGCCCGCCATGACGTTGCTGGTGCCGGCGAATCCGGCGAGATAGCTGGCGCGGGCGACTTTTAGGCCGGCGTCGCTGCCATGGGTTCGCCGTAGCGCGAAATCCACCACCGGCCGGCCGGCCGCGGCGTGACCGCAGCGCGCCGCTTTGCTGGCGATCATGCTTTGCAGATGGACCTGATTGATGATGAAGGTCTCGGCGATCTGGGCTTCGATCACCGGCGCGGTGACTTCGATGACCGGTTCGTCTTTGAAAAACAATCGGCCTTCGGGCATCGCCCAGATCTCGCCGGTGAATTTCACGTCCGCCAGATAATGGATGAAATCGTCGCTGAACAGCTGCTGCGCCGCGAGATAATCGAGGGCGGCCTGGTCGAAGGAAAAGCTGGCCAGATATTCGAGTACGTCGCGCAGACCAGCGGCGACGAAGTAGCCACGGTTGGGCGGATAGCTGCGGATAAATAGGCTAAAGCTCGCCTGGCCCAGCTGGCGCTCGCGGAAATAGCCCTGGGCCATGGTCAGCTGGTAGAGGTCGGTGAGCAGAGTAAAGTTCTCGTGGCTGGCCATGGTACCCCTTTGAATCGCGCGCTAGCGCAGTGCATAGCCGGTCGGGCCGGTTCTGGCAAGCCCATCCGGTTGATTTGTCGGAACCGTTTTGTTAATAATTTTTGCATAGCTTACGCCTAATTACATCCCATAGGAGGGCATCGATGTTTACCACCAAGGTCGAAGTTAAGGATTTTGAAAAACAGGATCCAGAATACCAGGATTTGATTCGCCGCGTGCTGGCGATTCAAGCGGACTGTGAAATCGGCGGTCCGAATCTTTACGTCAAGCATATTTTACCGACCGCGCCGACCAAGCTGGATCAGTTGATCGTTGCGCGCACCGCGGCCGAAGAGATGGACCATTTCCGCAAGATGGCGCGTTTGGCCGGCGACATCGGCGTTGACGTTTCCTACACGCTCAGCCGGACCAATCAAGAACGCTATGTCGAAGCGTTCCGTGGCGAGATCAAGACTTGGGAAGACTACGCGGTGTTCGGTTTCTTGATCGACCGCGTCGGCCGTTTCCAGCTTGAGGAATTTCTCGATTGCAGCTACGCGCCGCTGGCCCGGGTGGTCGAAGATCCGGACATCATCCGTGAAGAAGAAGGCCATCTTGACTTCGGCACCAACGCCAGCGCCGACTTCGCCGCCAAGGGTGGTGAATACAAGGTTCGGGTTCAGAAAGCGGTCGACTATTGGTACGTCAAGGGGCTCGACATGTTCGGCAACAGCAAGTCGTACCGTTCCGAGCGCTACATGCAGTGGGGCCTCAAGCGCCGCACCAACGCTGAAGCGCGCCAGCTGTACAAAGATGAGATCGACGGCTTGATCTTGAAGATGGGGCTCACGCTCCCGGATCCTAACAAGGGCCGGCTTTATACCTAGGAGAGGAAGATTATGGAAGCAGCACCGAATACTGAAGCATTGGACCAGCAGTTCAAGGATTTCATTCAGGGTTTGAAGAAAGCCGTGGGCGCGGGCATCCCGCACTTGAAGGACGATCCCAAGGTCGTCGACCAGGCGATCGCCGACTGCAAAGAGATCCTCGACGTGGTTATCGAAGGCGATGTCAAACAGTGGATTTCCTGAGCCGCTGACCGACAAAGTTAATTCGTAAATAATCAGTCTCACGACCAGAGGCGCCTTGTCCGAAAGGCGCCTTTGTCGTATTTGTAACAGGCGAATTCACGCACGGGAGAGCAATACATTGAATGTCGTCGTCTGCGGTAAAGTGATCCCCGCGAGCACGGTCATCATCGAGATCGATGCCAATCATAAACGCATGGTGCGCAAGGGCGTACCCCATGAGCTCGATCCGATGGCGGCGAGCGCGGTGGAAGAGGGGCTGCGCCTGGTGGAAAAAAATGGCGGCCAGGTGGTCTTGGTCACCATGGGCACCAGCGATGTGACCATCGGCATCCGTAACGCGCTAGCTATGGGCGTGACATCGGCGGTGCATATTCTTGACGACGCGGTGGCCGGTTCCGATACGCTTGCCACGGCGAAACTTTTGGCCGCGGCGATCAAGAAACAGGAGTTCGATATCGTCCTCTGCGCCACCGAGAGTGGCGATAGCTATTCGGGTATCGTCCATGGACAGATCGCCCAGCTGTTGGGCATCCCGCCGCTCACCTTCGCCAAGGAAATCACCGTCGACGGCACCAACATCACGATCAAACGGCAGAGCGAGTCGGGTTTCGAAATCGTCGAATCGACTTTGCCGGCCTTGGTGGCATGCAGCAGCGGTATCAACGAACCGCGCTATCCGCAGCTCAAAGGCATCATGGCGGCGAAGAAAAAAGAGATCAAAGTATACACCGCCGCTGACCTCGGCGTGCCTGCGGATCAGGTCGGCGAAGCCGGCGCGCGGGAAAAAGTTCTCACCATCGGCCGGCCGCCCATGCGCCAGGCCGGCAGAGCGGTAACTGACGAAGGGGAAGGCGGCAAGCAGATCGCGGACTTTCTTGCTGAAATCAAGGTGATTTAAGTGGCGGACATTATCTGGGTATACGCGGAAATCGGCGACGACCGAATCACAACCACTTCTTTGGAGATGCTCGCCAAGGCCTCCGAAGTCGGTACCGCCGAAGTCATATTACTCGGCCCGGCGCCTGACGACGCGGCGCAGACGCTGGCCCAACATGGCGCCAGCAAGATTTATCGCTCAGCCGACGCGGTTTACAAAGACTATCTGACCTTGCCGGCGGCCGCGACCGTTGCCGGTTTGATTGAAAAACATAAACCCGCGGTGATGTTGTTCGCGTCGAGCTACGCCGGGCGCGATTTGGTCGCGAACTTAAGTGCGCGGCTCGACTGCGGCGCGATCACCGATGTCGGCGACTTCGAACTCAAAGACGGCAGCGTGGTGGCGACGATTCCGGCTCTGGGCGCAAGCTACGAAAATACCAGCACGCTGCTCAATGCCGGCACGAAATTATTAGTCGTCCGGCCGAAATCCTTCGAACCGAAAGAAAATCCCCAAGCGCTAGCCGTCGAAGAAGTAGCGGCGGCGGCGGGCGACAGCCTGCGCAAAGTGCACATGAAAGAGCGGGTGGTGGTCAAGCGCGAAGGGCCATTTCTCGAAGGCGCCAAGATCGTCATCTCCGGCGGCCGCGGTCTCAAAGGCGAAGAGCAGTTCAACATGCTTAAAGAGTTGGCCGATGTTATGGGCGGCGCCGTCGGCGCCAGCCGCGCCGCGGTGGACGCTGGCTGGGTGCCCTACGCCATGCAGATCGGCCAGACCGGCAAGACCGTCAAGCCGGACATTTATTTCGCCGTCGGCATCTCCGGCGCCGTGCAGCATCTCTCCGGCATGAAGACCTCCAAGTACATCATCACCATCAACAAAGATCCCGACGCGCCGATCTTCCAATACTCCGACTTCGGCGTGGTCGGGGATCTGTTCAAGATCGTGCCGCAGCTGATCGAAGAGCTGAAGAAGCGTAAGGACGCGTAGATTCGGATTCGGTTGGCCGCACCCTTCGACGGTGCTCAGGGTGATCGGGACGCAAAGGGCTCATGGTAGGGGCGGGTTTAAAACCCGCCCCTTTTTTTATTCGTTATCCTCGCCCTTGTCAGGATACCCACCTATCGCTAGAATCCCCCGAAGTATCGAATTCCTATGCAATGGATCGCACCGTCTGAGAAAGACACCGCTACCAATACATTAGAGACGCGCCTTTGGGCGGCGGCGGATCAGTTGCGCGCCAACTCTGGACTGACGGCGGCGCAATATTCGACGCCGGTTCTCGGGCTGATCTTTCTGCGCTTCGCCGAATCTCGCTTCGCCAAACGGCGCGGCGAATTGGAGAAAGTTGGCTCCAGCGGGCGACGCGGTTCGTCGCGCATCGATGAGCCGAGCGCTTATCATGCCGAGGGCGTTATTTACCTGACGCCCAACGCGCGCTTCGATCATCTGCTGGCGCTGCCTGAGGGCGGCAATATCGGCCAGGCGATCAACGACGCGATGGCCGAGATCGAAAAGCACAATCCGCAACTCGCCGGCGTGTTGTCGCGGTCCTATCAGATCTTTAACAGTACGCTGCTCAAGGAGTTGCTGAAGAAAGTTTCCGAGATCCCCGACAATCTCGAATACGATGCCTTCGGTCGCATCTACGAATACTTCCTCGGCGAGTTCGCGCGCACGGAAGGGCAGAAGGGCGGCGAGTTTTTCACGCCGAGCAGCATCGTCCGGTTGATCGTCGAGATCATCGAACCTTTCCATGGGCGGCTGCTCGATGTCGCTTGCGGCTCCGGCGGCATGTTCGTGCAGAGCGCGCGCTTCGTCCACGCGCACCAGAAAAATCCTTCTTCCGAGCTGTCGATCCACGGCGTCGAAAAGACCGACGAAACCGGCCGGCTGTGCCGGATGAACCTGGCGATCCACGGACTCGAAGGCGACATTCGCCACGGCGGCAACGTCAACAGCTACTACGACGACCCGCACGACGCCACCGGGAACTTCGATTTCGTCCTGGCCAATCCACCATTCAACGTCAATGCCGTCGATAAGGATCGACTCAAAGATTCAGTGGGAAAAGGTCGGCGCTATCCCTTCGGACTGCCGCGCACCGACAACGGCAACTACCTGTGGATTCAGCTCTTCTATTCGGCGCTCAATAAAACGGGCCGCGCCGGCTTCGTCATCGCCAACTCCGCCTCCGACGCGCGCAGCTCCGAACAAGAGCTACGAAAGCAATTGATCGAAGCTTACGCCGTCGATGCGATGGTCGCCGTCGGCCCGAATCTGTTCTACACAGTCACGTTTCCATGCACGCTCTGGTTCCTGGATCGTGGCAAACAGAATTTACCCCCTCGCCCTTTGGGAGAGGGTCGGGGTGAGGGCCACGGTGGTCGCTCTCGCGACACCGTGCTGTTCATCGACGCCCGCCACATCTACCGGCAAATCGACCGCGCCCACAGAGATTGGACGGAAGCCCCAATAAGTTTCCTCGCCAACATCGTCCGATTATATCGTGACGAGAAACCCGACTTCACTCTCGGCGGCGAAGATGCGGAAGCGAAGCTGCTGGAAATCTTTGCCTCCAATCCAAAATCCAAAAGCAGCCCCGCTGACGCAAATCCAAAATTCCGCGATGTTCCCGGCCTGTGCCGCGCCGCCACGCTCAATGAAATCGAAGCGCAAGGCTGGTCGCTCAACCCTGGCCGTTACGTGGGCGTGGCCGCTGGCGAAGCGGTGAGCGACGAGGATTTCAAGGAACAACTCGAAACGATGAACGAGGAACTTGAAGCCCTCAACGCCGCCGCACGGGAATTGGAGGCGACCATCGCCGGCAACGTGGCGGAGATTCTGGAAACATGAGCGTTTCAAAAGAGCCCAATCCTCCAGCCCAAGGCCAGTTCCTTGTCTATTCGGCTGAGGACGGGCGAACGAAAATCGAAGTCCGACTGGAGCACGAAACCGTCTGGCTGACTCAGCAGCATATGGCCGAGCTCTTTCAGACGACCAAGCAGAACGTCAGTCTGCACCTGCAAAACATCTTCAAAGAGAAGGAGTTGGCGGAAGATTCAGTTGTCAAGGAATCCTTGACGACTGCCGCCGATGGCAAGAGCTACCAAACCAAATTCTACAACCTCGACGCCATCATCTCGGTCGGTTACCGCGTCAAAAGCGCTGTCGCCACGCGCTTTCGCATCTGGGCCACGCAACGGTTGCGCGAGTACATCGTCAAGGGCTTCGTCCTCGACGACGAGCGGCTGAAAAATCCCGATCATCCCTTTGACTACTTCGACGAGCTGCTGCGGCGGATTCAAGACATCCGCACCTCTGAGCGGCGCTTTTATCAGAAGATCACCGACATCTACGCCACCAGCATCGACTACGACCCGGCCCAACTGGAGAGCATCGAGTTCTTCCAGACCGTGCAGAACAAAATGCACTGGGCCATCACGGGCCAGACGGCCGCGGAAATCATCCACACCCGCGCCGACTCCGCCAAACCGCACATGGGGCTGACCAACTGGCGCGGCGCGAAGGTGCGCAAGCAGGATGTCACCATCGCCAAGAATTATCTCAGCGAGCCGGAACTCGCAGCCCTGAACAACCTCGTCGAGCAATACCTCGTTTTTGCCGAAGGCCAGGCCATGCGCCGCGTGCCCATGCACATGCGCGACTGGATCACCAAGCTGCACGGCTTCCTCACCATCAACGACCGCAACATCCTGACCCACGCCGGGAAAATCTCCCACGAGATGGCCAAGGAGCTTGCCGAGACTGAATACGACAAGTTTCACCGTGAACAGATTGCGCAAGCCGACCAGGCTGGGAGCGACTTCGACAAAGCCATCAAACAATTGCCGCCACCACCCAAGCGGAAAAAGGGAGGGAAGAAATGAACAGCGAATCCCTCAACGCCCAGGCGCGCGACGCTCCCTTCTCCCGCTGGGAGAGGACCGAGGTGAGGGCGCGCAGCGCGTGGCGGAGATTCTGGAGGCGTGACGATGCGCGAAGACGCATGGTCTGAAATAAGAATTGGAGACCTCGGCGAGGTTTTCACAGGGCGGACGCCGCCGACTGAACGTCCTGCCTACTTTGGTGACGACTATCCCTTTATCACCCCGGGGGACATGCGCCAAGGGAAGTATGCTAGAGCGACACAACGAAGTGTTTCGCATGAGGGCGCGGAACTATTGAAGCGCATCAAAGTCCCGGCGAACAGCGTATGTGTCTCCTGCATCGGCTGGCAGATGGGCGAAGCAATAATGACCGACAAGCCTTCGTTCACAAACCAGCAAATCAATACCATCGTTCCGAACGGCAAGGTCGAACCGTCATTCCTTTACTACTCTCTGCGCCCTCGCAAACAAGAGTTGCTCTCACTGGGAGCGACAACAGGCGTGCGAACGCCGATTCTGAACAAGTCAGCGTTTTGCGATCTCAAGGTAAATATACCACCGCTTCCGGTACAACGGCGGATTGCGGGTATCATGTCGGCCTACGACGAGCTGATAGAGAACAGTCAGCGGCGCATCCGGATTTTGGAGGCGATGGCTCGCACCCTCTACCGCGAGTGGTTCGTCCACTTCCGCTTCCCTGGCCACGAAAAGATTCCGCGCGTCGCCTCACCCCTCGGCGAGATTCCCCAAGGCTGGACGGTGAAGAAGCTCGGCGAACTGACCGCGTATCTAAATCGCGGCCTGTCACCGAGCTACGATGAAAACGGAGATTCAACGATCATTAACCAGAAGTGCATCCGCGACGAACGCCTCGCCCTTGAGCCAGCGCGACGGCAAACTAAACCGATTCCACCTGACAAGTTCGTTCGTTTCGGTGACGTGCTAATCAATTCAACTGGTGTCGGCACACTCGGACGTGTCGCTCAGGTCTATCAAAATTTGGATGAATGCACTGTTGACACTCACGTCACCATTGCTCGCTCGAATCTAGATACAGATTTGGATTTCTTCGGATGCACGCTCCTCAGGCACCAAGAGACGTTCGAGCGTCTTGGTCTAGCAGCCCGTGGTAGAAGTCCGATTTTCACAAAACGCTAGGCATCAGTGCGAGGCGGTGACGAGAGATCATAAATATTCTCCGATCGAGTCCTCGGCGCCGATGAGCAGCGACTTGGTCACGTAGTCGCACCCACAGAGCAAAAC